>JBJXEC010000152.1:0-8487 GCA_046155125.1 Sphingomonas sp. | reverse complement strand
GCCCACAAATCGGCGACTTCCTCCACCACGCACAGCGCCCGCGCGTCCCGCCGCGGATCAGCGCAGATGCTGCACGGGTTGGTGGTGTCGATGTTGCAGCAGGTCGCGCATATCGTGAGCCGGGCCGCGACCCCTTCCAGCGCGCGCAACAGCGGATCGAGCGCCGTCTCGCGCTTTTTGAGGAGGTGGAGCACCGCGCGCCTGGCCGAACGGGGCCCAAGCCCGGGGAGCCGGGCCAGCGCGTGCGCCAGCGCGTCTATTTCTGGGGAAGCCATGGGGTAACAGATAAGGGCTTGCATAGCCCTCTGCCAAGCGGCGAAGAAGAGCCGCATGAAATCCTTTGCGCCAATGACCGTCATTTTCATGGGCACGCCCGATTTTTCGGTGCCGATACTAGAGGCTCTGGTGGCGGCAGGGCACCGCGTCGCCGCGGTATATTCGCAGCCGCCGCGCCGTGCCGGGCGGGGCAAGTCGCTTACTCCGTCGCCTGTTCAGGCGCGTGCCGAGACGTTGGGCATTGCCGTACGCACGCCTGCGTCGCTGCGTGACGAGGCGGCACAACAGGGGTTTGCCGCGCTGGGTGCCGATGTGGCGGTGGTCGCCGCTTATGGGCTTATTCTCCCCAGGCCCGTGCTCGCGGCCCCCAGGCTCGGCTGCCTGAACGTCCACGCCTCGCTACTGCCGCGCTGGCGCGGGGCGGCACCCATTCACCGCGCGATTCTGGCCGGCGATGCCGAAACCGGCGTGTGCATCATGCAAATGGAGGCCGGGCTGGACACTGGCCCGGTGTTGCTGCGCGAAGCGACGCCAATAGCCCGCAAGACGGGCGGCGCGCTTACTGCTGAACTCAGCGCCATCGGCGCCAGGCTGATGACGCACGCCATGGCCAATATCGCCGGCTACCCGTCCATCCCCCAGCCCGATAACGGCATCACCTATGCCGCAAAGATTGACAAGGCCGAAGCGCGGATTGACTGGCAGCAGGCCGCCACGATCATCGAGCGACAGGTCCGCGCGTTCAACCCCGTGCCCGGCGCGTTTTTCGAGCTTGCGGGCGAGCGCGTCAAAGTACTCGATGCCGAAGTGCTCGATGCCATCGTCGCGGAAGGTTTGGGCCCGGCCGGTTCAGTGCTGGACGACAGCCTGACGATAAGCTGTGGCTATGGCGCACTCCGCCCCGTGCTCATGCAGCGTGCCGGACGCGGCGCCATGACGACAGCCGAGCTGTTGCGCGGTTTCCCGATCCCCGCCGGAACGCAACTTTGACGCGGTTTGCGCTTGCCATTGAGTATGACGGCCGACCGTTTATGGGGTGGCAGCGCCAGCCGCACGGCCCAAGCGTTCAGGAAGCGCTGGAGGTCGCCCTGTCGCGGATGGTGCACGAGCCCGTCGTGATTCACGCAGCGGGGCGCACCGACGCCGGGGTCCATGCCCGCGGGATGCGCGCCCATGTCGATGTCGCCCGACCAATCACGGCGTTCCGGCTGATGGAGGGGTTGAACGCGCTCGTACGGCCGTTCCCCATAGCGGTGCTGGACTGCACGGTCGTGCCCGACGACTGGCATGCCCGGTTTTCGTGCACAGGCCGCGCCTACCAATACCGCATCATCAATCGCCGGGCGCCGCTCACCGTCGAGCGCGGGCTTGCCTGGCGTGAGCCCCGGCCGCTCGACCATGAAATGATGGCAGAAGGCGCAGTGTACCTGCTCGGACGCCATGACTTCACCACCTTCAGATCAGCCCATTGCCAGGCAGACAGTCCAATGCGCACGCTTGATACGCTCAACGTCACCCGGCGCGGAGACGAGGTGGTCATTGAGGCAGCGGCGCGATCATTCCTCCATCACCAGGTGCGCTCGATGGTGGGGTGCCTCGCGCTTGTCGGCCAGGGCAAATGGCAGCCCGGTGACATGAAGCAGGCGCTCGAAGCGCGCGACCGTGCAGCGCTTGGTCTCAACGCACCGCCCGACGGGCTGTATTTTATGAAGGCGACGTATCCGGCGCCGGCCGCCTGAACCTGCCCACCAACTCGACATGCGTCGACCAGCGGAACTGCCCAACCGGCTGCACCCAGTCCAGCTGAAATCCGCCCGCACAAATCACTTTAGCATCGCGCGCGAAACTGCTGGGATTACACGAGACATAGGCAATGACATCCGCCGAGCACTCCGCCAAGGCTTCGGCTTGTTCACGGGCGCCGGCGCGCGGCGGATCAAGCACAATGGCTTCGAACCGGTTCAGCTCGGCAACCGTCAGCGGGCGACGATACAGGTCGCGGTGCTCGGTCACCAGCAACCGCCCGGCGCGCGCCGCAGCTGATTTCAGGGCCAAAATCGCGTCGCGGCTGGCTTCGGCGGCATACACCTTTGCCCGCGGCGCCACCCCAAGCGCGAACGTGCCCATCCCGGCGAACAGGTCCGCCATGGTCGCGGGCGTGCCGACCATTTCCCTGACCGCAGCGACCAGTGCCGCCTCGCCATGCTCGGTCGCCTGCAGGAAAGCGCCGGGTGGCACCGGAACGGCCGCGCCACCAAGCGTGACCGACGCCGCTTCCGGCTCCCATCGTATTTCGGGACGATCACGGTCGTCGATCGCCAGGCGCGCAATACGGTATTTCTCGCCGAACGCAGAAATCGCTTCAGCCGCAACAAGGCCCGCCGCTTCGACCCCGATCAGCACCATGTCGACGCCTTGATCGACCAGCGACAGATGCACGTCGACGCGGCGCTTGCCTGTCATCAGCACGCCCAGCAAGCGCCGCAGCGGCTTGATCATATCGGCAAGATCGCGATGCAGGACCGGACATTCCGCAAGGTCGATCAGCGCGTGGCTCCCGGCCTCCGCATAACCCAGCACAATCTGGCTGCCGCGCCGCTCGGCATGGAGGGTCGCCCGGCGGCGACTATGTGGCGGCGATAGCGTCGGCGCGCGAATGGTCGCCTCCAGCCCCTGCCCCGCTAGCGCCCCCTCGACGCGGTCGACCACAAACTGCGCATAACTCTCCTCATCGAGATGCTGCAGCTCGCACCCGCCACAGTGCGGAAAATGGCGACAGGGCGGCGTCTGATGGTGCGGTCCCGGCGCGATGCTCCCGTTGGCGCGGATGATGTCGCCGGGAGCGGCGAGCGGCACATGACGACCGTCTCCGCTCACCCCGTCGCCAAGCGCCGCGACGCGAACAATCATCGCGGGGTCAGTCATTTACGGCGCGTCGCGTCTGCGGAAATCGTGGCCGGCAGCCGATAGCGATCGCCGCCGATCGCAACGTCAATCTCGGCTGGGCTCACGATAGTGACGTTGGCCTTTTCTGCGCCGTCCGCTGCAACAACGCCGCGGCCATCCCCCGTTACCAGCAAGCGGTGGAAGCCGCCATCGGGGTTGCGCGTGACCAGCACCAGGCCCCGGTCTGACTGTTCGCGGTCGACCGAGCAGGTGCGCTGCAACGTCGTGGCCCCCGCCAGCGCGCATTCAATGAGATCGGCCCTCGTCGCCTCGTCCGCGACCATGTTGGCAAGCGCCTCATTGGCAGGCGGAGCGGTGCCGCATCCGGCCAGGGGGAGCAGCATCAGACCGCTAAATATCCGCATAGACATGAGTTTCCGCCGCTGCTCCCGGGTGCGTGACCGCGCCGTTATAAGCAGGACCAACGGTTTGCGCATAGCGCCATAAGGCACCCGCCTGATAGTTGTTCCGGCGCGGTGCCCAGCGTGTGCGACGCTCGGCCAGCACTTCTGCCGAGACATCAAGGTCAATCACTCCCGCTGCCGCATCAATGCGGATTGTGTCCCCATCTTCAACCAGCGCAATTGGCCCGCCATCGGCCGCTTCCGGGCCGACATGGCCAATGCAAAAGCCGCGCGTCGCGCCAGAAAACCGACCGTCAGTTACCAGCGCGACCTTCTCGCCCATGCCCAGGCCATAAAGTGCCGCTGTGGTCGAGAGCATTTCGCGCATCCCGGGGCCGCCCTTTGGCCCTTCATAGCGGATGACGATGACACAGCCCTCGGCAATGTCGCGCGCCTCAACCGCGGCGAAGCAATCCTCCTCGCAATCGAACACGCGCGCCGGGCCTTCAAACTGCAGGCGCTGCATCCCGGCTACCTTGACGATCGCCCCATCAGGGGCAAGCGACCCGCGCAAGCCGACGACACCTCCGGTCGGCGACAGCGGCGCCTTGACGTCATAGATCACCTTCTGGTCGGGGTTCCAGGTGACCAAGTCGATATTCTCGCCCAAGGTTTTGCCAGTCACCGTCAGGCAATTGCCGTCGAGAAAGCCGCCATCGAGCATCGTCTTCATCAACATATAAACGCCGCCCGCTTCGTACATGTCTTTCGCCACATATTTTCCGCCGGGCTTCAGGTCCGCGATATAGGGCGTTGATTTGAAGGCCTCTGCAACGTCGAACAGATCGAACTCGATACCCGCTTCATGCGCCATTGCGGGCAAATGAAGCGCGGCATTGGTCGACCCGCCCGTCGCCGCCACCACGCGCGCGGCATTGACGAACGCCGCCCGCGTGCAAATGTCGCGCGGGCGGATGGACTGTTCGAGCAGCGCCATAACCTGCGCGCCCGCCGCCACGGCAATGTCTTCGCGCGCCTGATAGGGCGCTGGCATCATGTTTGAATTGGGAAGCGACAGGCCAATGGCTTCACCGACGCACGCCATCGTATTCGCCGTAAATTGCCCGCCACACGCCCCGTGGCCGGGGCAGGCGACCTTTTCCAGCGCGATCAGTTCCTGCAGTGGGCAAGCGCCCGCCGCATATTGCCCGACGGCCTCAAATACATCGACGACCGTCACGTCGCGGTCGTGGAACCGGCCGGGCAGGATCGAACCACCATAAACGAAAATGCTCGGCACGTTGAGGCGCAGCATCGCCATCATCATGCCCGGCAAGCTCTTGTCGCATCCGGCAAACCCAACCAGCGCATCATAACAATGGCCCCGCACGCTAAGTTCAACGGAGTCGGCAATCACTTCGCGACTGACCAGCGAGGATTTCATCCCCTGATGCCCCATCGCGATGCCGTCGGTCACGGTAATGGTGTTGAACCGGCGCGGCATGCCGCCGCCTGCCACGACACCCGCCTGCGCCGCATCCGCCTGCGCATCGAGCGTGGTATTGCAGGGCGCAGAATTGTTGCCAGCGCTTGCAAGCGCCACAAAGGGGCGTGCAATGTCCTCCTCGGCGATGCCCATCGCATAGTAATAGCTGCGGTGCGGCGCCCGTTCGGGGCCAACGGAGACGTGCCTGCTCGGCAGGCGCGATTTATCGAATGAGCGGGTCATACCGACTGCCTATGTCGCCAAAGCGGCGTTTTGCGCAAGTCCATTGCGCACTTGCGTTATAACGGGAGCGATAATGGCAGCCCAGGCATCAACGCCAGCCGCGATGGAGATCAGGTCGTTACGCACTTCGATGGAGAATGCCGCGATGCCCTGCCCTTCGCCGTGGCGGTTCAGCGTCATGTTTAGCGCGCGGCCGGAATAGGGCTGGTTATCCCCTGTCACGATACCTGCCTCGCGAAACCTCGCTATGGCGTCCCGGGCGGCAACCGACTGGCGATTATGGAGAATACCGACCTCCCACGGACGCGGTGCGCCATCCTGTTCCAGCTGCGGCGTAAAGCTGTGGATTGCAACGATCAACTCCGGGCGCTGTATCCTGATGTGGCGCTCGATGGCGCGGTGATAGGGCGCGTGGAACCGGGCAATCCGGCCCGCCCGGTCTGCGGTAATGTTGCCGGGAACGGCATGGCCATCGCTGGTGAGCGGGATCAACCCGGGATGGTCGGTCGGCCGGTGCAGGTCGATCACCAACCGCGACACCGTCGCGAGAATTGCCGGCGCCGCAAGCCGAGCGGAAAGCACCCTCGTCAATGACGCAGCGCCGATGTCAATGGCGACGTGGCGGCGCATCACGTCCTGATGCACGCCAAGCGAGATGTCACGCGGCACCACGTTCGAGGCATGATCGCACACGAGCAATATGGCGCCGGGCGCCGATATCATCTCCGGCAACACCATTGTCACGCCATACTGGACTGAAACGTCCACCAGCCGGGGTGCCCGGCGGCAATGGTTGCCGCAGCCATTGCCTGTGCCTCGCGGTTCGAGAACAGCGCAAAGCACGTCGCGCCCGAGCCGGACATGCGCGACAGGAGGACGCCGGGCGCAGCGCCGAGCGCTGCCAGCACATCGGCAATCTCGGGCGCCAGCGCCAGCGCGGGTGGCTCAAGATCGTTGCGCGCGTTGCGGGCGCGATCAAGCAGGGTGCCGGCCGTCGGCAATGGGCCAAGATCTTGCCCGTCCCACGCCTTGAACACAGCGCCCGTTGACACAGGAACACCGGGGTTGACGAGCAAAACCGGCGTATCGGCAAGCCCGGCCAGTGGCGCAAGCTGCTCGCCCTTGCCAAGGCCAATGGCGCTTTTGCCGAGCAGGCACGCCGGCACATCCGCCCCAAGGCCCTCGGCAATCGCGTAGAGCCGTTCATCGACTGCGACCCCCATAAGCCGCGCCAGCGCGCGCAATGTCGCCGCCGCATCCGCTGAGCCCCCGCCAATGCCCGACGCAATCGGCAGCTGCTTGTCGAGCGTGATGGCAAGCGGGCCCGGGTCACCGAATGCTCCCGCGAACGCGTCAACCGCACGCTGCACCAGATTGTCGCGTTCTGCTGCCAGTGCCGAACCAAAGGGCCCCGTCAGCCGAAACGACGGCGCGGCCGCCCGCTCCAGCGAAATAGTGTCGCCATCGGCCAGAAACGCAAACAGCGTCTCCAGCTCATGATACCCGTCTGGCCGGCGCGCGCGGACATGCAGCGCCAGGTTGATTTTGGCCGGTGCCCGCTCAACGATCATGGATCAGCGGCGCGCCGGGCCGTCGGCGATCTTCGCCCCCAGCCGCTCAGCGTCTTTCGGCGCGGCCTCGACCGACGCCGAGCGCCACGCATAGCGCGCTTCATACCGCCTGCCCGCCTTCCAATAGGCGTCCCCAAGATGCTCTGCAATAACGCCATTTTCAGGGCTTGCGCGCGCGGCCCGCTCGAGCAGCGGCAGCGCCCGGGCAATGTCAGACTGCTTGAAATAGGCCCAGGCGAGCGAGTCCAGGATCGAATAATCCTTTGGTGCGAGCGCCGCAGCCTTCTCCAGCAGTTTTTGAGCGCGCGGTAAATCCTCACCATGCTCGACAAGCGCATAACCCAGATAGTTGAGCGCCACGGCGCGGTCAGGCGCCAGTGCGACCGCTTTTTCATAGTGCGCCCGGCCCGACCGCCAATCCCCGCCGCGTTCTTGCGACTCCCCGAGCAGCACATGCAGCGCCCAGTCGGCCGCGTCATGCTCCTGCGCAAGGAGCATGACGTACACATGCGCGGCATCAGCATAGCGATCGGCAGACCGCAGCGCGGCCGCGTATCGCCGCAGATCGGCCGATGTCGCCGCAGCGCCCGTGGCCAAGCTTGCAGCAATGGCGAGCGCTTCGTCATGCTTGCCCATCTGTTCCAGAACGTCAGCGCGGCGCGCCTGCGCATCCCTGAAATATTGGCTGCCGGCACCTATCTCGTCGAGTATGGCAAGGGCAGCGCTCGCCCCCCGGTCGGCCATCAGCGCGCCCGCCAGCGCCACCCGCGCACGATCATCGCCCGGATCGATACGAAGCGCTGCCCGCGCAATCGCCGGATCACGCTTGGCCCCATCAAAGCCGTCAACCGTAATGGCCAGCCGACTAAGCAGGCGGGCGGCTGCAATGGCAAACAAACGCTTACCGGCTAGCGGCGTTAGGGCAACCGGCGCCAGTGCCGGGGCGGCCGGCGCGCTGGTAGAAAATGCGCTGTTGATGAGCACCGCCCTGCCGGTCAACGCGAGCAGCTCCGCTGCATCCCTTTGCACCTCTTCGACAGGCGATGCAGACGTCGTCAATAGCTTCAGCTGCGCGATGGCGGCGTCTTGCTGCCCTTGCACGATCATCAGCAATAGCCGGTTTTCGGCCGCAAAACCGCGATCCAGCGCGTCACTCTTGGCACCTGCCAGCGCCTCGATCGCGCCAGGGTCATCGCGCGCCGCAAGCCGCCAGGCCAGCAATGGTCTGGCGAGAAAGGCCAGCGGGCCTGACCCGATACGGCGGATCGCTGCCTGTACGCCTGCATCATCGGCGTCTATAATGGCATCCGCCAACGCCAGCAGCGCAGCGTCGCTTGGCGCAACCCCGGCCCGTTCGAGCACCAGCCGCGCCCGCGTGGCAAGCGCATAATCGCCAGCGTCTATGGCTGCACGATAGGCACGCACGGCCACCACTGGATCGGTATCGGCAAGCGCCTGCGCATAGCCTTGCGCGGCCTGGCGCGGGTTGCCATCGGCATCCGCCGCCCGCGCGCGGACATAGGCCGCGAGCGCCTGCTGCGACGTATCGGCAAAAGCCGGTGTGGTCGCAAGCACGGTGGCCGCCACCACGGCCCAGAGGCGCTTACATATTGGGATAGTT
>JBJXEC010000151.1:0-17723 GCA_046155125.1 Sphingomonas sp. | reverse complement strand
GCCCCGAGCGGCCCGGCGCCGAGCCCTGGACGATCGTCAACCCGCCGCCCAATGTAACCGGCTCACTTCACATCGGCCATGCGCTCGACAACACCTTGCAGGATATCCTGACCCGCTATGAGCGGCTTCGCGGCAAGGATGCGCTCTGGGTGGTCGGCACTGACCATGCCGGCATTGCAACGCAAATGGTGGTTGAGCGGCAACTGGCGCTCGCGCAGGATAAGCGCACCAATTATTCGCGCGACGATTTCATCGCGAAGGTTTGGGACTGGAAGGCCGAAAGCGGCGGCGAGATAACCCGCCAGCTGCGCCGGCTCGGCTGTTCGATGGACTGGGCAAATGAGCGCTTCACCATGGACGACGGCTTTAGCAAGGCCGTGCTGAACGTGTTTGTCGAACTCCACAAGGACGGCCTGCTTAAACGCGACAAAAGGCTGGTGAACTGGGACCCCGGCCTTGGCACCGCGATTTCTGACCTTGAGGTGGAAACGCGGGAGGTAAAGGGCGGCTTCTGGCATTTCCGCTATCCATTGGCCGAAGGTGCGACGCTGCCCGACGGCACCGATCATCTGGTCGTGGCGACGACCCGGCCCGAGACGATGCTTGCCGACATGGCGGTGGCGGTAAATGCGGCGGACGAGCGCTATCAATCGGTGGTGGGGCAGTTCGTCATCCAGCCGTTCACGGGTCGGCGCTTGCCAATCATCGCCGACGATCATGCCGACCCGGCGCTTGGCTCGGGCGTGGTAAAGATTACGCCAGGGCATGATTTCAACGATTTTGAGGTGGGCAAGCGGGCCGGGATTCCCGCGGCGCAGATGCTCAACATGTTCGATGCCAAGGCAAATGTTGTGCAGACCGCTGATGGGCTGGTGCCGGAGATGTTTCTCGGCCTGCATCGTTTCCGCAAGGACGGGGTGGATGGCGCGCGCGAACTCGCGGTTGCGTGGATGAAGGAGCATGGGTTCCTTGAGCCCCATGTCGACAAGGAAGGGGCGGAGCACGACGCCGAACCGCGCACCATCCAGACACCGTTCGGCGACCGGTCCGTCGCGGTGATCGAGCCATGGCTTACCGATCAATGGTATGTCGATGCGGCGACCCTCGCGAAACCCGCGATTGAAGCGGTGCGCGACGGGCGCATCAGGATCGTGCCGAAAAGCTGGGAGAAGACGTTCTTCAACTGGATGGAGAATATCCAGCCCTGGTGCGTGAGCCGGCAATTGTGGTGGGGGCACCGGATTCCGGCTTGGTTCACAGACGAGGGCCGGATCATCGTGGCCGACGATGAAGAGGCCGCGCGCGCCATCGCCGGCGACGCTGTCCTGCGGCAGGACGAAGACGTCCTCGACACCTGGTTCTCCTCCGCGCTGTGGCCGTTTGCGACCATGGGCTGGCCGGATGCCGACGTGGCGGCAATGGGGCGCTACCCCAACGACGTGCTCATCTCCGGGTTCGACATTCTGTTCTTCTGGGATGCGCGGATGATGATGCAGGGCATGCACTTCATGAAGGATGTGCCATTTCGCACGCTGTATCTCCACGGTCTTGTCCGCGCCGCCGACGGGCAGAAAATGTCGAAATCCAAGGGCAATACCGTCGATCCGCTGGGCCTGATCGATCAATATGGTGCCGATGCCCTGCGGTTTTTCATGGCGGCGATGGAAAGCCAGGGCCGCGACATCAAGATGGACGAGGCCCGCGTCGCCGGGTACCGGAATTTCGCAACCAAGCTGTGGAACGCGGCGCGCTTTGCGCAAGGCAACGGCATTGTCGCGAGCAGCTCGCCGGTGCCGCCAGCGGCCACGCTTGCCGTCAACAAATGGGTCATCGGCGAAGTGGTGCGCACCGTGCAGGCGGTGGATTCAGCGCTTGCCGATTATCGGTTCGACGGTGCAGCAAACGCTGCCTATCACTTCGTCTGGAACCAGTTTTGCGACTGGTATCTTGAACTCATCAAGCCCTTGCTGGGGCAAATGGACGCACCGGCGACTGGCGACGATGCCAACGAAACGCGCGCGGTGGCGGGCTGGGTGCTCGACCAGATTCTGGTGCTGCTCCACCCGTTCATGCCGTTTATCACCGAAGAACTCTGGTCGAAAACGGGCACGCGCGATTATGAACTGATCGTGGCGACATGGCCCGATGTGAGCGCCATTGTCGTCGATCTTGCCGCGGGGCGCGAAGTTGACTGGCTGATCGAGCTGGTGAGCGATATTCGCGCCGCGCGCAACGAGCTGGTTGTACCACCGGGTGCGCGGATGCCGCTGTTCGTGCGCGATGCGAATGAGGAAACGGCGCAGCGGCTCGCGCGGCAGGCAAGCGCGCTGGCCCGGCTGGCGCGGGTGGAGGTAACGAGTGGCGATGCGCCCGCTGGAGGTGCCGCGCAAATTGTGGTGGGCGAGGCAACGTTTGTTCTCCCACTTGACGGTGTGATCGATCTCGATGCGGAGCGCGCGCGCCTGACCAAGGGGGTTGCGGCGGCGGAAAAAGAACGCGATGCGCTGGCCGGGCGCCTCAACAACCCCAGTTTTGTCGAACGCGCCAAGCCCGAAGCGGTCGACAAGGCGCGCGCGGACCATGCCGACAAGGCGGCTGAAGCGGCACGGTTGTCTGCAGCGCTGGCGCGGCTCGGTTAGTGGCGACCGCAGCTCCGCAAGCCAGACGCGCGCCCGGCGGCCGCGACCTGACCAATGGCCCGATTGGCCGCACGCTGCTGATGTTCGCGTTGCCGACGCTTGCAACCAATATCCTGCAATCGCTCAACGGCTCGATCAACGCCATCTGGGTAGGGCGTTTCCTGGGGGAAAGCGCGCTGGCGGCAACGTCTAACGCGAACAACATAATGTTCCTGCTGTTCGCAGCGGTGTTTGGCTTTGGGATGGCTGCCACGATCCTTGTCGGACAAAGCTTTGGCCGGCGTGATATTGACGGTGCCCGGCAGGCATTTGGGTCGGCGGTCGGGTTGATCTTCTGGTCGTCTGTCGTGGTGGCGACGCTTGGATGGGTGTTTGCGCGCGAGATTTTGGGGCTCTTGGCCACGCCTGGCGACGCCATGCCGCTTGCGCTCACCTATTTGCGGATCATCTTTCTGGGGTTGCCGTCGGCGATGCTGATGGTGCTGCTCACAATGGGCCTGCGCGGGACGGGCGACGCGATGACGCCCTTGTGGTTCGGCGGCGCTGCCGCATTGCTTGATGCGGCACTCAACCCGGTGTTCATCCTCGGGTTGGGCCCCGTGCCGCGCATGGGGATTGCCGGATCGGCGACCGCGTCGCTCATCGCCAATTTTGCGGCACTTGGCGGGCTGGTGGCGTATATTTATGCTCGTGACCTAACCGTCCGGTTGCGCGGTGATGAGCTGCGCTATCTCTTCCCGTCGCGCGCGGTCGTCTGGGCAATCGTGACCAAGGGCGTGCCGATTGGCGCGCAAATGATTGTGATCGCGGTCGCTGGGCTGAGCATGTTCGGGCTCGTCAACCGGGAAGGGGTGGACACGAGCGCGGCCTTTGGGGTCAGCCTGCAATTATGGGCGTATGTGCAGATGCCCGCCATGGCTATTGGCGCGGCGGCCTCGGCGATGGCCGCGCAGAACATTGGTGCTGGCAAATGGGACCGAGTGGAACGGATTGCGGGCGCCGGTATTGCGCTCAATCTGGCGATTACCGGGGTGATGGTCGTCCTGCTCCTGGTTTTTGACCGCGAGGTGATGGCATTGTTCCTGGGCGGTCAAAGCTCCGCGCTGCCGATCGCTCGGCACATTCAATTGCTCGCGACATGGGGCTTTGTTCTGTTTGGCGTCACCATGGTGCTGTTCGGTGTGGTGCGAGCGAATGGGGCAGTGCTTGGGCCATTGGCCGTGCTGTTTGTCGCGATGTTTCCGGTGCGGCTGGGATTTGCAACGCTCGCGCGGCCCTGGCTCGGCGTTGACGCGTTGTGGCTGGCCTTTCCGCTCGGATCAATGGCAACGGTTGTGCTTGCCGGGTTGTTCTATCGCTACGGAAATTGGCGCGCGGCAAGTTTTGCGGTGCCGGTTGGCGCGGTGCCTGAACATGGTTGAATGTGCTGTGGCCACGGGCTGGTGATGTTGGGTAGGGCGCAGCCTGAAGCGTAAGCGTCGCTAGGCGTCCGTAACGTCCGCTGCGAGACCATATCGGGCCTTGCGGGATGTTTCGGGATATCGCACACCTGCGCTATGTCCGCCCCTTATCCCGCGCTTCGCTTGCGCCGTACGCGCGCTACGCCGTGGAGCCGCAAGCTCCATGCCGAGACCGTGCTGACGCCCGCCGATCTCATTTGGCCGCTGTTCATTACCGATGGTTCGGGCGTTGAAGAGCCAATTGCGTCGCTGCCGGGCGTTTCCCGGTGGTCCGTGGACGGCATTGTCGCGCGCGCGCGTGAGGCTGTGGTCCAGGGCATTCCGTGCGTCGCGCTGTTCCCTAACACCCCGGCGCACTTGCGAACCGATGACGGGCATGAGGCGCTTAACCCCGATAATCTGATGTGCCGCGCAATTCGGGCGCTCAAAGATGCGGTGCCGGCGCTGGGCGTGCTAACGGATGTCGCACTCGACCCCTACACAGCGCACGGCCATGACGGGCTGGTTGATGCCAAGGGCTATGTGCTGAACGATGAAACCGCTGACATTTTGACCGCGCAAGCGATCAATCAAGCCGCGGCGGGTGCGGATATTATCGCCCCGAGCGACATGATGGACGGTCGCATTGGCCTGATCCGCGATGCGCTTGAAATGGATGGTTTCGCAAATGTTCAGATAATGTCCTATGCGGCCAAATATGCGAGCGCCTTTTACGGGCCGTTCCGCGATGCCGTTGGCAGTCGCGGGCTGCTGAAGGGCGACAAGAAAACCTATCAGATGGACCCGGCCAATGCGGAAGAGGCGCTGCGCGAAGTGGCACTCGACCTGGCCGAGGGCGCGGACAGCGTTATGGTGAAGCCGGGCATGCCCTATCTCGACATCATCGTCCGCGTGAAAAGTGCGTTCGAGGTGCCCGTGTTCGCGTACCAAGTGTCTGGCGAATATGCGATGATCGAGGCGGCTGTGGCTGCGGGCGCGGCGGACCGCGACGCTATGGTGCTGGAAACGCTGCTCGCGTTCAAACGTGCCGGCTGTTCAGGTGTGTTGAGCTATCATGCGCTCCACGCAGCGAAGCTCCTTAACGGATGATTGAGACCGAGCGGCTAATGCTGCGCCATTGGGAAGCGAAGGATTTGCCGGCGTTTCGTGCGCAGAGCTTTGATGAGGAGGGCATGCGCTACCTTATCAAGCTTGAGGATGAAGCCGCATTTCAGGCGGTGCTGGCGCGGCTTGACTTGTGGCGCGACACGCTCGGCCACACATTCTGGGCAGTGATCCGCAAATCCGATGGCGCCTTTCTGGGGCTTTGCGGGCTGAAGCTCGGTAACCCCGGCACCGCGATTGAGGGCGAGTGCGAAATCGGTTGGCGGCTCGGCAAGGAATATTGGGGGCAGGGCTATGCACGGGAAGCCGCGCAAGCCGTGCTCGACTGGGCGTGGGCGCAGTTGCCGGTGCCGCGCATTTCGGCGATCACCGTGCTTGCCAATATGCCGAGCTGGGGTCTGATGGAGCGACTGGGCATGGTGCGCGACCACGCGGCCGATTTCGACCACCCGATGGTGGCCGAGGGAAGCCCGCTACAGCCGCACATAACCTACCGCATAAATCGACCAATTGTTAACCATATAGCCTGATACGTCACCCGCACGCGCGCAGTTCCGGGCTGGGAGCCGCGGCGCAACATTGGTGGTGACATGAAGCACGAACGATTTGATCTGACCAAGGCCGCGGCGCACCGGCCTGACCGACGCGCGCTGTTTGCGGCCGCCATTCTTGGCGGGTCGTTTCTGCTGTTTCTGGTGCAGCCGATGGTGGCGCGGATGGCGCTCCCCCGGCTGGGCGGTGCGCCTGCTGTGTGGAACTCGGCCATGCTGGTCTATCAGGCGCTGTTGCTCGGCGGTTATGCCTATGCGCACTGGCTGGGGCGCTTTTCGCCGCGGGTCCAAGCCGGCGTGCATATCGGCGTGCTTGGCTTTGGCGCGTTGTGGCTGCCGATTGGTCTCCTCGCGCTGCAACCTGCAGCCGATGCGCAACCCGCGCTGTGGGTGCCGTTGCTGCTTGGTGCTTCCATCGGACCGTTGTTTTTTGCGATTGCCGCGCAGGCGCCGCTGCTCCAGCGCTGGTTTGGCATCGCCCATCCCGGGCAAGATCCTTATGCGCTCTATGCCGCGTCAAACCTTGGCAGTTTTGGCGGGTTGATTGCCTATCCGTTGCTCGTCGAGCCTCTGCTTGCCGTAAAAGCGCAAAGCGCGTTGTGGAGCGCTGGCTATGCGCTGGTGGCGCTCTTGGTGATCGCGTGCGCATGGGCGCTGCCCAAGGTCGAGCGCGGTGCGCAAGCACCGGTTGCCGTCGACGTGCGGCTCGCGCCGCCAACGTCGCGCCGGACCGTCGCAAAATGGGTATTGCTGGCCTTCGTGCCCTCGGGGCTGATGCTGGCGACGACGACCTATCTCACGACTGACATCGTCGCGATGCCAATGCTGTGGGTCATTCCGCTGGGGCTCTATCTTGTCAGCTTTTCGGTCGCTTTTGCAACCAATCGGGCGGCCGCCGATGCGATAACCCGGTTCGCGCCGATCATCGTGCTGCTGTTTGGCGGCGTGTCGATTGGCGGGTTTCAGGAATACCCCTATTTCAACGCGGCGCTGGCGCTTGGGCTGTTGTTCGTCATTTCGGTGGCGCTGCATACCGCGATGTTCCGCGTACGGCCATCGACTGAACGGCTGACGGGGTTTTACCTTGCGATGTCGCTGGGCGGCGCGCTCGGCGGTGTATTCGCCGGGCTGGTGGCGCCGCTGTTGTTCAACTGGACGTGGGAATATCCGCTGCTGGTGCTCGCCGCCGGGGTTTGCGTGCCGCAAGCGATGGTCGTCGGCCCGCTGGCGGGGCTGTGGAATGGGGACGCGCGGCGCCGGCGCATCATGACGCTTGCTTGTGCGCTTGGTGTCCTGCTGCTGCTGATGGGCGTGATGTCAGCACCTGCGTCGTTCGACAGCGGGGTCACGCGCGGGGCGATTTTTGGCGCGCTGGTGGTACTTGAAATGGTAGCCCTCGGGCACCGCGCGGCTTTCATCATCGTGTTGACAGGAGCGCTGCTGATCTTTGGCGGGCTGCGATCGCTCTACCTCTCGCTCGAGCCCGATGTGCGCAGCCGAAGCTATTTTGGCGTGTACACGGTCAACGAACTGCCACGGCAGCATTTCCTGTCACATGGCACGACCATTCACGGCGTTGAGCTGATTGGAACCCCGGAACGGGAGCGGACGCCGACCAATTATTTCGTCCGGGAATCGGGCATTGCACAGGCATTGCTGGCAGCGCCCGCGCTGTTTGGGGCGCAAGCGCGCATTGGCGTGGTTGGGCTGGGGGCCGGAACACTGGCCTGTTATGCCCAGCCGGGGCAGTCTTGGCGCTATTATGAGATCGATCCGGCGGTAGTGCGGATTGCGCGTGACACCGGGCAGTTCCGGTTCCTCAGCCGCTGTTTGCCCGGGGTCAAAATGATCGTCGGTGATGCGCGCCTCAGGGTAGCGCGTGAAGCGCCGAACAGCCTCGACGTGCTTGTGCTTGATGCATTCTCGTCAGATGCGGTTCCTATCCACCTGCTCACGCTTGAGGCGTTTGCCAGCTATGGCAAAGTGGTTACGCAGGGCGGCCTGGTGATGGTCAATATCACCAACCGGTTTGTTGATTTGCAGCCGATGCTCGCTGCGGCGGGAAAACATGGCGGATGGTCGTCGGCGACGCTGGTGTACAGCCCTGCCTTGCCGCTACCTGAGGGCGTTTCGGGGTCGCGGTGGGTGGCGTTGTCACGTGATCCGGCTGTCATCGCTGCGTTGACGGCGCGTAACCGGGCATGGGTGCCGCTGCGCACCAAGCCCGGCCTTGCGCCGTGGACAGACGATTATGCCAGCATTTTGCCGCTGCTGAAGTGAGTCGGCCATCGGGTAGGTCAGTGCGCAATCAAATCAACGAGTGGGCGGTGCGAGCTCGGCAGCCATAGCGTCAACTGCCTTGCCCTGTGCTTCTGCCTGGCGCGTGGCAGTGGTCAGCAGCGCTTCGAGCGGCTGATAAGGCTGGCCGCGGCCGTCGGCGCGGGCAACCGCCAACTGTTCGGCATCGGCAAGACTGGCCTGTGTCCGGGCCCGCAGGCCACTCAGGGCTGCGACCGCGCTTTGCGCTTCCAGCCAGGCGTCACTCCCG
Organism: Sphingomonas sp.; assembly: GCA_046155125.1. Taxonomy (GTDB): domain Bacteria; phylum Pseudomonadota; class Alphaproteobacteria; order Sphingomonadales; family Sphingomonadaceae; genus Sphingomonas. Next base: position 9,421 of record JBJXEC010000151.1, on the reverse strand, counting down.
GTGCTGGCGCCTTGGGCGCGGGTGACGGCGGGCGCTACCCGACCCTGCTCCTGCACAAAGCGCACCGCGACGTCTGCAAGCTGCCTTTCAACAGCAGCAATGGCGCCATCGAGCGCCGGGTCTTGTTCGGCCGCGGCAGGCGGCGGCGAACTCTCGGCCTCGTTGCGGGTTTCAATCGGGCGCGGGAGCAGCGAGGGATAGCCAGCGTTGCCACCTGCGCATCCGGCAAGCAACAGCGCCACAAGCGGCATCCAAATAGCAAAGCGCGACATGGTCGAATCTCTATGCGTGCAAAGAAGCTGGCGCAACGGGCTTGCACATTTTCAACCCGCCCTTTATGGCACCGCTTCCCGCGCGCCCGTAGCTCAGCTGGATAGAGCATCAGACTACGAATCTGAGGGTCGGACGTTCGAATCGTTCCGGGCGCGCCAATTTTCCTGCAAACGACCAGCGTCGTGTTGGCTTACTGTACAACTGCCATGGTTGCTTTTGCCTCGGCATAAGCCTGTGTGCCCAGCGTATACACGCGGTCCGCTGTCAGCACCGTTTCGGGCGCAATCACCGGCGCATGTTCTAACGACTGATAAATTGGCCCGAAATCAGTACGCAGCGTTTGCTCCAGCAAGTCCTCAAAGCTCTCGATGACAAAATAAGTCTGCTGATAGTCATCGATCCGGTAATCCGTCTGCAGCAGCCGCCTGAGATTGAAGCCCAACCGGTTCGGCGATGGGTCTTCCAGCGCAAACAGCGACTCGGCATAGGACGAGACGATGCCGGAGCCATAAAGGCGCAAGCCCGCCTCTGTGTTGATGAGGCCAAATTCAACCGTATACCAATAAAGCCGGGCGAGCTTTTCGATAGCGCCCGCGCCCGCCGCCCGCTGTCCGCCCTTGCCATAAGCCTGCATGTAATCGGCGAAAACCGGGTTGGTCAGCAGCGGCACATGCCCGAACACGTCGTGAAAAATGTCAGGCTCTTGCAGATAGTCGAGCTGTTCGGGCGTGCGGATAAAGCGCCCGGCAACGAACCGGCGATTGGCGAGGTGGTCGAAAAACACTGACTCCGGCACCAGCCCTGGCACGGCCACGACTTGCCAGCCGGTTGCGGCCATCAGGCGCTCGGACAGTTCCTCAAAATTCGGGATGCCGGGCTTTGCCATGCGCAGTACGTCAAGCCCTGCAATGAATTCCGGGACCACGCGATTCGGGAGCATTTTTGATTGGCGCGCAAACAATGTGTCCCACATCGCATGTTCCGCCGCCGAATAGTCGTGCCACGCTTGCGGAATCGTCCAGTCGGCGTTCGCACCGGGGGGTGGAGGAGTGGGCGTCGACATGCAGATGCGGGTACCAGCCTAGTCAGGTTCAAAGGGTCTGTGGGTCGCGCTTTTAAGCGCGCTAGCTCCTCATCATAGTGCTTGCCGGGTTTTCGTCAAACGGGCGCCGCCCCGCCATTGGCGATGAAGCGAGCGGTGCCGCTCTTGCCGATGCGTGCATTGCAGCTTAGGTTCGTGCTTCGTTCCCTTGGAAAGGCAAGCATTTGGACGTAGCGTTTTGGGGGATAGCGGCGTTGATGCTCGTTGCGGGGTTGGCGGTCGGCTGGTTTCTCGGCGTGCGCGGCGTTGCCGCGGCGCAGGCCGAACGTGACGCGCTCGAGACCGATTTTCGCCGCGCCATTACCGATCTCGCCGCCGCTGAAGAGCGTGCAAAACTCGCAGCGACGCTTGCCGGAACGCTCGATGTCGTTCGCGATGAGCGCGACGTGGCCCGAACCGACCTGGCAACGCTCAAGGCGCAGGCGGGTGCCTTTGAGGCCCGCCTGGCGGAGCTGCGCGAAGCAAAGGACGTGATGGCCGCGCAGTTCAGCGACGTTGCCGGCAAGCTGCTCGGGGAGGCTGAGAAACGCTTTCTGGAGCGGGCCGATGCGCGCTTTCGCCAGTCGGAGCAAGTCTCGGGCCAGGCGCTGCGCGCGATGCTGCAGCCCGTGAGCGAGCGATTGCAGAAATATGAAGAGACAGTGGCCAAGGTTGAGACTGACCGGCGCAGCGCCTTTGACGTGTTGCGCGGCGAGCTGGAGGGGCTGCGCGTTGGGCAGGAGAAGGTGTCGAGCGAAGCGGCAAAGCTCGTCAACAGTCTGCGCAACGCGCCCAAGTCGCGCGGGCGCTGGGGCGAGCAGCAACTGCGTAATGTTTTGGAAAGCTGCGGCCTGTCCGAACATGCAGACTTTCAAACGGAGGTAAATGTCGAGGGCGAGGATGGCACCCGGTTGCGGCCAGATGTCGTCATCCGTGTTCCCGGGGGCCAGTCGCTTGTCATAGATGCCAAGGTATCGCTGAACGCGTATCAGGACGCGTTTGGTGCGGTTGAAGAGCATGAGCGCAAAACGCATCTGGGCCATCACGCGGCATCCATGCGCGCGCATGTGAACGGGCTTGGCAACAAGGCCTACTGGAACCAGTTCGACGATGCTCCTGACTACGTCATCATGTTTGTGCCCGGTGAACATTTTCTGTCGGCGGCGCTGGAACACGATCCGACGCTCTGGGACTTTGCCTTTGACAAGCGCGTGCTGCTGGCAACGCCCACCAACCTAATTGCCATCGCTCGCACCGTGTCAGCCGTGTGGCGACAGGAAAAGCTGGCCAAGGAAGCACGGCAGATTGGCGAACTTGGCAAGGAAATGTATGATCGGCTGACGGTTGCCGCAGGGCATTTGCGCGTGGTTGGTTCCGGGCTCGCGAGTGCGGTGAACAACTACAATAAGTTCGTTGGCAGCTTTGAGCGCAATGTGCTGAGCACCGGTCGCAAATTTCGCGATTTGAACATCGACTCGAGCGCCCGGGAGCTTGACGAGGTGCCCGAGATTGAAGCGCTGGCGCGTTACGGAGAAGGGCCAATTCTGGTCGCTGCGTCCGTCGACAACGCGGCTGAATAAGGTTGCGCCATGATTAGCCTGCGCGGTGCTGCCCGAGCACTTCATAGGCCATGACCGCGGTGGCAATGGCGGCATTCAGGCTGTCGGCTTTCCCAAGCATGGGGATTTTGACGAGCGTATCGCAGACGGCTGCATAGTCCGCTGGCAAGCCGCGTGCTTCGTTGCCTGTAAGGAGGAAGGTCGGGGCGACATAGTGCGCCGCGCGATAATCGGTGTCGGTGTCGAGGCTCAGGCCGACGAGTTGCCCCGGCCCGGCACGCAGCCAGTCGAGAAACGCTGGCCATTCGGTTTGCACGACAGGCACCGTGAAGAGCGCACCCATGCTCGCCCGCACCGCTTCCACCGAGAACGGGTCAACGCAATCGTCGATCAGGATGAGGCCACCGGCGCCGACCGCGTCACCTGTGCGTAATATCGTGCCAAGATTGCCAGGATCACGCAGCCGCTCGGCCACCAACCATATGCCGCTGGTCGACCGGTCGAGCGAGGCAAGCGTCCGTGAGAATTCAGCGAACACGCCGACCACCGCCTGCGGGTTATCCTTGCCGGACAGTTTTGACAGGATGTCCGGCACCGTCTCGATCGTGTCGCCTCCCGCCGCCTCGACCTCTGCAATCAGCGCGTCGACCAGCGGGTGTTTTGCCCCGTCGTGCGCAAAGAACAGCCATTGCGGCAAGTGCCCGGCGTCGCGCGCCTCGGTGAGTATCCGAAGCCCCTCGGCCAGAAACAGCCCCTCGGCCCGCCGGTGGCGCTTGTCGCGCAAGGCGCGCATGCGCTTGATGAGCGGGTTGGAATAGGCGGTGATCTCGCGGGCCACGGCCCTTCAGTCCTCGCCGAACTTGTCTTCTACAAGTGCTGCCAGCGCGGCCACAGCATCGTCTGCGCCGGCACCCTCGGCAGAAATGGTGATGCAGTCGCCCATCGCGGCGCCCAGCATCATCAGGCCCATGATGGATGTGCCGGTAACGGGCGGGCCGTCCTTAATTACTGTAATTTCAACGTTCTGCGTCGCGGCGAGCGTCACGAACTTGGCGCTTGCTCTGGCGTGCAGTCCCCGGCGATTGGCGATGGTAACAGTGCGAAAAGCCTTGGTCACGCGGCCGCTTCGCCCAGCACTTCGGAAGCGACAGAAATATATTTGCGGCCTGCCTCGCGGGCGGCGGCCACGGCGTCTGTCACTTTCATCGTCTTGCGCGCACCTTCAAGGCGAATGAGCATTGGCAGGTTGATGCCTGCGATAACCTCGACCCTACCTGCTTCCAGCAAGGAAATCGCAAGGTTGGACGGGGTGCCGCCGAACAGATCGGTCAGCAAAATGACGCCCCGGCCCTCATCAACATCGGCAATCGCCCGCGCGATGTCGGCACGTCTCGCCTCCATGTCGTCTTCCGGGCCGATAGCGACGGTTGCAATCCGCTCCTGCTTGCCGACGACGTGCTCCATCGCGGTGACGAATTCGTCGGCCAGCCGACCGTGCGTTACGAGTACAAGCCCGATCATGCCTGCCAGATCACCTTAGTGCATTCCTGTTTCTGCGTTGCCTGTCGACCCGTCTTCGCCGCGTGTCGGCGCGGGCGCACCTTCAAGCGAGTCTTGCGGGGCGGCCTCCAAGTCCCGATGCGTGACCGTGGGCGAAAATCCCGCAGCGCGCAACTGCTGTGCAATCCTCTCGGCCACATGGACCGAGCGGTGTCTCCCACCGGTACAGCCGAGCGCAATGGTAACATAGGATTTGCCCTCTGCCCGGTAGCGCGGAAGGAGCAGCAAAAGCAGCGAGTCGATGGTCGCCATCGCCTCTGCATAGGCAGGATCCTGGGTGATGTAGGCGCTGACGTCAGCATCCTTGCCAGTGCCGGGGCGCAACGTTGATACCCAGTGCGGGTTGCGCAGGAACCGCATGTCGAGCACGAGATCTGCATTGCGGGGCAACCCGCGCGCGAAGCCGAACGACATGACCGACAGGGTGGGACCGCCGCCGCCCTGCCTCGCGAATGTCGACCGCACTTGCTGCGCGAGGTCGTTGGCGGAAAGCGTCGTCGTGTCGATCAGCCGGTTTGCCCATCGCCGCAATGGGGCGAGCAACTCGCGTTCGCGTGCAATGCCGTCTGCCGCAGGCCGGTCTAGCGCCATCGGGTGGCGCCTGCGGGTTTCCGAATATCGCCGCTCCAGTTCGCTGCCTGCGCAATCAAGAAACAGCGTGCCAATGTCGTGGCCATGATCTTCGCGCAACTTTTTGATACGTTTGACAATCTTGTCAGGCTCGAAATCACGCGTCTGCGATCCCAGGCCAATTGCCAACGGCCGCGATTCGCCGGCGGAAGAGGCCGGCAGCGCGCTTGCCAGCAACCGGTCGAGCAGCAACAGCGGCAAATTGTCGACAACCTCCCACCCAAGGTCCTCCAGGGTACGGAGTACGGTGGACTTGCCGGCGCCCGACATGCCGGTCACGAGCAGAATATCTTGCGGCTGGCTTTTCATGTCGCGCCACTTTTAAGCCGACGCAGCGCAAGTTCCACCTTGATTGGCGCCGAGGCCTCAAACGCTGCCAAACTTAACAGCGGGACCATCATGCCCGCAATTGCGCAAGCCGCCGGTGCCGGCAGCCGTTCAACCTCTGCATCGAGCGCGACGACGAGCGCGACCGGGGCGCATGACAGGCAGTCGAATGCCATAATTCCGATGCCGCGCACTTCCAGTTGCCCGGCAATTGCTGGCGGAGCACTTGCAAATACCGCATTGGCGCGGCGTTCGACGAGCGTGTAGTCGTCGCTCACCAGCGCCGCGCCGCGATCAATCAGGCGCAGCGCCAGATCGGATTTCCCAGCGCCGGATCGCCCGCGGAGCAGCACGGCGTTGCCGCCAATCGCTATAGATGTTGCGTGGATCGTTTCGGATTCGACAACGGTCAAGCAATCCTCCGGCCCTGGGGTTAACGTCCGTCAGACACGGGCAACGTTACCACGAAGCGCGCACCGCTCAATCGATCATCGCGAGATTGCACATCGATACTACCCTGATGCGCTTCGACAATGGTGCGGGCAATCGCAAGGCCAAGGCCGGAGTGTTGGCCAAAGGCCTCATCCGCGGGTCTTAGCGAATGGAAGCGGCGGAACACGTCTTCGCGGGCTTCTTGTGGGACGCCTGGGCCTTCATCCTCCACGTGCACCAAGGCATTGCGTCCCTGCCGCACAATCGCAATCGTAACCAGGCCACCTTCTGGGGAAAAAGAAACGGCGTTGTCGATCAGATTGTCGAACACGCGCTCAAGCCTGGCCCCTTCGCCCATCACCCGCATCGAGTCTCCCGGCGCCTGGTCAAGGCGCAGGCGAATGTCGCGCTCGATGCCCCGCGCCGCGCGCGCAGTAATGAGTGCGGCAATCATCTTGCCAATGTCGACTGGCTCGAACTTTGCCCGGCTGAGTTGCGCGTCGAGCCGGGACGCTTCGGAAATGTCGCTGATGAGCCGGTCGAGCCGGTGCACATCATCCCGAATGATGGTGGTGAGCCGTTCTTGCAGCGCGGGGTCGCGCACCATGCCCAGCCCTTCAACGGCTGATCTGAGCGACGCCAGCGGGTTTTTGAGTTCATGCGTCACGTCGGCAGCGAAGGCCTCGGTTGCGTCAATCCGCGCCCGCAGCGCCTGGCTCATGTCGGAAATGGCGCGCGCGAGCATGCCGATCTCGTCGCCGCGCGAGGGCAGGCGCGGCACCACGACTTCGCGCGCACGGCCCAACCGCACCCGAACCGCTGCCCGCGCCAGCCGACGCAATGGACGAACGATGGTGCGCGCCAGGAACAGGGACAGCAAAATCGAAAACAGCGTTACAAGCAGCAGCACAATGCTTAGCCGGTAGCGTTCGGATCGCACCGTCTGCGTGATGTCGCGCGCGTTAATTGCGGTCATCGCGACACCGCCGTCGCGCATCGGCGCGGCTGCGGTGATGACCGGGGTGCGATCGGGTGCGCGCCAGACGGTGGCGATGGCAACGCCCTTGCGCCGGGCATCGCGCACTGTAGGCCAGGTCTGGCCAGGCCGCCGCTCGCGATACAGGGGGGGGCGTTCGGCGCCAACAACCGTGTCGATCATCGCATCGAGAAACCGGCCGGCGCCCTGTCCCCAAGGCTCTTTATCCGGGTCGATCAGCGAGAAGTTGCGCAGGCCCATGGCGCTCGTATCGGCAATCTGGGCGCCGGTCCGGTCAAACAGGCGAAGCTGTACGCCGGTGTCGCGCGCCAGCATCACGGCAAGCGCGTTGCGCCGGTCAGCGCTGGTCGCGCTCAACGCCGCGGCAATCAATTGGGCTTCGCGGCTGGCCTGCGCCAAACGGCTGTCAACGATGCGGCTGCGATAGCTGTCGAGGTAGAAAAAGCCACCCGCCAGCATTGCGAGCGCGAAGATGTTGACCGCCAGAATCCGCCGCGTGAGCGAAACCCGGCCGGACCAGCGCAGCGCCAGATCCCAGTCGTCACTCTTCGGAGAATCGATATCCCGCACCGTAAAGCGTTTCAATCGCATCAAAATCCTGGTCTATCTGGCGAAACTTGCGGCGCACTCGCTTGATATGGCTGTCGATCGTGCGATCGTCGACATAGATGTCGTCCTGATAAGCCGCATCCATCAACTGGTTGCGGGTTTTGACGATGCCGGGGCGCTGGGCAAGCGTCTCCAGAATGAGGAACTCAGTGACGGTAAGGGTCACCGCCTTCCCGCCCCAGGTAACGCGGTGGCGCGCCGGGTCCATCGACAGCCGCCCCCGGTCGATATTCTCAACTGGCGCTTGCGGCTCGGCGTTGCCGCTTGGTTGCGACAGTTCAGCGCGGCGCAGGATCGCCCTGATCCGTGCGATCAGCAATCGCTGGGAAAAGGGTTTGGCAATATAGTCATCGGCGCCCATTGCGAGGCCAAGTGCCTCGTCGAGCTCGTCATCCTTTGAGGTCAGGAAAATCACTGGCAGCGCGCTTTTTTCCCGGAGGCGACGCAGGAGTTCCAGCCCATCCATACGCGGCATCTTGATGTCGAAAATCGCGAGGTCGGGCGGATTGTCGATGAGTGCCTTCAGCGCCGTCTCCCCGTCGGAATAGACGCGCGTTACAAATCCTTCGGCCTGCAATGCAATGGACACCGATGTCAGGATGTTGCGGTCGTCATCGACAAGCGCGATCGAAGCCGTCATCGGCAAGAGAGCCCTTTATTACGTTGGCCATGGCCTAGGCTACATGGCGTCAATGCTCAACCATTCCTGACAACCACGCAGGTTTGACGCAACCGGCGCACAAGGATATGCGCCCCAATTGTGAATACGTATGCGGTTTGGCCGCATCGCTGAGTCGCCACATCAGGAGAGGCAATCGTGATCAACCGCACACCGGCATTTGGGCTGGCTGAGCAAGGTATCGTAACAGCCGCACAAGTTCGCTGGAACCTTATAACCGCACCACTTGTCGAACAGGCGCTTGCCCGGGGCGAGGGTCAGCTTGCTGCCGATGGCGCGCTGGTCGTCGCAACCGGTCGCCACACGGGCCGGTCGGCGCAGGACAAGTTCATTGTGCGCGATGCTGAAACCGAAGCCAGCATTTGGTGGGGCAACACGAACAAGGGCATGTCGCCGGCGCATTTCGCGGCGCTAAAGGCCGATTTCGTTGCAGCGCTCGCATCGAGGGAAACCTTGTATGCGCAGGATCTGTTCGGTGGCTCGCAGCCTGAACACCGGGTGCGGGTGCGGGTGGTTACCGAACTTGCCTGGCACAGCCTGTTCATCCGCACGATGCTGGTGCGGCCGCACGCGGCGGAACTCGCAGACTTCGTGCCGGAATACACGATCATTGACTTGCCGAGCTTCGTAGCTGACCCCGAACGCCATGGGTGCCGCAGCGAAACGGTGATCGCGGTGAGTTTCACCGAAAAGCTGATCCTGATCGGTGGCACGGCCTATGCTGGCGAAATGAAAAAGTCGGTGTTTGGCCTGCTCAACTATCTGCTGCCGCAACAGGGCATCATGCCTATGCATTGTTCAGCCAATATCGGGCCAGAAGGCGATACCGCGATCTTCTTTGGCCTGTCGGGTACGGGCAAAACGACGCTGTCCGCAGACGCCAGCCGTACGCTGATCGGCGATGACGAGCATGGCTGGTCGGATACCGCCATATTCAATTTTGAAGGCGGCTGCTACGCCAAGATGATCCGGTTGTCGGCGGACGCGGAGCCGGAGATTTTCGCGACGACGAAGCGCTTCGGGACGGTGCTCGAAAACGTGGTGATGGATGCCGGGACGCGCCAGCTCGACTTTGACGATGCGACGCTGGCCGAAAACAGTCGGGGATCTTATCCTATTGATTTCATTCCAAATGCCTCAGCCGACAATATGGGGCCGGTACCGCGCAACGTGGTGATGCTCACGGCCGATGCTTATGGCGTTTTGCCGCCCATCGCGAAGCTAACGCCCGATCAGGCGATGTATCATTTCCTGTCAGGCTACACCGCGCGCGT
>JBJXEC010000150.1:0-10937 GCA_046155125.1 Sphingomonas sp. | reverse complement strand
AAATGATGCTCAGGGCCCGGCACACGCGCCGAAAGATGCGTGAAAATCAGGTCATCCCAGCCATAAAGCGCGACCAGCCGGTAAGCCGCCGCCAGGTCGACCCGGGTTTGCCACTCCTCTGCGCTGACAGACTCGCGAATGCTTGGTGCAGATTTCAGGGCAGTGGCCATATCCAGTCTCCATCAACGGCGCGCCGCGCGTCTCGGCAGCGATTTGGACGGAACAATAAGCCATAATGTTACGCTTGAACACTGCGGGATGGTGCTTGACGGAATGCCCAGCGCGGTAAAGGATGGCCAAATGTCAGTGCCTTCCCTCAATGATCCGGCGTCGCTGTTCCGTGAAATGGTGTCGCAATGGGAAGCGATGGCCAATGAATTTGGCGCCAACGTCCTCAAAAGCGGCGAGTTTACGCGCGTCATGCACGGTGCCAATGCCGCTACACTGAAAATGCGCGAAGCGAGCGGGGACATGATGGAGCGGGCGCTGTCCGCTGCCAACATGCCAAGCAAGGCCGAAGTTGCGGATCTCTCGGCTCGGCTTTCGCGCATCGAATCTGCTGTAGATCGGATTGAGGCACTGCTTGTCGCCCAAAATGGGGCGACCACCGCGACGGCTTCCGCCCCTGCCCGGCCCAAGCCCAGCCGCACGCGCAAACCCCCGGCCAAGGTCACCGGGTGAGCGATCGCGACGCGCCTGGCATTATTGAGCAGGCCCGCGTCGAGTTCGACCGAGCGATGAAGCGCAATATCAGGGGTTTGGGCTATTTCGCCTCGCCCGCCCCGGTGCTCGGCGCAAGCCCCAAGGACCGGCTCATCCAGCGCGGCACCATGAACCTCTATCACTATCGCGCGATGTCGGATGAAGTGTACCGCGTGCCGCTGCTGCTGATTATGGCGACGACCAACCGCGGCTACATTTTCGACATGGTGCCCCAGCAAAGCCTGGTCGAATATCTGCTGAAGGCCGGCTACGACGTGTTCATGCTCGATTGGGACGCGCCGCGCGCCGACGAGCGGCATCTGGGCCTTGCCGATTATGTGCTGGACTTCATCCCGACGGCCGTTGCGCGCGTGCAGGAAGAAACCGGCGAGGATGACTTTACCGTTGTAGGCTATTGCTTTGGCGGTGTGCTGTCGGTGCTATGGGCCGGGCTGCACCCGGAGGCGCCGATGAAAAACCTGGTGTGCTTCACCACCCCGGTTGATTTTTCCAAGATGGAAATGTTTCAAGCCTGGTCGGACAAGCGCTTTTTCAACGTCGATCAGCTTGTCGATACCTTCGGCAATTGCCCGGCCGACTATCTCTACACCGCGTTTGACATGCTGCGGCCCGGCGCGCGAATTGCTGGCAATATCCGCCTGTTCGACAATATGTGGAATGACGAGTTTGTGAAATCGTTCCGCATGTTCGATCGTTGGGCAGCCGACATGCTGCCGCTCGCAGGTGAATATTTCCGCGAGACCACAAAGAAGCTAATGTGGGACAACGAACTGTACCACGGCACCCTGGAAATCGCCGGGAGGCGCGTTGATCTGTCAACAATAACCGCGCCATTCCTGCATGTTACCGCGCAGCATGACCATATCGTACCCTCGGCCGCATCGGCTCCGTTGATCGACATGGTGGGCTCGGCCGATAAGGAGGCCGTCGACATGAAGGGCGGCCATGTCAGCCTTGTCGCTGGCGGCAACGCGATCAAGCGGCTGTGGCCCAAACTCATCGACTGGCTTGGGGAACGATCGACATGAGCCACACTCTTCGCCGGTTTGAGGCAACCGACACGCTCGCGATGCTGGCCTTCACCAAAACGCTGCCCGAGCATGACCTGCTTTTCCTCAGCCGGGACGTGCAGCACCCACGGGTTGTTGACGCCTGGGCCGCGGCTATCGGCGACGGCAGCATCGACAGCCTGGTGGCCGAAGATGGCGGCCAGATTGTTGGCACCGCAGCACTTGTCCGCGATCCGCTGGGATGGAGCACGCATGTCGGTGAAGTGCGGCTGCTGGTGTCGCCAACGCGACGCGGCGCTGGCCTCGGGCGCGATTTGCTCGAGGCAATTTTCGCGGTCGCCCACGCGCACGGCTTGGAAAAACTGGTCGCGCAAATGACGCCCGACCAGGCCGGGTCCGTCGCCCTGTTCGAAAGCCTTGGCTTTCGCGGCGAAGCACTGCTGCGCGACCATGTTCGGGACCGCGCCGGGCACCTGCATGACCTTGTCATCCTCAGCCTCCGGTTGCGCGCGGTTGCCGCTCGCCATGAGGCGTTCGGCTGGACGGCATGATCGACAGCATAAACCGGGCGTTCAGACCCGCACACGTAGGAGAATATTGAATGGCTACCCGTCCGCATAGTGCTGAACCGATTCGCCCCCCCTCACCGCTGCTGGCGCTCACCGAGTTGCCGCGCGCGCTGGCTGAGTTCAGCTCGCTTGGCGCGGCCGCGCCGCTGCTGGCGCTGGCACCGCGCGGTGATGGGCACCCGGTGATGGTGCTGCCGGGTTTTGTGACCAGCGATGTGTCGACCACCGTGCTGCGCCGGTTCCTTGCGCGGCTCGGCTATAACGCGCTGCCCTGGGAACTCGGGCGCAACCTTGGACCAAAGGCGATTGGCTGGACGGGCGAGAAGCTCGTCGCGCGGCTGGAGGCGGTGCACGCGGCAACCGGGCAGCGCGTGAGCCTGGTCGGCTGGAGTCTGGGCGGGGTGATGGCGCGCCAGCTCTCGCGCCGGGCACCAGATGCCGTGCGCCAGGTGATTTCCCTCGGCTCGCCCTTTGCGGGCACACCGCGCGCAACCAATGTGTGGCGCGCCTATGAAGCGCTGACCGGGCAAAAGATCGACGACAAGGACACGCGTGAGCAGCTGCGCGAGAGCGCCACGCCGCCGCCCGTGCCATCGACCAGCATCTACACGCGCGAAGATGGCGTCGTCGCTTGGCAGAATTGCATTGAGCCCCGCGCGGTGCAGACCGACAATATCGAAGTGCACGGCAGCCACTGCGGCCTCGGCGTCAACCCGGCCGTGCTTTATGCGATTGCTGATCGGCTGGCGCAGCCCGAGGGGGACTGGCACCCCTTTGAGCGCGGTGGTTTGCGCGCGCTAGTGTATCCGTCAGCCGGGCACGCCTGAGCGGCGGGCACGCCAGCGGGGCCCGATTGACCTGGCGATGATTGGGGCACGTCGTGGCGCACCCCAATCATCGCCTGGGTCGCCTTTCAGCTCTTCTTGCCGCCTTTGAGCGGGGCGATTGCTTCCCGCCCGAACGCAGCGATCATGTCGCTGATGTCGCGCGCATGCTTCATGCTGCGGCTGCCCTGGGTGCGCAGATACTCGCCCTGCACCTTCATAACGTCAGCTACATCTTTCGCTTTTGCAGCCGAACGCATCGCGGCAAATGCCTCGCGCGCGTTTTCCTCGGCATGATCGATCATCTTCATGCTCATGGTCGCGCCGCCCTCGGCCATTTTGGCGCCGGACGCGCGCACTTTCTCGCCAGCCGCCTTCACCGGCTCGACGATCTTGTCGGCGATCGCCTCTTTGACTTTTTTCGTCGTTGATTTCTTTTCGGCCATCATGGTGCTCCTTTTGACTTGGCAGCGGATTTGGCTGCCGGCTTCTGGGTAGGTACTGGCTTGGCGGTGGGTTTCTCCGCCGGGCGAGGCGCTGTCGCCTTAGGCTTGGCAACGGGTTTTGGGCGGGCCGGCCGCTCGCCGGCGGGCGCCACCGCCCCGGCAGCGGCCGCCTTCAACCCAGCGAATGCAGCTGTCAGGGCGGCTGCATAATTCTCAGGGTCTGGCATCATATCGCGGTCGCAGGTGAAAGAGACCGCAATCGTATCAGTATAGGAATAGATGGTGTTGATAAGCCCCATCGAGTCGAACACTGGCCCAAGCCCATACATCCCGACCATTTTTGCGCCCGCAAAGTATAGCGGCACGCGGCTGCCCGGCACATTGGTCGCAACACAACTGAACGCTGGCGCATGGGCGTTGGCCGCCCCCACCCGGGTGTACAGCCGTGCCGCAAGCCCGGCGAGGCCCGAGGGGATCAGTTGGCTGTAATCGGTGAGCGTGCGTGCGCCGACCGCGCCCGTCATCGCCTTTGAATTGGCCGCCTCGCTATGCACGAATTTCAGCCGTTCCAGCGGATCGGCGATGTTTGACCCAAGCCCAACAACCATCGCCGAAACGAGGTTGCCAAGTGCCGCTTTCTCGCCTTCCGCACGCACCGAAATCGGCGCCATTGCTGTCAGGGTGTCATCGGGCAATTCACCTTTTTCGACCAAATACCCTCGAAGCCCACCGCCAACGATCGTCAGGATAACGTCGTTTACGGTCGCACCCGGCACCGCATCCTTGATTGCGCGAATGTCGTTGAGCGGAAAAGGTGCCGCATCGAAGACGCGGTGGGCGCCAACCTTGCCGTTGAACCGCGTCTTGGGCGCGGGCTTGGCATTGGCAATGCTGATTTCGCCCTTCGACACGCTCATCGTCAGCTTAGCCATGCCCGGGAGGGACCGGCCAATCGTTTCGGCCACGCGCATGGGCTGGCGCAGCGAGTTGAAATAACTGCGCATCAGCAGTTCAGCCACATTGGGCATTGATTCCGAGTGCCACGCATCGCTTGCGTCTCGCGGTCGCATCTCGGCGTCGGTATCGTGGATGGCCGCCGACATCTCCACCCCTGACATACCGTCAATTGCCGCATGGTGAACCTTGGCGACGAGCGCAAAGCAGCCCGGTGGCAGGCCGTCCACATTGTCGAGCCCCTCAACAATCGTGAATTCCCACAAAGGTTTGTTCAAATCGAGCGGGCGAGAATGCAAGCGCGCCACCTGGATGCATAATTGCCGCCAGTCCCCGGGTTTGGGCAGCGCGATGTGGCGGACATGGTACTCAATGTCGAAGCCCGGATCCTCAATCCAATAGGGATGGTCAAGATCAAACGGCACGCGCACCAGCCGCTGGCGAAAGCTGCGCGCACTGCCAAGCCTGCTTTCGATGAAGCGCAAAATATCCTTGAAGCGAACAAATCCGCCCGGCGCGGTCGATGGATCGTAAATACCAACCGAGCCGATGTGCATCGGTGTATTGGCCGTCTCCATATAGACGAAGGACGCGTCCTGACCTGATAGTTGCAGCATCTCTCTCTCCCGTGTCGCGGCTTGTGCCGGATCTATACGCTTATTTGCCGAATCCGAATACGTCCTGATGGAACCGCCCCTGCTCGATCATATCCTCCAGCCAGGCTGAGCCACTAGCATGGTCACCGCCCTGCACATCGACCGCGATTCTAATAAGCGTATCGCGCACGGCCGGCGCCATAAACTTGCCGTCCCCGCATAAAAATATCTGCGCACCTGCCTCAATCATTGCCCAAACGGCGCCGCGCTCGGCCCAAAGCGCGTCCTGCACATATTTCCATTGGTGCCCCGCCAGGGCCGAAAACGCGATATAGGGTTTAATAACGCCAGCACGCGCCCAGTGCTCCACTTCGCTCCTGCAGAACCAGTCATGATCCGGGTGGCGGCAACCGAAGAACAACAGACTTTCGGCAACCTCGGCGCCAGCAAGCCCCTGCGCTGCGCGTTCCGCGATAAACCCGCGGAGCGGCGCAAAACCGGTGCCAGGGCCAATTAGGATCATCGGCACGCGCGTGTCTTCAGGCGGCGAAAACGGCGGATTGGGCCGGCGGACATAACCGAACACCGCGTCGCCGGGCGCCAGCATCTGCATATAGCCCGACGCAAAGCCGCGATGCTCACCAAGCCCTGACCAGGCGGGCGCCGCCATCGTGCCGACGATCAGGTCAGCGATATGCGGGTCGTTGAGCGGGCTCGACGCGATGGAGTAAAAGCGCGGCGCAATGGCGGCTGACAGCTCCACGAGACTGTCGAGCGAGAGTTCTGCCGCCGGGTACAGCTCCAGCAGGTCCAGCAGGGGCATGCGCTTGGCGACAATCTCAGCCTGATAGGCGGCTTCGAGCCCGGCCAGTTCGGCCTTGGTGTTGGGGCAGCGCGTCTGCTCGGCCACCACCGCCAGCGCGCGTTTGGGCAACGTGTCCGACAGTTCGACAAAGTCTGTAAGCAACTGCTGCACCGTAACTGTCTGCCCCAACGGCAAATGTCGGAAACGGCCACCCTGCGCGTCGACGCGCAACTGCGCCATCGCGTCCAGCCCCAGCCGCTCGACCGCACGCGCGACGAGGTCGGGCCGGTTGCGCGCATAGACAGCGATATGGTCGCCAGTGTGGTATTGCTGCGTTTCCGGCAGCCGCACCCGGATGAACCGGGTTGACGGGCGCGGCGGCTCCAGCGCGAAATCCCACAGCCCGTCGGCTGGCTGCACCAGCTCGTCATTAGCAATAATCTCAAGCGCCTGGGCGTGTTCTGGCAGCGCGTGCAGGCGTGCCGTACGCGTATCGACCATGTGCAGCGACAAGGTGGATTTCGTCTCGCTCGGCGCGACATTACTCCCCAGCGCCTTCCACAAATCGCGCACGAACCCGGCAACCGCACCGTCGAAATCGCCCTGCCCGTCCGCTTCGGCGCGCGGCAAGAGCCGGGTAGCGCCAAGCGCTCCTATGGCCTCGTCGACGCGCTTGGGGAAGAATTGGTAATTCGGCCACTGGCTATTGCCGATGCCGAGCACGGCATATTTGGCACTCGCCCAGTCCATGCCACCGTCACCGCCCGTATCGAGCAGCCGCTCGATCTCCACCGCGCTGTCGGGCGCACGGCCATTATAAGTAGCGGTGACGATCACGATCACCTTGTCTTCAGGCAAATGGCCGCCCAGCAGCGACTCGTCCATCGAGCGAACTACCGTGTCGAACCCGTCAACATTGGCGCGCTCGGCGATTTCCTCCGCAATGTCGCGCGCCGTGCCAAGGCTGGTGCCATAGAGCACGGCGAATTTCTGGCCGTTGCCGGAAACCATCGGGGCCGGCGCGGCGGCAACTTCCGGCGCCACCATGGGAACGCTCATCCGCTCATGCGGTGCGCGCGTGCGCACCCGCAGGTAAAACTGGTCGGGCTTGATCGAGAGCGTTTCCTTGATCCGCAATTGATACATATGCGGGTCGCTGATCGCGAATTTCTGCAGCATCATGGCGAGCGCAAGCTTGGCCTCCACCATCGCAAACTGCCGCCCGATGCACGCCCGCTCACCATTGCCGAACGGTTTGTAGGCATGCGGATGACGCGCCGCCTCCGCGTCCGGCAACCAGCGATCAATGTCGAACTCGTCCGGGTTTTCCCAGACGCCCGCGAAACGGTGCAGCCCGGGCGAAAACACGTTCACTGGCCGGTCCTTGCGCAGCAGCCATTTGCCGCCGACCATCTCGTCCTCAAACGGTGCGAGCGTGAAGGCGGGGGCTGTCGGCCAAAGCCGCAGCGCTTCCTTCAGGATGCGTTCGACGACCACCAGCTGCGCCGTGTGCGCATAATCCGGCCTTGTATCGCCGGGCAGCACCCGGTCCACTTCCGCATAGGCCTGCGCCAACACATGCGGGTTGCGCAGCAAATGATAGAGCGAAAACGTCAGCATCCCGCTCGTCGTCTCATGGCCCGCGATCAGGAAGGTAAGCACCTGATAGCGGATGTTGACGTCGTTCAAGCGCTCCCCGGTTTCGGGGTCGGTTGCCGAGATCATCAGGTTGAGCAAATCCTTGCCATCATTGGGCGCGCGGCGGCGCTCAGCGATAATCCCGTCAACCAGCGCGTTCATTTCGGCGATGTCCGCTTCGAACTGCCGTTCTGCGCGCTTGGCAAACCGTTGCTGCATCGGCAGGCGCGTAATCATGTTGAGCGATTCGCCAAGCGCACGGCCAAGCGCTTCCAGAAACGGGTCGAGCGCGTCCTTTTCGAAACTGCGAAACCGGTGGCCAAAGCCCGCCACCGCGATAGAATCGAGCGTGAAGCGCGTCATATCGTCGGCGACGAGCACGTCGCTGCCGGACTGGCGCGTCCATTTCTCGACAAGCTGGTCAGCGACCTCCAGCATCATGTCGAAATAGCCCTTCATCGCGCGCTGGCTGAAGGCTGGCAGCAGAATGCGGTGCGCTTTGCCCCAATTCTCCTCCTCACTGAACGCCGTGAACAGCCCGTCTCCAGCAAAGCGCCGGACCACCCGCAAGCCTGGCCCAGGCATTTTGCGAAAACGGGTCTCATCGCAAAGTTCAGCGACGATATCCGGATTCGTTACAAAATACCCAAGCCTGCTGCCGAATTTGAGCTTGAAAAAGCCTTCTGGAAAATCGCGGCCCGCGCGCAGCAGGTAGCCGATCAGCCCGTAGCGCGAAATCTGGTGGAGATGGCCGATGACGGGCAGACTGGGCGGTGAAGGAACGGTCGCGGGCTCGTCTAGCGTTGTTGCCATTATCTGCTCCCTTTGCGCCTGCTTACCTCACCACATGGGCGGCCCAAGTGCAATGCGCTGTGTCAACCGATCCGCGCTGCCATCGCCAGCACGCGCTCCGCCTCACGCAAGTGGAGCCGCTCGACCATCCGCCCATCGAGCCGCACCGCGCCTCTACCGGCCGCGTCCGGTGCACCAAATGCTGCAACAATGCTGCGCGCGCGCGCCAGGTCATCCGCACTTGGCGAAAATGCCGCATTGCACGGGGCAATCTGCGCCGGATGGATGAGCGATTTCCCGTCAAACCCCAGTGCCGCGCCCTGCTCTGCCTCTGCCGAAAACGCCGCGAGATCGACAAAGTCGTTGCGCACCCCATCGAGCACGCGCAATCCGCGTGAGCGGGCCGCGGCCACCGCTAAAGTCAGCACGGGCAGCAGATTGACGCGGTTGGGCATCGGCCGCACCCGCATTTCGAGTGCCAAGTCATTGGTGCCGACGACAAACGCGCCAAGCCTCGTCGATGGCGCCATATCCGCGATAGCCTGAAGCGCAGCAACCGCGCGGCAGGTCTCAATCATCGCCCATAACGCAACGTCCCGGCTGGCCGCCGTCAGCGCCGCATCATAGCGCGCAATGTCGGTGCCAGTTGAAACCTTGGGCACGAGCACCGCATCAATATCAAGCGCGGCGGCGGCGGCGAGATCGTCAGCACCCCAATCGCTGTCGATGGCGTTTACCCGCAGCACCCGCAGCCGCGCGCCAAAGCCACCGGCTGAGAACGCAGCAACCGCGGCCGACCGCGCGGCCTCCTTCGCCTCGGGCGCGACGGCATCCTCCAAATCGAGGATCAGCGCGTCGCAGGGAAGCCCGCGCACTTTATCGATTGCGCGCGCGTTCGAGGCGGGCAGAAACAGGGCGCTGCGGCAGGGCTTTTCAGAGCTGGTCATACAGGTGTTCTAGCGCGAGGGGCTGGACAAATCACGCGGCAAGCGGAAAGGCTCGCTCTTCAATAGTGCAGGAGCACGCGAGATGAGCGGTATGACACGGTTCGACTGGGCCGACCCTTTCCAGCTTGACGACCAGCTTAGCGAAGATGAACGGATGATCCGCGATACGGCCGCTGCCTATGCGCAGGACAAGCTCGCGCCGCGCATCATCGACGCCTTTCAGAACGAAACGACCGATGCCGGCATTTTCCGGGAGATGGGCGCGCTGGGGCTGCTCGGCCCGACGATCCCCGAGGAGTATGGCGGCGTTGGCGCTTCCTACGTATCCTATGGCCTGGTGGCGCGCGAAGTCGAGCGGATCGACTCGGGCTACCGCTCGATGATGTCAGTGCAATCGAGCCTCGTGATGTTCCCCATCTATGAATATGGCTCTGAGGAGCAACGCCGCAAATATTTGCCCAAGCTTGCGACCGGCGCGTGGATCGGCTGTTTCGGCCTCACGGAGCCAGATGCCGGGTCTGACCCGGGCGGCATGCTGACCAAGGCGGAAAAGACGGCGACCGGATACAAGCTCACGGGTTCCAAGACCTGGATTTCCAATGCGCCCATCGCCGACGTGTTCGTCGTTTGGGCCAAGTCCGACGCGCATGGCGGCGGCATCCGCGGCTTCATTCTTGAAAAGGGCATGGCCGGTTTGTCGACACCCAAGATCGAGGGCAAATTATCGCTGCGCGCCTCCATCACGGGCATGATCGTGATGGACGGGGTGGAAGTGGCCGACGAAGCACTGCTCCCCAACGTGCAGGGGCTGAAAGGCCCGTTCGGCTGCCTCAACCGCGCGCGTTATGGCATTTCGTGGGGGAGCATGGGGGCCGCCGAGTTCTGCCTCCACGCAGCACGGCAATATGGGCTGGACCGCAAGCAGTTCGGCCGCCCGCTTGCAGCAACGCAGCTTTTCCAGAAGAAGCTGGCTGACATGGAAACCGAGATCGCGCTGGGACTGCAAGCGTCGCTTCGGGTTGGGCGCTTGATGGACGAGCACAAGTTCGCGCCGGAAATGATCTCCATCGTCAAGCGCAATAATGTCGGCAAGGCCCTCGACATCGCCCGGATGGCGCGCGACATGCACGGCGGCAATGGCATTTCGGCTGAATATCAAGTGATGCGCCACTTGATGAACCTGGAAACGGTGAACACCTATGAAGGCGCGCACGATGTCCACGCGCTCATCCTTGGCCGCGCGATCACCGGGATCGCCGCATTTTGAACGACTGGGGTGACTTTGATCCGCAGCCCGTTCTGGTCGGAGAAACGGTGGCGCTTGCGCCGCTTGCCGACGCCGACTGGGACGCACTTTTCGCGGTCGCGGCCGACCCACTGATCTGGGCAGTGCACCCAGCCCATGACCGCTGGCAGGAGCCAGTGTTCCGGCGCTTCTTCGCCGACGCGCGGGCTTCGGGCGGGTGCCTGGTCGTTCGCGACCGATCAAGCGGCGCGGTCATCGGGTCGAGCCGGTACGACCGCACCCGGGTTGAGCCCGGCGAGGTGGAAATTGGCTGGACCTTCCTCGCGCGGCGCTATTGGGGTGGCACCACCAATCGCGAGCTCAAGACGCTGATGATCGCCCACGCGC
>JBJXEC010000149.1:0-19437 GCA_046155125.1 Sphingomonas sp. | reverse complement strand
GCTGGCGCTGTGGCACGACGCGCGAACCCGCTATGCCAAGCTTTCTGACCTGTTTGAACAAATGACCGGCAGCCCCGCCAACCCCGGCGTTGCCGAAGCCACGATGCGGATCGAAGCGCTGGGCGGGACCTGACGATACGCCATGCGCACGAAGCTGAGCGTCTGCGCCCGCAAGGCCAGGTTTTTGTCACACGCCGACGCACTGGTCGCCGCATGCGACGCCGCAGTGCCGCTCAGGGCGTATCGTTGCGACCGCTGCGGGCGGTTTCACCTGACGAGCCGGACAAAGGGCAAGCGCGTACCGGGGCAGAGTCAGGCTGGTAATGGCGGCTAACGCCCCAGTTGTGGGCCTTCAGTAGCGTACAATCTCGGCTGCCTGTTGCTCATCACGCGAGGCTTCCAGCGCCTCTTCTAGGAGGCCAATCAGATCGCGCCCTGTCGACGTAACAAAGTAATTCGAGAGGTTCGTGATGTCCGCCGATATGTCGTTGCCCCATGGCGGCATCTTGGCTCGATCCTCTATATCCCAGATGATCCGATCCGGTGCTAAGTCTACAAATCTCGAACGAATTTCAGCGAGTTCAGCGAGAGCGGTGGATGATTTCTCGTAGGGCAGTTTGCCATCGTAAAGGTGCATCAACGATGGAAAGCGTTCACCCCATCGGCCCTCCAGCCTGCCACTCACGGTTGAGTAAAAGGCATGAAAAAAATCGCCGGTGCCGATTTCATCGATGATGCTGCCAACCTTGATACCGACTGGCATACTCGCTGCTCCTTGAACGGCGTTGATATCTTGCGCAACGACCGCTTCCCACCCGATTGTGTTGAAAAACTCGCTCTTGAAGTCGCGGTGATGTGCTGATTCAATGTTTCTGCGGTGATGCGGAGACGAGCCGATGATGGGCGATCGAACGGTGGCGCAAGAGGCGCTGTTCTACAGCTTCAACCTTGAGCGGCACGTGCCGGCGGATCATCTGCTGCGCTCGATTGACCGGTTCGTCGATCTGTCGAGCATTCGCGAGCATCTGCGTCCGTTCTACAGTGAGACGGGTCGACCTTCGATCGATCCTGAGCTGATGATCCGGATGCTCATCATTGGTTATTGCATGGGCATCCGCTCCGAGCGGCGTCTGTGCGACGAGGTCCATGTGAACCTGGCGTACCGCTGGTTCTGCCGGCTGGGGTTGGAAGGCGATGTGCCCGACCACTCGACCTTCTCGAAGAACCGCCATGGCCGCTTCCGCGACAGCGACCTGCTGCGTCACTTGTTTGAGACGACGGTTGCCCGGTGCATGGCCGAGGGCCTTGTCGGCGGCGAGGGCTTTGCGGTCGATGCCAGCCTGATCCGCGCCGACGTTAACCGGCAGCATGCGGTCGACCGGCCCGAGCAGTTGCCCGATGAAGCCACCAGCCACGCCGTGCGCGAGTATCTCGCCGTACTCGACGATGCTGCGTTCGGCGGGGCAACGCCGGTTCCGCCCAGGCAGCTGGCGGTCGCCGATCCTGCCGCCCGCTGGACTGCTGCATCGCGTGAGCGTGCCTTCTTCGCCTACTCGACCAACTATCTCATCGACCTCGAGCATGCTGTGATCGTGGACGTCGAGGCGACGACATCGATCCGCCAGGCCGAGGTGACGGCACAGCGACGCATGATCGAACGCGCCCACGACCGGTTCGGTCTATGGCCCGAGCGGCTCGCTGCCGATGCCGGATACGGCGATGCGCCCAACCTTGCCTGGCTGGTCGAGGACAAGGGCATCGCCCCGCACATCCCGGTGTTCGACAAGTCTGCCCGCACCGATGGCACCTTCGAGCGTTCGGCGTTCGGCTATGACGCTCAGCGCGATGTCTATACCTGCCCAAGCGGCGAAGAGTTGCGGCGTTACTGGCATGCCGGTCGTGCGGCCAAGGAGCAGCCGCCAGCCGATGGCTTCTACAAATACCGTGCGCGCAAGGCGGCATGCGACGCCTGCCAACTCCGATCGCGGTGCTGTCCGGACGGACCACAGCGCAAGATCCTGCGCTCGATCCACGAAGGCGCCCGCGACATGGCTCGCGATATCGCCACCAGCGATGCCTACATGACCTCGCGACGCCAGCGGAAGAAGGTCGAGATGCTGTTCGCGCATCTTAAACGCATACTCAAGCTCGACCGCTTACGTCTGCGGGGACCGAACGGTGCAAAAGACGAGTTTATCCTCGCTGCCACGGCCCAGAACCTACGCAAGATGGCCAAGATCATCCCGATGCCAAGCCATCCGGTGCCAGCCTGAAGGGCAACACCCCCGCTCGCGTCAGCGACATCATGCTATCGGCCCGCGCTCCGCAACGACTTCTTCAACACAATCGGGTCGGAAGCGGTCGGTCGGTTCTTGATAAGCGGGCCGGCAGCTATCCACACTTCGCCCCCAGAGCGGACCGACGGCCCAATCTCATCTGCCCCTCGCGCTTCGATAGATGGCTGCCTGAAACTCCATATCGGCGATTATCCCAAGCTGGCGAACGATCTGGTTCCAGGCGGTAATGCAGGCGGTGCGGCGCTGATAATCTCCGATGCTCTCGCTATAGGCATCGCTGATCGGCATCGTGGCGGATTTCCAGAAGGCATCATAGCATTCCCGATTGCCACCGCTTCTTGCGTGCAGCCCGGCAAGTATCGCCCGTAGCGCAATGCTGGGGCAGGCGCTGGCAGCGGTCGATTGCTCAGCAACCCGATACAGTGCGGCTAGTGCTGACGTGACCCCCGTCTTTCATCCAGCTGCAACCAGAGACCGACCGTTGTTTGAGGGTCCCCCGGTTTCTCATCCGGGTCAAGGGTGCGTATCCGGCGTGCATTCGGTTGCTTTGGCAGCGGCGGCCGTAGCATATCCGGTCGGCGTCAGCCTGCCAAGAGACGTGGGAGGACGGCCCTCATTATAGTCCCGCCCCCAGGCTTCGATCTTCGCTCGGGCGTCTTCCAGCGACAGGAACCAATGCGTGTTCAGGCATTCGTCCCGCAGGCGGCCGTTGAACGATTCGACCAACGCCTTGTCCGTCGGCTTGCCCGGCCTGCTGAAGTCCAGCGTAACCCCGTTCTCCTGTGCCCAGCGGTCGGGCGCTTTCGAGATGAACTCGGGACCGTTATCAACCCGGATGGTCTTGGGTGCCTCGCGCGACAGCGCGATCTCCGCCTCACGCAGCTTGCCGATGATCTCTTCCGGCTTATGCTTCTTGAACGGCATTCCCAATCTCCTTCATGGTCCAAAATAACAGATATTTTGGACCACTCAGAAGGGGGCAGATCAAATGTATCGCTACCGGAAAGGCTGCCAACACCTAAAAAGGCCCGTTATTCTGGATTTTTACGATGCTATACCGTTATTCCCACTCGATTGTGCCGGGCGGTTTGGAGGTATAGTCATAGGTCACCCGGTTGATGCCGCGCACTTCGTTGACGATGCGCGTCGCGACACGGGGTAGAAAACCGCCGGGGAACTCGAACGCAACCGCGGTCATCCCGTCCGTCGAGGTGACGGCGCGCAGCGCCAGCACATAATCATAGGTGCGACCGTCCCCCATCACGCCAACGGAGCGCACCGGCAGCAACACGGCGAACGCTTGCCAGATGGCATCGTACAGCCCGGCATTGCGGATTTCCTCGAGATAAATCGCGTCGGCCTTGCGCAAAATGTCGCACCGCGCCTTGGTGACGTCGCCGGGAATGCGGATGGCAAGGCCCGGCCCCGGAAACGGATGTCGCCCGACAAATATGTCGGGCAGGCCAAGCTCGCGACCAAGCGCACGCACCTCGTCCTTGAACAATTCGCGTAAAGGTTCGACGAGCTGCATGTTCATCCGCTCGGGCAGCCCCCCGACATTGTGGTGGCTCTTGATGGTGACGCTCGGGCCGCCGGTGAAGCTCACGCTCTCGATAACGTCGGGGTAGAGCGTGCCTTGCGCCAGGAACGCGGCGCCGCCGATCTTTCGGGCCTCATCCTCGAACACGTCGATAAACGTCTTGCCGATGAACTTGCGCTTGGCCTCGGGGTCGGTCACGCCGGCCAGGCCATTCATGAACAGCGCCTCGGCATTCACGTGCACGAGCGGTATATTATAATGGTCGCGGAACAGGCCGACCACTTGCTCGGCCTCACCGCTGCGCATCAGGCCATGGTCAACGAACACACAGGTGAGTTGCTCACCAATCGCCTCGTGGATGAGCACCGCGGCAACCGCTGAGTCCACACCACCCGAAAGCCCGCAAATGACGCGGCCGGAACCCACCTGCGCGCGGATTTCCGCAATTTTCGTCTGGCGGAACTCGGCCATCGTCCAGTCGCCGACAAGGCCGCACACGTGGCGCGCGAAATTGGCGATCAGCCTTGCGCCATCGGGCGTGTGGACAACTTCGGGGTGGAACTGCATCCCGTAATAGCGCCGCTCGTCATCGGCGATCACTGCATTGGGCGCGCCAGCGCTGGCGGCAACCACGCGGAAGCCCGGGGCAAGGGCTGTCACCTTGTCGCCGTGGCTCATCCACACCTGGTGCGTTTCGCCCTCTGCCCACAACCCGTCGAACAGCGTGCAGCGGTCCTGCACCTCGATAAAGGCATGGCCGAACTCGCCAGACTCACCCAGCGCCACTGCACCGCCCAGCTGCGCCATCATCGTCTGCTGGCCATAGCAGATGCCAAGCACCGGAACCCCGCTGTCAAACACGATATCCGGCGCGCGGGGGCTGGCTGCGTCCAGCACCGAAGCCGGGCTGCCGGACAGGATGACGCCTCTGGGGTTCATCCGTGCGAACGCTTCAGCCGCGGCGTTGAAGGGCGCGATTTCGGAATAGACGCCGGCTTCGCGCACGCGCCTGGCGATCAGTTGCGTCACCTGGCTGCCGAAATCGACGATCAGGATGGAGTCGGGATGCTGGTTCATGCGTTCGGATACCCACGCGCTGCGCCCCTGACCAGCCCAGTTATTCGGCGCGCGCCGCGCGGCACGCCGCCAGGCTAAAGCGTGCGTTTCAGGAACGCGGTTGTGGCGTGCCAAGCCTGTACCGTGGCGGCTCCCTCTGCCGCCGGATCCTTCGTCCGCGGATCGGATGACGGCGGAGCATTAGCATAGGCCAGATCGGCGCCCGACCCGCAAATTTGGTGCCCGGCCTTTGCGAACACCCGCGTCGCGACCTGCGCGGCTTTGCCGTTCCTGCGCAGCCGCACGGCCAGCCGCTGAGTCATCGCACCGGAGGCCCACACCTCATCGCGCAGACTGCCCAGCAGCAGGAATTTCGCCGCCGACTGCTCCAATGGTATCGCAGCGGCCGCTGCCCCGGCCGGGTCGGCCGCGCGCCCGGCTTCGTAGCGCGCTTTATTGTCGAACCATTTGCCCTCCACCCAGGGTTGGAGCTTGATGTACGGCAGCGGTTCCCCAAGCCAGCTCCAGGACGAAATTTGTGCAGGCGGCACAAACCCGGCAGGCTGGCGCGCGCGGCCATCGCCAATGCCATAGCCTTCCCAAACCGAATCGGTGCCCACACACGCGACTACCGCCTTGACCCAGGGATAGCGCACCGCAGCCACTTCGGCATATTCAGCGCCCTTGGACTGACCATATAGGGCCATACGGCGCCCATCGACCTCAGGCTGCTGCACCAGCCAGCCGCGAACCTGGTCGATCAGCTCGATCGGCTGGTTGACATGGATATTGGGAACGCCCTGCAGATTATTGAAATCCCAGGCAAAGTAATTGAGCGCAAACGCCGCATAGCCCTGCCCTGCAAATCGCGTGGCCAGCGCCCGCGCGCTTGCCTGCCCCCCGCCCTCGCTGCCGTGGAGCAGGAGGATGGTCGGCAGCCTAACCTTACCCGCCGGCGCGGCGAACACACCGTTCAGCGCGCCATCGGCGATGGTCCTGACGCTCAGGCCAGCAGGTTCCGCGATCGTCAGATCGGCGCTACCCAGCAATTGCCCCGCCCGCTCAACGATAATTCGGGTGACACCCAGCGGCGTTGAAACGGGCGGCGACAATGTTCCCGCCAGCGCCGGATCGCCCGCCCGCCGCATCGACCAGAACAGCCCATAACCATCAACGCCCGCATACGTGCCACGGCGCACCACCGCCCGGTCCATTGCAACCCTGCCAGCCGGATCGGCGACAATATCGGCCCAGCCGTGATAGTCCTCACGCGCCGGCCGATAGAGGCCGTCCGGGCCGCGCTCCCAACGCTCAAGTCCGGCGAAGCTATGGATGCGGACCCGGGCCTGCGGACTCAATCCGCTAATCACGATGTTGGGGGAAAAGCCGTCGATGATCGCCGATCCGGGCGTGATGCGCACTTTGGAGTTGGATGCTGCCGTCCCGGCAACAGCTAAAGCAACCGCCAAAGCGATGGTCCGAAATCTTGCCATGCCGCACTTCCCCAAGACCCAGATAGCGTATTCCCGTCCGAAGCCCCTATGCCGGTTTATCGCCGCCGTGCGCCGCCCAGCGCGCTACTTGCTTTCCGACACCGAAAGGCCAGTCCATTTGGCAGCAAAGGCCCATAAATCGGCGGCTTCCTCAATCACCTTCTCGGTCGGCTTGCCGCTGCCATGCCCGGCGCGCGTTTCGATGCGCACCAGATGCGGCTTGGCGCCAATATCGGCTGCCTGAATGGCGGCTGTGTATTTGAAGGTATGGCCCGGCACCACGCGATCGTCGGTGTCGGCGGTCGTCGCCAGAATCGCGGGATAATCCCGGCCGCCGCGCACATTGTGATAGGGTGAATAGCCGTACAGCACCCGGAAATCGGCTTCCTTTGACGGATAGCCATAATCATCCACCCAATAGCGCCCGGCGGTGAACCGGTCGAACCGCAGCATGTCCATCACCCCCACTTGCGGCAGGGCGGCAGCAAACAAATCCGGCCGCTGGTTGACGACCGCGCCGATCAACAGCCCGCCATTGGAGCCGCCCTGAACGGCGAGCTTGTCCTTCGAGGTGATGCCTTGCGCGATCAGATATTCACCGGCTGCAATGAAATCGTCGAACACATTCTGCTTGTTGGCAAGGCGGCCGCCATTATGCCATTCCTTGCCATATTCGCCCCCGCCGCGGATATTGGCGACGGCGAGCACCCCGCCCTGCTCCATCCACGCCAGGCGCGTCGCCGAAAAGCCCGGAAGCGAGGGAATGTTGAACCCGCCATAGGCATAAAGCAGCGTCGGCTGTGGCCCGCTCGGCAGCGTCTTTTTGTGGACGACGAACATCGGCACCCGCGTGCCATCTTTTGACGCATAGAATTTCTGCTCAACCACATAATCCGCGGGGTTGAAGCTGACCTTGGGCGTGGCCCAGGCCACCGCTTTCTGCGTCTTTGCGTCATAGCGGTAAATGGTCGGCGGGGTGTTGTAGCTAGTGAACGAGAAAAACGTCTCCGGGTCAGTATCCGTGCCGCCAAAGCCGCTGACCGAGCCAATGCCGGGTAGCGGCACGTTACCCAAAGACTTGCCACTCAGCGCATAACGCCGGACCTCCCCCTTCACATCAACGAGATAGTCCGCGATCAGCACCCCGCCTATGATGCTCGCGCCTTCCAGCACCGATTTGTCATGCGGCACGATTTCAGTAAGCGCGACCTCGCCCGGCTGCGCCAGATCGGTCATCACGATGCGCGAGCGCGGCGCGTCCTTGTTGGTCACCCAATAGAATTTGCTGCCTGCATTGCCCGCCAGGCTCCAGCGATTTTCCAGCCCCTTGAACAGGGTGCGCGGGGTGGCAGACGCCCGTGTGAGATCAAGCACCGTGATTTCAAACCGGTTGTCGGTGCCCTCGGTTGTCGTGATGACCAGCCATTTGCCATCATCTGTTACGGTCGTGCCGTGCCCGCGCTTGGGCTGGTCTGGCGTTGCATAGACCAGCCGGTCGGCAGACTGCGGCGTGCCGAGCGTGTGGAAAAACACCTTCTGGTTCTCATTCAGGGCCTGAAATTTTTCGCCGCTGGCCGGCGCCGGAAAGCCGGAATAATAAAAGCCAGATCCATCCTTGGCCCAGGAAAGGTTGGAAAATTTCACCCATTCAACCGTATCGGGCAATACAGCGCCGGTGTTTACATCGAGTATCTTGACGGTGCGCCAGTCCGTGCCGCCATCCTGCACGGCATAGAGCAGCTTGGTGCCGTCTTCGGACGGGGTCCATTCGGCTAGCGCGGTCGCGCCGTCCTTGGCCCAGCTGTTCGGGTCAATAAGCTCGCGCGCCTCACCGTTAAGACTGTCGCGCACGAACAGCACTGCCTGGTTCTGAAGGCCTGAGTTATGGCTGTAGAAATAGCGCCCGCCCTTTTTCTGCGGCAGGCCAAACCGCTCATAGTTGAAGAGCGCCTTCATCCGGTCTTCAAACACCTTGCGGCCCGGCAGCGTCGCCAGATAGCTGTTGGTCACCGCATTTTCGGCATCCACCCAGGCACGCACCTCGGCATCGGTGCGCACATCATTTTCAAGCCAGCGATAGGGATCGGCAACTTTCACCCCGAATTGTTCATCAACCTGATCGACGCGGCGGGTCTGCGGGTAGGCAAAGGGCGTGGACACGGTAGCGGCAGTCTCCGACGGCGGTGTGGCGGATGCAGGAAGCGGCAGAGCAAGCAAGGTGAGCAGCAGGGCGCGGCGCATGAACGATAGCTCCAGAACAGCAAAAAGGAGCCGTACCCTAACAGGCACGACCCCTTTCTCAACCCTGTCTGATAGCCGCCGGATCAGGCCGCCTGTTCAAAATCCTCATCGCCCATGACCGGGCCCGAATCCTGCCCCTTGGCGGATACGTCGCGGTCGACAAATTCAATGATCGCCATCAGCGAGGCGTCGCTCGCGCGCGGGCCCATCTTGATGATGCGGGTATAACCGCCATTGCGGTCGGCATAGCGCGCGCCGAGCACGTCGAACAGCTTGGCAAGCTGGGTTTCGTCGAGCAGCCGGGCCATTGCGAGGCGGCGGTTGGACAGGCCACCCTTTTTCGCAAGCGTGATCAGCTTTTCGACATACGGGCGCAGCTCTTTGGCCTTGGCAACCGTGGTGACAATCTGTTCGTGCTTGATGAGCGCGGCCGCCTGGTTGCGGAACAGCGCGGTGCGGTGGGCCGAGGTCCGCGACAGTTTGCGACCGCCAACACGATGACGCATGGGTATTTCCTTCGTTCGTAGGGGGGCCGTACAAGGTACCCCGATCCAGGTGAGGACGCTGGCCCACCGATGTTATCGTCGCCCCGGCAAATGCCAGCGCCCATTTACTCCAGCCGACCCGGCAACGCCGCGCCCTCCGGCCTCGCTGAACGAGGCCAACCGCGCTTCGCGATCAACCCGGGATAGCGGCGCTAATCCCGGACGCCATGCTCAGCCCATAATCTCCTGCTCAAGCTTCTTGGCCATTTCCTCGATATTCTCAGGCGGCCAGCCGGGGATTTCCATCCCCAGACGCAGGCCCATCGACGACAGCACTTCCTTGATTTCATTCAACGACTTGCGGCCAAAGTTCGGCGTGCGCAGCATTTCGGCTTCGGTCTTTTGGACCAGATCGCCGATATAGATGATGTTGTCGTTCTTCAGGCAATTTGCACTGCGCACCGACAGTTCGAGCTCATCGACCTTCTTGAGCAAATAGCGGTTGATCTGCTGGGCGTCGCCCGACATATCGCCACCGTCCGCAGGGGCCGCAACGCCAATCGGTGCCGAGCGCGGGATCGCGGATTCGTCAAAGTGGACGAACAGCGCGAGTTGGTCTTGCAGGATGCGGCCGGCATAGGCCACCGCATCGTCGGGCGTCACCGTGCCGTCGGTTTCGATCGTCAGCGTAAGCTTGTCATAGTCAAGCTCTTGCCCAACGCGCGTATTCTCCACCTTGTACGACACCTGTCGCACCGGCGAATACAGCGCATCGACCGGAATAAGGCCAATCGGCGCATCGGCCGGGCGGTTGACGATGGCCGGGGCGTAACCCTTGCCGACATCCGCCGTCAGTTCCATGTTCAGCGTCGCGCCTTCATCGAGATGGCAAATCACAAGCGCGGGGTTCAGCACTTCAATGTCGCCTGACACGGCGATGTCACCCGCAGTAACTTCACCAGGGCCAGTCGCTGACAGTTGAAGCCGTTTTGGCCCTTCGCCCTGCATGCGCAGCGCGATTTGCTTCACGTTCAGCACTATGTCGGTGACATCTTCGCGAACGCCCGCGAGCGACGAAAATTCGTGCAGCACATTTTCGATTTTGATCGAGGTGACGGCAGCACCTTGCAGCGACGAGAGCAGCACGCGGCGCAGTGCGTTGCCAAGCGTCAGGCCAAAGCCCCGCTCCAGCGGCTCGGCAACGAACGTCGCCTTGCGCTTGCCATCGCCCCCAGCTTTACGCTCCAGGGCATTAGGCTTCTTCAGTTCCTGCCAGTTCTTTGCATTGACGGACACGGGCTTCCCCTTGGTTTTGGGCGGGAGCTAAGGGCGCTGCTCCGGCCGGTGAGAGACTGTGCGGCGCCGCGCGATCAACCGCGCGCCGGACCAGTCGAAATCAGACGCGGCGGCGCTTGGAAGGGCGCACGCCGTTGTGCGGGATCGAGGTAACATCGCGGATCGACGTGATCTGAAAGCCAACCGCCTGCAGCGCTCGCAGCGCTGACTCGCGGCCTGAGCCGGGACCCTTGACTTCCACTTCAAGCGTGCGAACGCCGTGCTCGGCAGCCTTGCGGCCAGCGTCTTCAGCCGCCACCTGAGCTGCATAAGGCGTCGACTTGCGGCTGCCCTTAAAGCCCATCATCCCCGCCGACGACCAGGAAATCGCATTCCCTTGCGCATCGGTGATGGTGATCATGGTGTTGTTGAAGCTGGCGTTGACGTGCGCAACACCGCTGGTGATGTTTTTGCGCTCCCGCCGACGAAGGCGTTGTGGTTCGCGTGCCATGGTGAAATCCTAATCCTTGATGCTGAAACCGGAGGGGCAATTGGCCGCTGGCCTGCCTTTCGGTGGCGTAAACCGACGTTGGGGGCGGTTTACTTCTTCTTGCCGGCGATCGGCTTGGCCTTGCCCTTGCGGGTGCGCGCATTGGTGTGCGTGCGCTGGCCGCGAACCGGCAGGCCCTTGCGATGGCGAAGGCCGCGATAGCAGGCGAGATCCATCAACCGCTTGATGTTGATCGACGTTTCACGCCGCAGATCACCCTCAACGGTGTGATCGGCGTCGATCGTCTCGCGGATCTGCAGCACTTCCTGATCGGTCAGGTCCTGCACGCGACGCTCCGGCGCAATGCCGAGCTTTTCAGTGATCGCCTTGGCCTTGGTGTTGCCAATGCCATGGATATAGGTGAGCGCGATTACCACGCGCTTGTTGGTCGGGATGTTAACACCCGCAATACGTGCCATGAACTTGCTTCTCCTGCTCCACAGGGTACGGCATGGCTGCGCGCGCCCCATCTCATCGCGTTGACGCCCGTAACGCACGACACCGGCAAGCGCAAACACGCGCCGCCGGCAGCCGGAGTTTCGGATTGCAACTTCTCTATCGACGCGCCGTTTGACTGTCAAGCACCACAGCGCGCGGCGGCGATGAAAGTTGATCCGAAGCGAAAACGGGCGATTTCCGGCACGCTCACGCGGTCAATATTGCCGCAATCGCCTGACTCACATGCTCGATATCGGCCATGCCATCAACCCGGCGAACCAGCCCGCGCGCTTCGTAAATGGGCAAAATCGGGGCGGTCTTTGCGCGGTATTCGGCCATGCGGGTGCGCACGGTTTCCTCATTGTCGTCCGGCCGGCGTTTGAAATCGGTTGCGCCGCAAACGTCGCACACGCCGTCCACCTTGGGGCGGTTGAAGCGATCATGATAGTTGGTGCCGCATGTGGCGCAAGAAAACCGGCCGACGATGCGCTCGACCAGCGCGTCCTCGTTGACCTCCAGCTCAATGACATAATCGAGCGAGCGGCCGCGCGCTGCCAGCAGCGCATCGAGCGAGGCAGCTTGGGCGGCCGTCCGCGGATAGCCATCAAAGATGACGCCTTGCGCAGTGTCTGGCGCGTCCAGCCGGTCGCCGATGATGCCCGAGACGATGGCGTCGGAAACAAGCTCGCCCGCCTCCATCACTGCCTTGGCCTTCAGCCCGACCGGCGACCCTGCCTTGACCGCCTCGCGCAGCATGTCGCCGGTTGAGAGCTGCACCATGCCGCGATCGGCCTGGAGCCGGCTTGCCTGGGTGCCCTTGCCCGCCCCCGGCGGTCCCAGGAGAATGATGTTCAAGACGCCCTGCCCCTCATGTCCGTTCGCGCTTGGCCCTCTTAGCGGAGCCGCCCGCCCTTCAGTTTTGCCTTCTTGATAAGATCACCATATTGGTGCGCTAACAAGTGGCTCTGAATTTGGGTCACCGTATCCATGGTTACGTTGACAACGATGAGCAGGCTAGTCCCCCCGAGATAGAAGGGGATGGAAAGCGCCGAAACCAGATATTCCGGCACCAGACAGATGATCGCGAGATACGCTGCACCAATTACGGTAATGCGCGTCAGCACATAATCGAAATACATCTCGGTATTTTTGCCGGGGCGGATGCCGGGGATGAAACCGCCATGCCGCTTCAGGTTTTCCGCCGTTTCTTCAGGGTTGAAAACCACCGCTGTGTAAAAGAACGAGAAGAAGAGGATGCCGGCGCCATAGAGCGCCATGTACAACAGCGAGCCGTGTTGCAGATACTGGTTCAATCCAATAATCGCATCTCCCCACGCGCTTTGGCCAGACACATAATTGCCCGCAAACTGCGTGATGGTGAGTGGCATCAGCAACAGCGACGACGCAAAGATCGGGGGGATGACGCCTGCGGTGTTGATCTTCAGCGGCAAATGGCTGCGATCTGCCTGCATGCCGCGCTGCGTCTGGCGCTTGGGATATTGAATGAGAATCCGGCGCTGCGCCCGCTCCATGAAGCAAATGAACAGCACCAGGATGATGACCGCTGCGATAATCCCCACCAGCCGCACCGGATCCAGCGAGCCGGACCGGCCGCCTTCGAACAGATTATACAGCGTCGTTGGCATGTTCGCGACGATGCCCGCCATGATGATGAGCGACACGCCCTGGCCAATGCCGCGGTTGGTGATCTGCTCGCCAAGCCACATCAGGAACATCGTGCCGCCAACCAGCGAGATGACCGCGCCGATCCGGAAAGTGATGCCCGGCTCGACGACCGCCGCCACGCCCTGGCTCGCGCCAAACGCTTCCAGCCCGGCCGCGATGAAATACCCCTGAATAGCGGTCAGCAGCACCGTGCCATAGCGCGTATATTGGTTGAGCCGCTTGCGCCCGCTCTCGCCATCCTTCTTGATTGCAGCAAGCGTTGGTGACAGCGAGGTCGCGAGCTGCACCACGATGGAGGCGGTAATATACGGCGTCACGCCCAGCGCGGTCAGGCTCATCCGCTTAAGCGACCCGCCCGAAAAATTGTTGAACAGGTCAAGCACGCCGCCGTTGGTCTGCTGGCTCAGCAGGCCAAGCGCGGTCGGGTCAATGCCGGGGAGCGGGACATAGCTCAGCAGCCGGAACACGATCAGCGCGCCAATCGTGAACCACAGGCGCTTCTTGAGGTCGGTCGCCTGCGAGAATTTCGCAAAGCTGATGCTGTTGGCCATTTGTTCGGCTGCGGATGCCATATCGTCAAATCGTCCTGGAAACAAAAAGCGGCGGGCCAGCTTTTGCCGCCCCGCCGCCCATATAGGGTTCCGAACCGGCTTGTCTAAGCCTGTTGTCGAACTTTCCCGGAACCCGCGCTGGTGCCGCTGGCTCCGAAACTGTCATTATGCCTTGAACGAGGCCTTGTGCGCCTGGCGCTCGCGGTATTTAACGCCCTTTTTCGCAGCGGCCTTTTCAGCAGCGGGCACGACATGGATGACCTCCACCGAGCCGCCGGCCGCTTCGACCATCTCAATCGCGGCCTTGGACGCGCCCGCGACCACAAAGCTGAGTTTTGCCGTAAGCGTGCCCTTGCCGAGCAGCCGCACGCCGTCCTTGCCACCGCGGGTCAGGCCCGCCGCATCGAGTGCGGCCTGATCGAGTGCCGCGCCTGCCGCGATCTTGCCAGCGTCAATCGCCTTCTGGATCGCACCGGTGTTCACTTCCGAATAATCCTTGGCGAAAATGTTGTTGAAGCCACGCTTTGGCAGCCGCATGTGGAGCGGCATCTGGCCGCCTTCAAAGCCGGCGATGGACACGCCTTCACGGCTCTTCTGCCCCTTTTGACCGCGCCCTGCGGTCTTGCCCTTGCCGGAACCGATACCACGGCCAACGCGCATCCGCGACTTGCGGGCGCCTTCATTATCACGGATTTCGTTGAGTTTCATGGTCGTGCACTCGCTTTCGCTTTAGTCGCGCTAGTTGAACAATATGGGCGGTTCAGCCCTCGGTCTGCACCATATGCTGCACCTTGCGGATCATGCCGCGCACCTCGGGGGTGTCGGTCAGTTCCACAGTTTTGTGCATCTTGTTGAGGCCAAGCCCGATCAGCGTTGCACGCTGGTCGCTGGTGCGGCGGATCGGCGAGCCGGTCTGCGTGATCTTGATGGTTGCCATGTCAGATTACTCCGTAATCGCCAGCGCATCGGCTTCTGCCGTCTGCGAGCCGCCGCGGCCGAGCAGGTCCGCGACCTTCTTGCCACGGCGCTGCGCCACTGCCTTGGGGCTGGTCTGCGTAATCAACGCCTCAAAGGTGGCGCGGATCATGTTATAGGGGTTGGACGTGCCGACCGACTTGGTCACAACGTCTGCGACGCCCAGCGATTCGAACACCGCGCGCATTGGACCGCCAGCGATGATGCCCGTCCCTTGCGGGGCCGAGCGCACCGTCACCCGGCCAGCGCCGAAATGACCATTGCCGTCATGATGCAGCGTGCGACCCTCGCGCAGCGGCACACGCACCATTGCCTTTTTGGCAGCAGCGGTTGCCTTCGAAATGGCTTCCGGCACTTCGCGCGCCTTGCCGTGGCCAAAGCCAACCCGGCCCTTGCCATCGCCCACCACGACGAGTGCCGCAAAGCCAAAACGCTTGCCGCCCTTGACCGTCTTGGACACGCGGTTGATGTGGACGAGCTTTTCGATCAGTTCTTCGCCGCCCTCCTCGCCGCCGGGGCCGCCGCGGCCGCGGTTGTCGCGACCACGATTGCCATCACGACCGCCGCCACGGCCGCGATTGTCGCCGCCGGGGCCGCCGCGACCGCGGCCGCCACGCGGGCCACGCCCATCGGGCGCGCCGGGGGCAGCGTCTGGGGTCGCCTGGTTCAGGATTTCATCGGCCATGTCTTAGAACTCCAATCCGGCTTCGCGCGCGGCATCCGCCAGCGCCTTCACCCGGCCGTGATACAAAAAGCCGCCGCGATCGAACACGACCTGCGTAACGCCAGCCTGCTTGGCTGCTTCGGCCACCCGCTTGCCCACCGAAGAGGCTGCCTCGATATTCGCGCCAGACGTGCCGCGCACATCCTTTTCCAGCGTCGATGCAGCCACGATCGTCTTGCCTTCGGCATCGTCGATCACTTGCGCATAAATATGCTTGCCGGAGCGGTGCACCGACAGGCGCGGCCGGCCCGAGCCCCGCGCGCGCAGCGCGGTGCGGTTGCGGCGGCGCCGCTTCTCGAACAGAGACATTCCCTTGCTCATTACTTCTTCTTCCCTTCCTTGCGGAAGATGAACTCGCCGCGATATTTGATGCCCTTGCCCTTATAGGGCTCAGGCTTGCGCCAGCGGCGGATTTCCGCAGCAACCTGGCCAACCTTCTGCTTGTCGATGCCCGTAATCTCGACCGTGGTCTGATCCGGCGTCTTGATCTCGATCCCGTCGGGGATTGCGAAATTGACATGGTGGCTGTAGCCAAGCTGCAAGTTGAGGTTGCGACCCTGCGCGGCTGCACGATAGCCAACGCCGGTGATTTCCAGCACCTTCGAAAAACCGTCGGTCACGCCCGTCACCAGATTTTGCACCATGGTACGCTGCATGCCCCAAAAGGCCCGCGCGCGTTTGGTCTCGTTGGCGGGCTTCACCGCAATCGCGCCGTCTTCCAGCGTGTACGAGATGTCCTCGAACAACGGCATGGTCAGCGTGCCCTTGGGGCCCTTGATCGAAATCTGGCCACCGTCGATCGACGCGGTGACGCCGGCAGGGATGGCAACCGGCTTTTTACCAATGCGGCTCATCAGAATACCTCCGCCAGCACTTCGCCGCCGACATTCTGCTCGCGCGCTTCCGCGTCAGACAGAACGCCGCGTGGCGTCGAGACGATCGTGATGCCTAGGCCGTTCATCACCCGGGGCAGCTCCTGCGACCCCGAATAGACCCGGCGACCCGGCTTGGACACGCGCGCGACATGCTTGATCGCGGGCTGACCCTCAAAATATTTCAGCTCGATGCGGATGCCCTTGGCAGGCCCCATCACTTCTTCTGAATAGCCGCGAATATAGCCTTCGCGCTGCAACACATCCAGAATGCGGACGCGCAGCTTGGATGCGGGGCTAAGGACAGAGTCCTTGCGCGCACGCTGGCCGTTGCGGATGCGGGTGAGCATATCACCAATGGGATCGGTCAGTGCCATCTCTCGTCCTTACCAGCTCGACTTCGTAACGCCGGGGATCAGGCCCTTATTGGCCAGATCGCGCAGCTGAATACGGCAGAGGCGGAACTTGCGGTAATAAGCGCGCGGGCGGCCCGTAAGCTCGCACCGGTTGCGAATGCGCGTCGGGTTGCCGTTGCGCGGAATTTCAGCCATTTTCAGGCGCGCGATCAGCCGCTCGGTATCATCGAGCGACGTGTCGTTCGCGATTGCCTTGAGCTTGGCATAGCGGCCGGCATATTTCTTGACGAGCAGCTTGCGGCGCTCATTCTTGTTGATCGAACTCAGCTTGGCCATCTTATGCCGCCTTCTTTTCGCCAGCGACTTCTGGCGTGTTTTCAATCGGGAACGGGAAGCCGAACAGCCGCAGCAGCTCGCGCGCTTCATCATCGGTGTTCGCGGTCGTCGTCACGATCACGTCCATGCCGCGAACCTTGTCGATCCGGTCATAGTTGATTTCGGGGAACACCAGCTGCTCCTTCAGGCCGCACGCATAATTGCCGCGCCCGTCAAAGCTCTTGGGGTTCAGCCCGCGAAAGTCACGGACGCGGGGCAGCGCGATCGTGATGAAACGATCGAGAAACTCATACATCCGCTCACGGCGCAGCGTGACCTTGCAGCCAATCGGCATGCCCTCACGCAGCTTGAACTGCGCAATCGACTTCTTGGCGCGGGTCACGACGGGCTTTTGCCCCGCGATCAGCTCCATTTCGCCAGACGCCTGCTCGACCTTCTTCTTGTCCTGTGTCGCTTCGCCCACGCCCATGTTGAGCACGATCTTTTCGATGCGCGGCACTTCCATCACGTTCTTGTAGCCGAACTTCTCCGTCATCGCTTTCACGATACGGTCGTGATATATCGACTTCATCCGCGGCACGTACTTATCAGCCACTGATTTTCTCCCCGGACTTAACCGCCACGCGGACCTTCTTGCCGTCCTGCACTTCAAAGCGGACACGGGTTGGCTTGCCGGTCTTGGGGTCAGCAATCGCGACCTTTGACACGTGCATTGGCGCTTCAAAGCGGGTCAGCCCCCCTTGCGGGTTCGTCTGGCTCGGCTTGGTGTGGCGCACAGCGACGTTGACGCCCGAGACGACAACCTTGCTGTCCTTCGGCATCGCCGCTGTAACTTCGCCGGTCTTGCCCTTGTCCTTGCCGGACAGGACGACGACCGTGTCACCCTTTTTGATCTTGGCGGCAGCCATCACAGCACCTCCGGCGCAAGCGAAATGATCTTCATGTGCTTCTTGCCGCGCAGTTCGCGAACCACCGGGCCAAAGATGCGGGTGCCGATCGGCTCCTCGTTCTTGTTGACCAAAACGGCTGCGTTGGTGTCAAAGCGGATGACCGTGCCATCGGCGCGACGAATATCCTTCGCCGTGCGCACGATGACGGCACGGTGCACGTCACCCTTCTTCACCTTGCCACGGGGCTGCGCTTCCTTGATGCTGACGACGATGATGTCGCCAACACCGGCTGTGCGGCGCTTTGAGCCGCCCAGCACCTTGATGCACTGCACCCGCTTCGCGCCGCTGTTGTCAGCGACCTCGAGATTGGACTGCATCTGGATCATTGATCCGGTTCCTTCTTCACCTTGGGGTCGGTTTCCGACCGAGCCCCGCCAAAACTAGTGCCGGCGCTTACGCGTCGACGTCGACCCGCTCGGGCGTCGCATGGGCGTTGACCCGCTCGATCACCTTCCAGGTCTTGAGCTTGGAGATCGGCGCGGTCTCTTCGATCCGCACGGTTTCACCCTGCTTGTAGATATTGCCCTCATCATGGGCGTGGTACTTTTTCGACCGACGGATGATCTTGCCATAGAGCGGGTGCTTCACCTTGCGCTCCACATTCACCACCACCGTCTTGTCGGTCTTGTCCGAGACGATCGTCCCGGTCAGCACGCGCTTCGGCATCGCTACTTCCTTACTTGGCAGCCGAGCGCGCACGCTCGGTCTGCAACGTCTTGATACGGGCGATGTCGCGGCGGACTTCGCGCACCCGGCTGGGCTTTTCCAGCTGGTTGGTCGCGGCCTGAAAACGCAGGTTGAACGCCTCGCGCTTCAGGTTGCCAAGCTCCTCGCTAAGCTGATCCTCGGTCTTCACCTTCAGATCATCAATCCGGGTCCCAGATTTAGCCATCGTCATGCTCCCAGGTGCGAGGTGTCGCCAAGACGGGCAACGACCTTGACCTTGATTGGCAGCTTCATCGCTGCGCGTTCGAATGCCACCGCCGCAATCGGGCCGGGGACGCCATCGAGCTCGAACAGAATGCGGCCCGGCTTGACGCGCGCAGCCCAGAATTCCGGCGAACCCTTGCCCGAGCCCATACGGACTTCAGCAGGCTTGGACGACACCGGCACGTCCGGGAAAATGCGGATCCACAAACGACCCTGGCGCTTGATGTGGCGCGTTATCGCGCGGCGAGCCGCTTCGATCTGGCGGGCGGTGATCCGGTCCGGCTCCATCGCCTTCAGGCCATAAGACCCAAAGTTGAGCGTCGAGCCACCCGTGGCCTTGCCATGAATGCGGCCCTTGAAAGCCTTGCGGAACTTGGTGCGTTTTGGTTGCAGCATTGTCTTTTCCTCAGCGAGCCGGGCGGACGCCGGAAGTCTGCGCTTCCATCATCAGCCGGTCCTGCGCCATCGGGTCGTGCCCGAGGATTTCACCCTTGAAAATCCACACCTTCACGCCGCACACACCATAAGCGGTGTGCGCAGTCGCTTCAGCATAGTCGACGTTGGCGCGCAGCGTGTGGAGCGGCACCCGGCCTTCGCGATACCATTCGGTCCGCGCGATTTCTGCACCGCCAAGCCGACCGCCGCACGTGATACGAATGCCCTCGGCACCCAGCCGCAGCGC
>JBJXEC010000148.1:0-7023 GCA_046155125.1 Sphingomonas sp. | reverse complement strand
CGTTTCCACACGTGCCGCCGCTTGCTATGCGGCCATCGTCGATTGAGGGAGCCCAACACCATGTCGCAACGCCGCATTATCCCCGTCATCCTGTCGGGTGGCGCCGGAACCCGGCTGTGGCCAATGTCGCGGCCTGACATGCCCAAGCAAATGCTGCCGCTGACAGCGGCCCTGTCGATGCTTCAGCTCACGGCAAAGCGCACGCAGGACTCCACGATGTTCGACGCGCCGGTGGTGGTCGCAAACGCGGCGCACGCCGCCTTGATCGAACGCCAGCTTGCCGACGTCGCTGTTCACCCGCAGGCGCTGATCCTGGAGCCCGTTGGTCGCAATACAGCGCCCGCCATCGCGCTTGCCGCACTGGCGGCGGGCGGTGGCGAGGCGCCGCTGCTTGTCATGCCGTCGGACCATGTCATCGACGATGTGGATGCGTTTCACGCGGCCATTGCGCGCGCGCTGCCGCTGGTTGAGCGCGGCTGGCTGGTCACCTTCGGGATTGCGCCGGATGCTCCGGAAACCGGCTATGGCTGGATCAGGCAGGGCGCCGAGATCGACGGCACCGGTGTGTTCGAGGTTGACCGGTTCGTCGAAAAGCCGCCGCACGACACCGCCGCAGCGATGCTGGCGGTCGGCGGACACTATTGGAATGGCGGGATTTTCCTGTTTCGGGCGGATGCCTTGCTCGGCGCGCTTGCCGTCGATGCGCCGGATATGCTGGCCGCGTGCCAGCGGGCGATGGCAGGTGCTGCTCATGCCGGCGGGCGCGTGCTGCCCGACGCCGATGCCTTTGCGGCGGCGC
The DNA here is from genome assembly GCA_046155125.1 of Sphingomonas sp. Classification (GTDB taxonomy): domain Bacteria; phylum Pseudomonadota; class Alphaproteobacteria; order Sphingomonadales; family Sphingomonadaceae; genus Sphingomonas. The sequence continues at coordinate 6,224 of JBJXEC010000148.1, read as the reverse complement.
CGGCCAACTCGATTGATTATGCGGTGATGGAAAAGGCCAGCCGGGTCGCGGTGGTGCCCGTGCGAATGGGCTGGAGCGACGTTGGCAGCTGGGACGCGCTGCACGCGCTCAGCGCTCGCGATGATGACGGCAACGCGCATATGGGGAACATCGTCGCGGTTGATACGCAGAACTGTCTGGCCCGCAGCGATGGCGTGCAGATTGCGATGCTCGGGGTGAGCGACCTGATCGTGGTGGCGAGCGGCAACGACGTGCTGATCGTGCCGCGCGGGCGCTCGCAGGAGGTAAAAAAACTGCTGGAGGCGATGCGGCAATGAGCGCGCGGTCAGCGGCGGATCCGCTCCCCGGCCTCGTGCTGCTTCCCTTTACGGATGCACTGGCCCCGCATTTCGCGGCGATCAACACCGCATGGATCGAAGAAATGTTCGCGATGGAACCCGCTGATCGGGACGTGCTCGACCATCCGCGCGCGCGGCTGATCGACACCGGCGGCGCCATCTTGTTCGTTGCAGCGCCCGACCTCGGCATCATTGGCGCAGCCGCGCTGCGCAAGACCGGCGACGCGCAGTTCGAACTGACGAAAATGGGCGTGACGACGGCCGCGCGCGGACGGCAGGCCGGCGCGTTCCTGTTGGCGGCAATCATCGCCCGTGCCTATGCGCTGGGCGCCGAAACGGTGTACCTGCTCACCAACCGCGCCTGCGCCGCCGCCATTCACCTGTATGAAAAGCAAGGTTTTGTGCACGATCAGCAGATAATGGAAGCCTTTGGCGCGCGCTATGCCCGGTGCGACGTGGCAATGCGCCACCGGCCCGATTTGCGACCAGATTGAGCGGCGTTGGGCCTCGCCCTGGCGACGCCAGCCGATATGGTGTAGATCATCCTTAATGGAGGCACTGAAGATGCGCCTGTTCGCCGCCCCTGCCCTTGTTGCCGTGGTGCTGCTCCCCGGCGCCGCGACCGCGCAAAACAAGGATGACAGCGCCAGGCGCGCGCTGACCCAGCCGCTGCGCGACACCAAGATCGAAAAGGACAAGATCCCCGAAATTCTGCAACTGGCCGCCTCTGCCCCCTATTCCACCATCGGTTCGAAAAGCTGCGCGGCAATCGCGGCCGAAGTACAGCGGCTTGACGCAGCACTTGGCGGCGATGTCGATCAGCCGGCCAAGGAAAAGGGCGAAGGGTCCGCCATTGCCGCGGCGGCGGCGCGCACGGCGGTCAATTCGCTGATCCCCGGGCTTGGCGTAGTGCGCGTGCTGACGGGCGCCGACAAGGCGCAGCGGCGGGCGGAAGCGGCGGTGTTTGCGGGTTCTGTCCGGCGCGGGTATTTGAAGGGGATGGGCCTTCAGCGGGGGTGCAAGCCGCCCGCCGCGCCAACGGCCGACGCCATTAATGATCGCCAGGAACTGCCGCCAGCCGACGAGAAATAGGCGCTGCTCAAAAAACGAGCGCTGCCCAGCAGCCTGACATGCGCGTGAAAAAAGGGCCGCAGGATCGCTCCTGTGGCCCTTTCTTCTATGTCCGACCGAAAGGTTCGGGCAGTAATGGTGCTTGCAGCGTTGGCGACCGGCAGCAACGCCACCGGTCGCCAAATCGCTTAGAAGTCCATGCCGCCCATGCCGCCCATGCCGCCGCCGCCCATGGGCATGGCAGGCTTGTCTTCCGGCAGTTCGCTCACCGCCGCTTCGGTGGTGATGAGCAGGCCCGAGACCGAGGCCGCATCCTGAAGCGCGGTGCGCACGACCTTGGTCGGGTCGATCACGCCAGCGGTCACGAGGTTCTCGTACACATCGGTCTGCGCGTTGAAGCCCAGATTGGGATCGTTGCCGTCGAGCAGCTTGCCCGAGATCACCGCACCATCATGCCCCGCATTCTGGGCGATCTGGCGGACCGGCGCGTACAGCGCCTTGCGGATGATGTCGATGCCGCGGGTCTGGTCGTCATTTGCACCCTTCATGCCCTCAAGCGCCTTGGTGGCATAGAGAAGCGCGGTCCCGCCGCCGGGGACGATGCCTTCTTCAACGGCTGCACGGGTTGCGTGCAGTGCATCGTCAACGCGGTCCTTGCGCTCCTTGACCTCAACCTCGGTCGATCCGCCGACCTTGATGACGGCCACGCCGCCCGCAAGCTTGGCAAGCCGCTCCTGAAGCTTTTCGCGGTCATAATCGCTGGTGGTGTTTTCGATCTGCGCGCGGATCGCTTCGGTGCGGGCCTTGATCGCATCGCCATCACCCGCGCCATCGACGATGGTGGTGTTGTCCTTGTCGATCGTCACGCGCTTGGCGGTGCCGAGCATGCCGACGGTCACGTTCTCCAGCTTGATGCCAAGGTCTTCGGAGATCATCTCGCCCTTGGTGAGGATCGCGATGTCTTCCAGCATCGCTTTCCGGCGATCACCAAAGCCCGGCGCCTTGACGGCTGCGACCTTCAGGCCGCCGCGCAGCTTGTTGACGACGAGCGTGGCAAGTGCCTCGCCTTCAATGTCTTCGGCGATGATGAGGAGGGGCCGTCCCGACTGAACGACGGCTTCCAGAATCGGGAGCATCGCCTGCAGGTTCGACAGCTTCTTTTCGTGGATCAGGATGTAGGGATCCTGAAGCTCGACCGTCATCTTCTCGGGGTTGGTGATGAAGTAGGGTGACAGATAGCCCCGGTCGAACTGCATGCCCTCAACGACATCGAGCTCGAACTCGAGACCCTTGGCTTCTTCAACCGTGATGACGCCTTCCTTGCCGACGCGCTCCATGGCTTCGGCGATCTTTTCGCCGACCACGGTGTCACCATTGGCCGAGATGATGCCAACCTGTGCGATTTCCTTGGAGCCGGAAACGGGCTTTGACCGCGCCTTCAGGTCTTCGACAACCTTGGTCACGGCAAGATCAATGCCGCGCTTCAGGTCCATCGGGTTCATGCCGGCGGCTACCGACTTCATGCCCTCGCGCACGATTGCCTGTGCCAGCACCGTTGCGGTGGTGGTGCCGTCACCGGCGACATCATTCGTCTTGGAGGCGACTTCGCGCAGCATCTGCGCGCCCATATTCTCGAACTTGTCCTTCAGTTCGATTTCTTTTGCGACCGTGACACCGTCCTTGGTGATGCGCGGTGCGCCGAACGACTTGTCGATCACTACGTTGCGGCCCTTTGGCCCCAGCGTGACCTTTACCGCGTCTGCCAGAATGTCCACGCCGCGCAGGATGCGCTCGCGCGCGTCACGCGAAAACTTTACGTCTTTCGCTGCCATGTTGTGTGTTCCTCTTGATAGTGTTGTTTGGGATCAGGCGACTGTCGACCTCAGCCGACAATGCCCAAAATGTCGGATTCCTTCATGATCAACAGATCTTCGCCGTTGACCTTGACTTCAGTGCCCGACCATTTGCCGAACAGGATCTTGTCGCCGGCCTTCACGTCAAGCGGGGTCACCTTGCCGTCGTCAGCGCGGGTGCCCGTGCCAACCGAGACGACTTCGCCTTCCTGTGGCTTTTCCTTGGCGGTGTCGGGAATGATGATGCCGCCGGCCGTTTTTTCTTCAGCCTCGACGCGGCGAACGAGAACGCGGTCGTGCAGTGGACGAAAGTTCATGCGCGTCATCCTTTCAGTGCATGTTAAAGGGTGTCTGGCACTCACTGAATGCGAGTGCCAACAATCGCCATATGGTCACGACGTCCATGCGCGTCAACCGGGCCCGCACACGTAAATTTTTCAGATTGGGGCGCGCGTGTGTTGTTTTAGCATTACACTGGGCGTTTACTCACCCGGCAGCTTGCTTTAGCGGGTAAGGGGCACTCAAAGCGCGATTCCCTTATCCGGCGCGCGACAACAGGGGATTATCGGCGTGAAACTGCTCCGCGGCGCCTGGAAATTACTGGTCGGCATCAAGGACGCCCTCGTCCTGCTTGCCATGCTCCTCTTCTTTGGCGCGCTCTATGCCGGGCTCAGCGCCAAGCCGACCGCGCGCGCCATCACCAAGGGCGCACTGGTGCTGGCGCTTGACGGCAGCATCGTCGAGCAACCGCAGGAGACCGATTTCAACTTTGGCGGCACACCGCAGCCAGGCGAATTTCGCCTGCGCGATCTTGTCCGTGTGATCGATGCCGCAAAGGACGACGGCCGCGTCAAGGCGATCGTGCTTGATCTCGACGGCTTTGGCGGTGGCTATCCAGCAGCCGTGAGCGAAGTCGCAACTGCACTTGGCCGGGTGCGCGCAAGCGGCAAGCCGGTGCTCGCTTATGCGACGGGCTATTCCGACAGCGGCTACCGACTGGCGGCAAACGCGAGCGAAATCTGGATGAACCCGATGGGCGGCACGCTTTTTGCCGGCTCGGGCGGCTCACAGCTTTATTACAAGGGGTTGATCGACAAGCTGGGCGTGAACGTCCATGTCTACCGCGTCGGCAAGTTCAAATCCTTTGTCGAGCCCTATACCCGCGCTGACCAGTCGCCGGAGGCCAAACAGGCGTCGCAAGCGCTGCTGGGCAGCCTGGCAACGGACTGGCAGGACGCCGTCTCCAAAGCGCGGCCAAAGGCTCAAACCGCAAGATTCCTGGCGAGCCCTGCGGCCTCGATTACCGCGACCGGCGGTGACATCGCCAAGGCTAATCTTGCGGCCGGCATTGTCGACAAGCTCGCCGACCGCGGCGAGTTCGAAAAGCGGCTGGCTGACCTTGTCGGCACAAAGACGGGCAAGGGCGCGCCAACCTTCAACGCAATTCGCTATCAGGATTATCTTGAGGCAACCCAGCTGCCGAAAACCGGCGATGCGATCGGCGTGATAACCGTTGCCGGCGATATCATTGACGGCGAGGCAGATCCCGGCACGGCCGGCGGCGACAGCATCGCCAAGCTGATCCGCGACGGGCTGGCGAAAAAGAACCTCAAAGCGCTCGTCGTGCGCGTTGATTCGCCCGGCGGCTCGGCACTCGCCTCCGAGACTATCCGCCGTGCGGTCCTTGACGCCAAGGCGCAAAAGCTGCCGGTGGTCGTGTCGATGGGGTCGCTTGCGGCTAGCGGCGGCTATTGGGTGGCGACCGCTGGCGACACGATATTTGCCGAACCCAACACGATCACTGGCTCGATCGGCATTTTCGCAGTGATTCCGACCTTTGAGAACAGCCTCAAGAAGCTTGGGATTACAGCGGACGGCGTGAAAACCGCGCCGCTTGGCGGCCAGCCGGACGTGATTGGCGGCACCAACGCTGAGCTTGACGCGGTGCTGCAGGCAAGCATCGACAATGGCTATCGGCAATTCATTGCCCGGGTTTCCACCGCGCGCAAGATGACGCCGGAACGCGTGAACGAGATTGCGCAGGGGCGGGTGTGGGATGGCGGCACCGCGCGCCAGCTGGGGCTGGTCGACCGCTTCGGCAGCCTAAGCGACGCTATTGCCGAGGCCGCGCGCCAGGCCAAGCTTGATCCGGCCAAAACACACGCAGAATATCTCGAAAAAGAGCCAAGCTGGTATGCAAAACTCGCCAATGATTTTGCCCGGCGCAACAATGATGACGAAGATGCGAACCAGGCTCGTGACGTGTTCTCGATGCTCGCGAGCAGCCGCCGCGCCTTGCTCGCCCAAGCACTGGGCGATGCACACCGGCTGGCCACGGGCGCGGCGGTTCAGGCGCGGTGTCTGGAATGCGCTGGCCTGGGCCCGGTAACCGCGCGGGCAAGCGACACCCGCCTGCTCGATCTGCTGCTCGCAAAGCTCGGCCTGTGATCGCGATCCGCGCGGCGCAGCCTGACGACGCCGCTGCCATCGCCGCTATTTATGCCCCCTATGTGCTTGGTGGCACGGTATCGTTTGAAACCGACGCGCCAGATGCACGCCAGATGCGCGCTCGAATGGCGGCCGGGAACGGGCTTTACCCCTGGATGGTCGCCACCAATGGCGAGCCTGAGGGCGGCGTTATGGCCTATGCCTATGCCGGGCCGTTTCGCGACCGGCCAGCATATCGTTATGTCGTTGAAACATCGATTTATGTGGCCGGGCCCCTGCAGCGCCAGGGCGCCGGACGCCTGCTGTACGAAGCGCTGATCGATACCCTGCGCGCGCAAGGATTTACGCAGGCGATTGCCGCCATCTCACTGCCTAATGATGGCTCGATCGGCCTCCACGAATCGGTGGGTTTCCGCCGCGCAGGCGTTTACCGCGAAGTCGGGTTCAAGCACGGCCAATGGGTCGATGTCGGCTTTTGGCAGTGCGAGCTCAACGATTCGGCGACGCCGCCGGT
>JBJXEC010000147.1:0-11996 GCA_046155125.1 Sphingomonas sp. | reverse complement strand
GCCTGTGGGTGCGTAGGGACATTATGACCATCACATCAGTGCCATTCGGCGACACGCCACTTAACCGCCGATCCCTGCTGAAAGCCGCCACCATCACGGGTGGCGCGGTTGCGTTGGGTGATTTGTTTCCAGCTTGGGCCAAGAGCGGGTCACACGGCTTGCACAGCCTCGCTGGACAATCCGGCGTTGTCTCGGGCGATACCATCGAACTCAGCGTCGGTCAGTCGGCCTTCAAGCTCGGCAAGAAAACCGGTCACGCTTACACCGTCAACGGCACTTTGCCCGGGCCGCTGGTGCGGCTGCGCGAGGGCCAGAATGTAAAGCTAATCGTCCGCAACACATTGCAGGAGGATACGTCGGTACATTGGCACGGCATGTTACTGCCATTCCAGATGGACGGCGTTCCCGGCATCAGCTTTCCCGGAATTGGGCCGGGAGAGAGTTTCACCTACGAATTTCCGATGCGGCAGCATGGCACCTATTGGTATCACAGCCACAGCCACATGCAGGAAGCGATGGGCATGTATGGCGCATTGATCGTCGATCCTGCGGGCGCAGACCCAATCAAATATGACCGCGAGCATATCCTCGTTTTGTCCGACTGGAGCTTCGCCCACGCCCACACCAACTTCACCAAGCAAAAGCAGAAGGCCGGCTATTTCAATAGGCGAAAGCAGACGATGGCGGAGTTGCTGAAAGGCAAAGACCAACCATTGTCCGAGCGCGTCATGTGGGGCCAAATGTTGATGGACCCGACCGACATCGCCGATGTGACAGGTGCTTATTATCATTATCTGATCAACGGCCATGATAGCATGGGCAACTGGACCGGTATCTTTCAGCCCGGCGAGCGGGTTCGGCTGCGGATTATCAATGCCGCCGCGATGAGCAATTTCAACATTCGTGTTCCCGGCCTACCGATGACGATTGTTGCGGCCGACGGCCTGCCGCTGACGCCTGTTGAAACTGACGAGTTCCAGATCGCGGTCGCCGAGACGTGGGACGTGATTATCGAGCCGAAGGAAGCCACAGCCTACGCCTTCATTGCCGAAGCCATCGACCGCTCCGGCCAGTGCCGTGCGACGCTGGCCCCACAAATGGGGATGACAGCCCCGATCCCCGCACTGCGCGAGCGTCCGCTACTTACCATGAAAGATATGGGCATGGATCACGGCAGCGGTGGCGGTGACATGGCGGGTATGGATCATAGCAAAATGACCCCTGAAGAAATGCCCGCAATGGATGGCGGGATGGGCAACATGGATCATGGCTCCATGAACATGCGTGATCCTTCGGTTGCGCCGCAGGTGAAATTGGGGCCGGGTGTGGCCAGCCTTGCGCCGATGCCGATGGATCGCAATGCCGAACGGCCAACAGGGCTTGAGAAAGTTCCCCACCGCGTGCTGACATTGAGCCAGTTGCGGGCGCTGGAACCCAATCCCGACAAACGCAAGCCATCGCGCGAGATCGACGTCCACCTGACCGCCAATATGGAACGCTATATGTGGTCGATGGACGGTGAGTCCTACAGCGACAAAACCGAACCGCTGCCCTTCCGCCATAACGAGCGTGTGCGGGTGAACCTCATCAACCACACGATGATGCCGCACCCCATCCATTTGCACGGTCATTTCTTTGAGGTCGTGAACGGACAGAAGGGTCAATATCCGCGCAAGAATGTCGTGAATGTGCTGCCGGGTGCCAAAGTGACGTTCGATTTTACGGCAGACGCGATGGGCGACTGGGCGTTTCACTGTCACATGCTTATGCACATGCACGCTGGCATGTTCCGCGTCGTCACTGTGCGGCATGAGGAGGGCGGCGAATGAAGCGCATCCTCCTACTTTCAGCCGCGATGCTGCTGCCATCGGCGGCTTACGCGCAACAAGACCATTCGGCGCATCAAGGGCATGACATGCCCGCTGAACAGACCAAGGCCGAGGCACCGCCCTTAGCAACCGATCCCCATGCCGGACATGACATGAGCGCGATGCCCGCTGATGATGGCGCAGAGAGCGATGTCGGCGATGCCTCAGCGCCTGCTGCTCCCGGCGATCATGCCGCAGATGAGGTTTTTGGCGCGGAAGCAATGGCGCAGTCGCGTAAGGAGCTGGCATATGAAGTCGGCGGTATGGGCTATTCGCTGGTCATGCTCGATTTGGCCGAAGTCGGCTTTCAGAAAGGCGGCGAAACCTACCGGTTCGAGGGCGAAGCCTTTACCGGCGGCAACATCAACCGTTTCGGCGTCAAGTTTGAAGGCGAAGGCGCATTGGGTGGGCGTCTCGATGACCTTGAACTGCAAGCACTCTACTCGCGCGCCATTGCGCCTTACTGGAATCTGCAAGCAGGCGTTCGCCACGACATCAAACCCGACCCGTCGCGTACTTACATAGTTGCGGGAGTCGAGGGTATCGCTCCCTATTGGTTCAAGGTGAATGCCGCGACATTCTTGTCGAACAAGGGCGAAGTCCGCGCGCGCGTCGAAGCATCCTATGACCAGCGCATCACCCAGAAATTGATTCTGCAACCGCGGATCGAGGCTAATTTCTCCTTTCAGAATATTGCGGCCATCGGCGTTGGCGCTGGCCTGTCAGATTTTGAGGCAGGCTTGCGTCTGCGTTACGAGATCAAACAGGAATTTGCGCCCTATATTGGTGTTGAATGGCGCAAACAGACAGGCGCAACTGCGCGATTTGCTAGAGTTGCTGGCGAAGACCCTGATACGGTCAGCTTGGTTGCCGGGATAAGGATTTGGTTCTGAGCAGCACACGCACCCGCATCCATTTAACCGCCAGTCGCATCCACAAATGGCTGGCGCTAATTTTTGGCGCGCAGCTTTTGATCTGGTTCGCCAGTGGCGTTATCATGAGCATTCTGCCGATCGACAAAGTGCGCGGCGAGCATCTGGTTGATCGTGAAACGGTATTGACCATTCCAGCAGGCATAAGCTTTGCCGATCCGGCAAAGATAACAGCCAGCGCAGGCGCGTCCGTCAAGTCGATCAATTGGCACATGATGGGTGACCGCGCTATTGCCGAGGTGACGACCGCAGGCGGTATCAAGCTCTTTGATGCTCAAACGGGCGCGCTCATTCCGCCGGTCAGTGCAGAACAAGCGACGACCATTGCGAACGGCGCTTGGAAATCCTCGTCCAGACCGAAATCGAAAGCATCGCGCGTCGTAGCAGAAAGCCCCGAATATCGTGCGGCGCTTCCGGCATGGCGAATTGCCTATGCTGACCCCGATGCCACAAGCATCTTTGTCGCGGCTGACACTGGCAAGATCACTGCCGTCCGTACCGGCACATGGCGGCTTTATGATTTCTTCTGGAGTCTGCACATCATGGATTGGAAGAACCATGAGAATTTCAACACATGGTGGCTGCTGGCGTTCGCGGTCGGTGGATTGGTCTTGGGAATCGCTGGGACAATTTTGCTGATAATCCGCTGGCCGTTCCGGCGTCGCCGAAGAGAAAAGCGGTTCGCTGCGTCATGAATATTGGGAAATCTCGCAACGATGTAGTTTTTGCACAGGCGATGGGGTATTCTTGCCCATGATCTTGCTTTGTAGATCCCGTTTCACGCTATCTGCGCGCATCGTGTTACTACTGCTGATGGTGATTACGTTGGCAGGGAGGTCAGAAGCTAATTGTTTTCCAATGGCATCCGAACCCATCACCCAAAGTGAGAGGATGCCGGATTGTGCGGAAATGGAATCTGGTCCGGTCGACCCACAGCATCCTCAACCGCTTCACCATACAGATGGTGGACCGTTGGGCATGTGCCATCTGGGCTGCCCTGTTCTGCTGGCGGCAGCCGAGACGAGTAATAGTGATACAGGGTTGCTATCACTGAGTTATATTCTTGAATTTGAACCCGCTTTGGTCGGAATCAATAATATTCCGCAAACACCCCCTCCGCGATTTGGTTGACACATTTTCAACCACCAAGAATCATGGAGAATATTATGAAAATGAAGATGTTAATTGGCGCTTTGGCGCTAACCTTGTCCGGTGCCGCATTTGCCGCAGAGCCACCTGCTCCTAAGAAAGAGTGCTGCTGCTGCAAAAAAGGTGAAGACGGCAAAATGGCTTGTTGCAAAGACGAAGCCGCAGGCACTGAAAAGTCCGGTCATGAAGGTCATGACATGGGCGACATGAAAACCAAATAATCGTGACGGTTCGGGGGCGGCCATGTCGCTCCCGAACTTCAACGCATTACAAAGATGGAGATCATCCATGAAGAAACTATTTCTGACGCTGGCCTTGTTTTCGACATCGGCAATGGCGGCAAATGACATCGTGATGCACCGCGATCCCGGATGCGGGTGCTGCGAAAAATGGGCTGCCCAAGTGCGGCAAAAATTTGGTCGCGCTGTCAAGATCGTCGATGACGCAAATCGCGCAGCCATGCACAAGCGTCTAGGTATGCCGGCAAATCTGGCCTCGTGTCACACTGCCATCATCGACGGAATTGCATTTGAAGGGCATGTTCCCGTGTCCGATATGAAGCGGATACTGGCGGCAAATCCTGCTGGAATTCGCGGGCTAGCCGTTGCTGGCATGCCATCGGGATCGCCCGGCATGGAAGCGCCCGGATATCCGGCTGATCGCTATAATGTCATTGCCTTTGGTGCGGGCAAAACAAGTGTATATGCGCGGCATTAAACCGCTGTAACCATTGGCGCTGAATAGCTGAATATTAGAGGGGAAAGCGTCATTATGTGCCGCACCCTCAATCAGCCGATGGAGAATACTATGACGAAATATTATGCAGCAGCCGTTGCTTTGTTGTTTATCACACCCGCAGCATTTGCAGGCCAGGGTGGAACTCTCGCCGATGCGTGTTGCGCGGCTCTTGAAGCTTGCTGCGAGCAGGCAATGGATTGTTGCGAAGAGTGATATGAACGCAAGGATAGGCATCCCGTCGTCCGATTGAATGCCTATCCTTCGTTAAGCGAAATTTGCCATTTCTAAGCCGGATTAAATGTCGATTCCAAAGCGCCCAAGCATGAAGGTCATGCCGACATACATTGCAACGGTCAGCACGCATCCAGCGGCCAGCGCCGACCAAAAATCTACGCCGCGTTTGAGAAGCACCGGGATCAACAGGAACATCGGTAGCGAAGGCAACACATACCAGAAAGTCGCCATCGCGTGATCAGCCATCCGGATAGGGTCGCCAGTGTCACGCCAGAGCCAAATCATGCCCAGAACCGAAATCAGCGGTAACGAAGCGATCAACGCACCGACACCAGCGTTGCGGCGGGCTATTTCAGACACAACAACGACAATGATTGCCGAGACCATAGCCTTTATAAGCAGATAGGTCATTGAACAGCATCGTTAGCGGCACGTGAAAGCGTGTCAGGCATGAAGTGCCTCTTCGTCGCCACACGATTCGGTTTCGGTTTGCAGCGTCGAGTGATGTATCTTGAATTGTGCTTCAAGCAGTCCGGCCACCGCCTTGCGAACCGCCGTTTGATCCTGCCCGGATGCAATTGCGATATGCGCGGTCAGGCTGGCATCATCCCCGGCTACCGACCAGACATGGAGATCGTGAACGCCCGCAACGCCTGGCACGGCACCAATGGCGGCGCGGATGGCATCGAGATCCATCCCGCGCGGGACGCCTTGCAGCAGGATGTGCGTGGTATCGCGCAGCAATATCCATGTTCGCGGCAACACCCACAGGCCGATCCCGATAGCAACTATCGGGTCAATCCAGCTCCAATTGGTAAGGTAGATGGCGACTGCCGCCACGATGACGCCGAGTGAGCCAAGCATATCGGCCCAGACTTCGAGATATGCACCTTTGACATTAAGGCTGGCGTCCTTGCCGCCCACCAGCACGCGCATCGCGATAAGGTTCACCAGTAGGCCGATAGATGCGACAATCAGCATCCCGACCGAACCGACAGCCTCAGGCTTGAAGAAGCGCAGCACGCCTTCGTAGAGGACATAGCCAGCGACCACGAACAGCAGGACAGCGTTGAATGCGGCGGCGAGGATTTCAAAACGGCGATAGCCATAGGTGCGCTGCTTGTCGGCGGCCCGCTGCCCGATCTTTATTGCGGCCAGAGCAATGGCTAGCGCCGCCGCATCGGTGAACATATGCGCCGCATCGGAAAGTAGCGCGAGGCTGTTGAACCAATATGCACCGAGAAGTTCGGCGATCAGGAAGCTACCGGTCAGACCGAGCGCGATGGTCAGGCTCTTGGAGTTCGCCCCGGCGGTGTGGTCGTGTCCGGCGTGGCTACCACCTTCGTCCGCATGATTATGGTTTGCTGACATTTTACTATCCTCTCATTTCGCCGGAAGCCCGCCGCCTAGCGGCCCCACATCGTCATAGTCGCCCTTCACATGCTGCCTGTGACGACCGCGCAGCAACAAATGGCTGATTGCGGGCAGCACAAAGAGTGTCAGCAAGGTCGATGTTATCAACCCGCCGATGACCACAATCGCCAATGGCTTTTGCACCTCCGCACCCGTTCCGGTTGCTAATGCCATCGGCACGAACCCGATGGCCGGGACGATGCCGGTCATCAGAACAGCGCGAACACGTTCCATAGTGCCTTCGCTAATCGCCGCGTCGATCGGCTTGCCTGCGTCGATGCGGCTGTTGATGCTCGACATAACGACCAGCCCGTTCAACACCGTCACACCCGAAAGCACGATGAAGCCGACCGCCGCCGATACCGAGAACGGCAGTCCGGTCAAAAGCAACGAAAACACCCCGCCTGCCAGCGCCAAGGGGATCGCCGAGTAGACCGCTATCGCCTGACGAACGCCGCCAAGAGCCATGAACAGAATGCCGAAGATCGCCGCGAATATGATCGGGATGACTATCGACAGCCGTGCCGAAGCGGCTTGCAGATTCTCGAACTGACCGCCCCACTCAATGAAGCTGCCGGTTGGGAGCTTAACTTGAGTGTTCACCTTTTCCTGTGCTTCGGCGACGAATGATCCCAGATCGTTGCCGCGCACATTGGCTTGCACCACAACGCGGCGCTTGCCGTTTTCGCGGCTGACCTGATTCAGACCTTCCGAAAAGCCGAATTTGGCCAGCTCGCTTAAGGGAACAGATGCCCTTGCACCGCCTTCGCCGGGCAAGAGCACGGGGAGCGCGCCTACCGCATCGAGATCGTCGCGCGTTGCCCGGTCAAGCCGGACCACGATGTCATATCGCCGGTCGCCCTCGAACACGATACCAGCCTCTCGTCCGCCGAGCGCCGCCGCGACGGTATCGCTGACATCCTGCAATGTCAGACCGTAGCGCCCAATGGCGTCGCGGTCGAATTGCACATCGAGAACCGGAAAGCCGGCAGTCTGTTCGACTTTGACGTCGGCGGCACCCGGAACGGTGTTCAGCACAGCCGCAACTTGATTTGCCGCCTCGCTCATTTCATCGAGATTGTCGCCATAGAGCTTGATCGCGATGTCGCCGCGCACACCGGCAATCAGCTCGTTGAACCGAAGCTGGATCGGTTGGCTGATCTCGAAGGCGTTGCCGACAAGTGGTTTCAGCTTCGCCTCTACCCGTTCGATGACATCTTGCTGGGTGTTGACTCCATCGGGCCATTCATCACGCGGTTTCAGGATGATGAAGGTGTCCGATGCGTTCGGCGGCATCGGATCGCTGGCGACCTCTGCCGTGCCGGTCTTCGAGTAGATCAGCTTCACTTCCGGGAGTGAGGCGACCGCCTTTTCGACCTTTAACTGCATGGCTTGGGATGTGTTGAGCGATGTTGAGGGAATGCGCAGCGCCTGCATCGCAAGGTTGCCTTCCCCCAATACCGGAATGAACTCGCTGCCCAGCATACCGAACACCAGCACCGCCGCCACGAAGGTGCCGCCGCCCGCTCCGATCCACGGCCAAGGTCGCGCGATGACACGTTGCAGCACGGGTTCGTAGCGGCGCTTGACCCATGCAATCGCCTTCACTTCCTTTTCAGCCACTTCGCCACGAATGAGCAAAGCGACCATTGCAGGCACGAAGGTCAGCGATGCGATGAACGCGCCGCCAAGTGCCAGCATGACGGTGATCGCCATTGGCGAGAAGGTCTTGCCCTCAACGCCGGTAAAGGTGAGCAACGGCACGAACACGAGGAAAATGATCGCCTGTCCGTAAATGGTCGGCTTCACCATTTCGCGGGATGCCTCGAATACCTCGTGCAATCGTTCGTTCAGCGTGAGCATCCGGCCTTCGTGATGCTGACGCTCTGACAATCGCCTCAGACAATTTTCAATGATGATGATCGAGCCATCGACGATCAGCCCGAAATCGAGCGCACCAAGGCTCATCAGATTACCCGATGTGCCGGTGATATTCATGCCCGTCCCCATGACGAGAAACGAAATGGGGATCACGAGAGTGGCAATGATCGCGGCGCGGATATTGCCGAGGAGCCAGAACAACACCGCAGCCACCAGCAAGGCGCCTTCGGCCAGGTTTTTCTCAACCGTGCCGATGGTGGCATCGACCAGTTCCGAACGGTCTAGCACCGGCTTGACAACAATACCCGGCGGCATTGACTTCGTCACTTCTGCAAGCCGCTCGGCGGCCTCGGACGCCACGATCCGGCTGTTGCCGTCGGCAAGCATCAAGACCGTGCCGATCACAATCTCCCGCCCGTTTTCGGATGCCGAACCGGTGCGAAGTTCACCTCCGATCTGGACGGTCGCAACATCGCGCACTGCCACGGCTACCCCGCCGCGGCTCGCAACCGTTGCCCTGCTGATTTCATCCAGAGTGCGGATACGTCCATCGGCGCGGACGAGAAATGCCTCTCCGCCGCGTTCGACAAAGTTCGCACCGACCGAGATGTTGGCGCGCTCCAACGCTTCGGCCAGTTCGGAGAACGATATGCCGTAGCTCGCGAGCTTCGTCGCATCGGGCTGGACGACGAACTGCTTTTCATAGCCACCAATGGAATCGATGCCTGCAACGCCCGATACCGAGCGCAGTTGCGGGCGGATGACCCAGTCCTGCACTGTGCGGAGATAGCCGAGTTTGGCAATATCATCGGTCAGGATTTCGCCGGTCGGCGTCATGTAGGTGCCGTCAGGCTGGAAGCCAGGCTTGCCCGCAACCTTCGGATTTTCCTTGGTTCCGGCCTTCGCGTAATCAACGGTGTACATCAAGACTTCGCCGAGGCCGGTCGATACCGGCCCCATTTGCGGTTCGGCCCCTGCGGGTAACGTGCCTTTGGCCTGATTGAGCCGTTCGGCAACCTGCTGGCGTGCGAAATAGAGGTCGGTGTCGTCCTCGAATATCACCGTGACCTGGCTGAACCCATTGCGCGAGATCGAGCGCGAACTTTCCAGCCCCGGAATACCGGCCATCGCAGTTTCGACCGGAAAGGTCACAAGCCGTTCGATGTCGAGCGGCCCCAAATTGGGCTCGACCGTGTTAATCTGGACCTGTTTGTTGGTGATGTCGGGAACGGCGTCGATCGGCAGCTTCAAAAGCTCCGACAGGCCATAAGCCGATATGATGAGCGTCAGCAGAACCACCGCCCAGCGGAAGCGGATCGACGCATCTAGGAGTTTGTCGATCATATCAATGCTCCGCCTCGCCCTTGCCGAGTTCGGCTTTGAGCAGGAACGCGCCCTTCGTAACGACCACGGTGCCGGGTTTAATGCCGTCGACAATCTCGATGCGACCGCCGCTACGCTTGCCCGTGACTACTGTAACCGATTGGAAGCCTTTGGCCGTTTTGACGAACACAACCTCTTTGCCTTCGACGGTTTGCACCGCCTCATCGGGCAGCGCGATCAGCGCGGTATCACCACCCCCGCGCGGCGTGATGCGCACGCGCAGGCCTTGGCCCGGTGTCAGCCCGCCGATGCCTTGCGGCGTCAGCACGATGGTTGCGGTCTTGCTGTCGGGATCGAGACTTGGCGTTGCCGACCGAACTGTTGCGGTGACGGTTTCGCCGCCTAGCAATTCGATAACAGCAGTGTCACCGGGTTTTACGCGGCGGGCATCGGCGGCCAGCACCGATGCGTTAATCTGAATGCGATTGGGATCAGACACCCGGAAAAGTTCGGTTCCTGCCAGCACATAGGAACCGAGTTTCGCATCGGCCTTTGTCACCCGGCCCGAAATCAGACTGACCACGCCCAATGTGCGGCCATCACCGGAGACTTTTGCCGCCGACGCCGCCGACTGTGAGCGCTGGGCTTCGGCTTCGGCTTGCGCTAATGCGGCGGCTGCACCTTCCAAATCCTGACGTGCTGTGACCTTGGCATCGAAAAGTTTCTTCTCGCGCGCATAGGTCGAGCGCGCCAGCGCCAGATTGGCCGATGCCGAACTGCGTTCTGACGCAATCGAGGCGGCATCTCGGCTTTCCATAACGGCGATTGCTTCACCGGCGCGGACGAAATCGCCCAATTGGCGGTTAATGCGAACAACGGCCCCATCGGCACGGGCTGTCAAAACCGCCTCGCCATCGGGTGTGGAGGCGACGACGCCCTGTGCCAATATTTCGGCACCCAATCCGCCAGATTGCAAGGCTTCGGTGACAATGCCAGCAGCCTTAGCGCGGGATTCATCCATCAGGATTTGGCCTTCGACATGACCCTCTTCCTCTTTTTCTTCGGCATGTTCG
This sequence comes from Sphingomonas sp., assembly GCA_046155125.1. GTDB lineage: Bacteria > Pseudomonadota > Alphaproteobacteria > Sphingomonadales > Sphingomonadaceae > Sphingomonas. The sequence goes on along the minus strand of JBJXEC010000147.1, from coordinate 1,385 downwards.
CCTTCGGCAACAGCAGTGGTTGAGGGCGCGAATAATGTGCGTCCAAGCATCACGCCGCCGCCGCCAAGGACGAGGGCTGCGATGGCCGCGCCTGCGATGAGTTTGTTGCGATTGGTTTCGGTTTCCATGAAGTTGTTCCTTATTGCGCGTTGGCGCGGATCAGCGCTGCAAGCGCCCGCGCGCGATCAAGCCGCGCTTCGATGAGGTTGAGTTTGGCCTGGGTCAGAGTGGTTTGCGCATCGAGCAGTTCGAGCAGCGAAAACTTGCCCGCGTTGTAGCCAAGCCGTGCGAGCCGCAGCGCTTCTTCGGCTTGGGCGATGCCCGGACCGGCGAGCGCCTCATACCGCATTTCGGCCGCCCCGAGCAGCATCCGCGCTTCATAGCGCGCTCGGTTTGCATCGAGACGAGCGAGCGCCAATCCCGATTCTGCCGCCAGACTGTCCGACTGAGCGGCGTCGATATTGCCGCGATTGCGATCACGCACGGGAAGCGGGATCGAGATGCCAGCGACGAACGCGGTTTCGCGGCCTTCGCCAAAGCGCCGCACTCCGGCACTTCCAGTAATGTCAGGCACTGCATCGGCGCGCGCGAGCCGCACACGGGCCAGTGCTGCGCCGCGTTCTGCGAAGGCCAGTTGGACGTCGAGCGTTTCCGTATCGGGCGGCAAAGTCGGCGGCGCATCTTCGCTCATAATGGTTGCCGTCGGTTCGCCATCCGCGCTTCCGATCAGCGTTGCCAGAAGCTGCCGTGCCACGAGAAGCTCGCCAAAGGTGCGCGCCTGTTCGGCTTTCGCCTCCGCCGATTGTGCCTGTGCGCGCAATTCGCGGAGCGGCGGATCACGGCCCACTTCGACCAACACCTTCGCTGTGCGCAGCAGCTCGTCCGATGCAGTGACATTGTCTCGCGCCAGCACGGCGCGATCTTCGGCGGACCGCAGATTGGCATGTGCAAAACGGATATCGCGTTCGAGATCGGCCAGCGCCGACTTGTAGGACAGAAAGGCAAAATCACGTTCGGCGCGCGCGACTTCAACACGGGCGCTGCGTTTGCCGCCAAGCTCTATCCGCTGGCTGAGGGCAAGCGTCGTCTCGGTGCTGCGTAGCCCCTGAAACGCACCGCTACCGGCGAAATTCTCGACCTCAAGACTGAGTTCTGGATTCGGCGAGACCCCAGCCTGCCGTGCGCGCGCCTCGGCGGCATCGGCTTTTGCCTTTGCCTGACTGACGCGCGGCGAGGATTCCAGCCCTTGCCGCAAGGCATCGGGGAGCGTGACCGGTTCGGCCCAGAGCGGACCGGATGAAAATAGCAGCGTCCCTGCCAGCAGCAGGCGACGGATTCGTAATGACATGAATAAACTCCTGACCGACATTGCGGACACGCAGGGG
>JBJXEC010000146.1:0-4539 GCA_046155125.1 Sphingomonas sp. | reverse complement strand
AACTGGTACACAAACCCCAGCCTGTCGCGGCGGATCACGGTGCGGCCATGCGAATCGAGCTTGGCCGCCTCCACCCCTGCAATACGGATCGATCCGCTAAAGCCGCCTTCGAGCAGCCCCACTGCCTGAAGCAGCGTTGACTTTCCTGAACCCGATGGCCCGAGCAGCCCGACAATCTCGCCGGGCTGCACCGCCAGGTCGACGCCGCGCAGCACCTCAATCGTCGCGCCGCCTTGCGTGAAGCTGCGCGTGAGGCCAGCCACGGCCAACACTGGGTCATTCATACCGCAGCACCTGCACGGGATCGGTATTGGCCGCCTTGAACGCGGGGTAAAGCGTCGCAAGGAAGCTGAACACCAGCGCCATTGCCGCTATTGCCACGATCTCAACCGGGTTCGGTTTGGAGGGAAGCTCGGTCAAGTAGCGGATCGACGGATCCCAAAGGTTCTGCCCCGTCACCAGCTGCACAAAGTCCACCACCCGCTGTCGCCAGAACAGGAAAATGAACCCCAAAATCAGCCCCGCCACCATGCCAAGCGACCCGATGGTCGTGCCGACGACCACAAAAATCCGGATCAAGGCCCCGCGCGTCGCGCCCATGGTCCGCAAAATCGCGATGTCGCGGGTTTTGGCCCGCACCAGCATGATGAGCGACGACAAGATGTTGAAGACAGCAACGAGGATGATGATGGAAAGCACAGTGAACATCGCGACCCGTTCCACCTCCAGCGCCTGAAACAGCTGCGCATTCAGTTCGCGCCAGTCGGAAATCACGGCCCGCCCGCCCAGTTTTGCAGCGAGTGGCGCAAGGATGGGCGCGACCCGATCCGGGTCGACCGTGTTCACCTCGATCACGCCCACATTGTCCCCCTGCAGCAGTAACGTCTGCGCATCTTCGATAGGCATGACGACATAGACCTTGTCGTAGTCATAAAGACCCACCTCGAAAATCGCGCCAACCGTATAGCTGACGATCCGGGGAACCGTGCCGAATGGTGTCGTTTGTCCAGCGGGGTTGATGAGCGAAATCTCGCTGCCAACCTGCGCACCCAGCGCTTCGGCCAGCCTTGATCCAATGCCGATCTTGCCGCTGCCGGGCGTAAGGCTCGCAATAGCGCCCGACAGCACCTTGCTGTTGATCGACCGGTTGGCGCGAATGTCTGCAACGCTCATCCCGCGGATGACAACCGCCTCGACCCGGCCGTTGAAGCTCGACATCAGCGGCTGCTCAATCAGTGGAATGGCGCTCGTTACGCCGGGCGTCGCGCGCGCGTCCCCAAGGACGGCCCGCCAGTCAGGGATGCGGCCGTCATAGCCCTGCACCACCGCATGCCCGTTCAGACCCACGGTCTTTTCAAACATTTCCGCACGAAAACCGTTCATCACGCTCATCACTATCACCAGTGCGGCGACCCCCAGCATCACCGCAGTCAGGCTGATGCCAGCAACCAGAAAGATAAAGGCTTCGCCGCGGCCCGGCAGCAGGTAGCGCCGCACAATCAGCCGTTCATAACGCGATAAGAACATGGGCAGTCCTTTTTCCTGCCCAAGCGAGGACAAGGTGTCGTAATGGGCACGATCTAGGGGCGCGAGCGGGTGCTGGCAACCGAGCCGGCGCGACTGCCCCTGTTGCCCGCGCGCCACAGCGTGTGACCAATCGTCATCGACCATGCCATTTGCCAATGACAAACGACCGCGCCGACTCTAGCGTTATTTCACGAATACACCGGCATGCGCCGTGGTTCGGGGAAGCCTAGACCCCACCCTCCTTAATGGATTGGGCCAGAGTGGATAGGCAAAAAGATGGGGGCTGACGAGCGATCGTCACGCAGGCGCCCGGGTCGGAAACGGCCCGGGCGTTTGCGTTTCCCAGCAGGTGCGAAAAGTGCCCCCCACCCCTTGACGTCGTAACTTTCAACACCATCTGATTGGCGTCGCGGCGCCACAAAGGGCTGCGATATCAACGGCGTCGCGCAATTGCGGGCGCTGAACTGCATTCATTTTGCTCATTGGAGGATTTGACACATGCGTCAGTTTGATTTGACCCCCTATCGTCGCTCAGCGATCGGTTTTGACCGGCTGTTCGATATGCTGGAAGCAAGCACCCGCCAGGCGAACGCAGAGAACTACCCGCCGTTCAACCTTGAGCGGATCGCCGATGATCGATATCGCATCACGCTCGCGGTCGCAGGGTTTTCGCGCGACGCCATTGAAATTGTTGCACAACAAAATCTGTTGCTGGTGAAGGGCACCAAGGACGATGCCGCACAGCACGCCGCGGCTTTCCTGCATCTCGGTATCGCAAACCGCAGCTTTGAGCGCCGTTTCGAGCTTGCTGATTATGTTCGCGTTGATGATGCTCGGATGAACGACGGCCTCTTGACGATTGATCTGGTGCGCGAAGTGCCCGACGCGATGAAGCCCAAAACAATCGCCATCAAGACCGGCGCGCCGCTCGCCGCTGTTGAAGTCACCGCCGAGCAAGCCGCATAACGCAATCACTTGGCATAATGAAAAGGGCCGCTTGAGTCAGTGCTCAGGCGGCCCGTTCATCTTGGTGGAACCGTGTCGCGGCCCTTCAGACGAGCCGGCTTTGCTTGACGGCGGCTTCAATGAAGCTCGCAAACAGCGGGTGTGGATCAAACGGCTTGCTTTTCAATTCGGGGTGAAACTGAACGCCGACAAACCAGGGATGGTCCGGCCGTTCGACAATTTCAGGCAGCGCACCGTCCGGCGACATGCCGGAAAAGATCAGTCCCGTCGCTTCCAGCGGGTCGCGGTAACGGGTATTGACCTCGTAGCGGTGGCGGTGTCGTTCGCTGATCTGGCCTGAGCCATAGATGGAAGCGGCAACCGAATTGCCCTCGAGCACCGCTGGGTAAGCGCCCAGCCGCATGGTGCCGCCAAGATCACCGCCGGCGGCGCGCTGTTGCAAACCCTCCGCCGACATCCACTCGGTAATCATGCCGACTATGGGCTCCTCGGTCGCGCCAAATTCGGTGGAAGAGGCCGCGGGCACCTGCGCCAAGTTGCGCATCCCCTCGATGCACGCCATCTGCATGCCAAAACAAATGCCGAAAAACGGCACCTGACGCTCCCGTGCAAACCGGACACTCGCGATCTTGCCCTCGGCGCCGCGTGATCCGAACGCCCCCGGCACCAGAATCGCGTGCATTGGCTCCAGCCGCGCAGCAATGTCGGCATCCGCTGCCTCGAACAGCTCGGCGTCGATCCACTGGATGTTGACCTTGACCCGATTGGCGATGCCGCCATGGACCAGCGCTTCGTTCAGCGATTTGTAGGCGTCCGGCAGGCCGACATATTTGCCAACCACGCCAATCGTCACCTCGCCTTCCAGGTTGGTCAGGCGATCAATGATGTCGTCCCAGCGCCGCAAGTCGGGGGACGCCGACCCGTCAAGCCCAAACGCGTCCAACACCGCGCGGTCGAGGCCCTCGACATGATATTGTAGTGGCACCCCATAAATCGTCTTGGCGTCAAGCGCCGGAATGACGGCCGCCTCGGCGACGTTACAGAATAGCGCGATTTTCGCCCGGTCACTCGCCGGCAGCGGCCGTTCAGCGCGGCACACCAGCACATCTGGCTGAATGCCAAGCGCGGTCAGTTCTCGCACGCTGTGCTGAGTCGGCTTCGTCTTGAGCTCGCCCGCTGCCGCAATATAGGGCACCAGCGTCACATGGATGAACACGGATTGCGCGCGGCCCAGATCGTTGCGCAATTGCCGGATGGCCTCAATAAACGGCAGCGATTCGATGTCGCCGACGGTGCCGCCGATCTCGCACAGCACGAAATCGACATCGCCGGTCTGGTCGATGGCAAACGCCTTGATCGCGTCCGTCACGTGCGGAATGACCTGCACTGTCGCGCCCAGATAATCGCCGCGCCGCTCGCGCTGAATGATCGTCTGATAGATGCGGCCCGAGGTCACATTGTCCGACTTGCGGCCAGCCACCCCTGTAAAACGCTCATAATGCCCCAGATCGAGGTCAGTCTCGGCGCCGTCGTCGGTCACATAGACTTCGCCGTGCTGATAGGGCGACATGGTGCCGGGATCGACGTTTAGGTAGGGGTCGAACTTACGGATGCGGACCGAATACCCCCGCGCCTGCAGCAGTGCGGCCAGACTTGCCGCCATAAGACCTTTGCCGAGCGAGGAGACCACGCCGCCGGTAATGAAAATGAACCGCGCCATGGGAGGAGTCGCCTAGCCTTGATCGGCACCACGCGACAAGCGGGCAAAGCAACATTGCCCAAAATTATTCCAACCCACTGGCGACGACGACATCGCGCCTCAGCGCTCCAGCGGCACCGCGCCGTTGCTTGGCGGAGCCACCTGATTGCCAGCCGCCGCCGCACCCGCAGCACCTGCGGCCGCTGCATCGATCCCCGAAGCCGGTGCTGGTGGTCCGCCGGGCACCGCCTCCGTCACCGGCGCGCGACGGGCGAGCGACGTGTCAATCGTGCTCGAGTGGCGCGATGCCGCGATAAACGCCAGCAAGATGCTGAAGCCCACGAACA
>JBJXEC010000145.1:0-17775 GCA_046155125.1 Sphingomonas sp. | reverse complement strand
TTGGTGGTCGCGGGGATGCCATATTCATCATAGCTGTTGGTCGCGATGGTGTTGCCTGCTGCATTGCTCACCGCAACCACACTCCCGCGCTCGTCCGCGTGCAGCCAGCGACGGTCGCTGGTGCCGGCGCCTTACCCCGCATAGGCCTTCACCAGATCGAACAGATAATCACGGCTGGCATAAAGCGATTCAACGCGAATCCGCTCATTCAGGCCGTGAGTGCCGTTGCCATCGGGATCAATGAAGGTGCCCGGCGCGCCATATACCGGAATGCCGATCGCCTCGAGGAAGATACCGTCCGTGGCGCCCGTTGACATTAGCGGCAGCAGCGGGACGCCGGGAAAGTGCTTGGCGGCAACCGCCTTCATTGGCCCGATGATCTTGGGGTCAAGCGCGGGCGGAATGGCAGTCGGGCGGATGGGGGCATTGGCCGTCACCGTCACTGCCCCGCCCGCCAGTTCCTGCAATTTGGCGCGCGTCTCCTCAACCGATTCGCCGGGGAAGATGCGGCAATTGACGTTGGCGGTTACCCGCTGCGGCAGCGCGTTTTCGGCATGGCCGCCGTTCAGCAGCGTGGCCACACAGGTCGTGCGCAAGGTGGAGTGCATTGCCTTGTCGCGGCTGACGATCTTGTCGGCGCCCGCATCGCCCGGGTTCGCCAACAGCCGGGTGATCGCGGCACCCACCTCGCCACCGGTCGCGGCCGCGGTCATCGTGAAGAAGGCGCGCGTCGTGTCGGTAAATCTCACAGGAAATTCATAGCCTTGCACTGCTTTGAGGGCATCGGCCACCTGATAAATGGCGTTGACGGGCACGGGCTGCGAGCTGTGCCCGCCTGGGTTGGTGGCGGTGAAGGTGTAGTTCTGCGCGGCTTTTTCGCCCACCTGCACCGCCAGAATCTGGCGCTTGCCTTGCGCCGAATAGCGGCCGCCGCCACCCTCGTTCAGCGCAAATTCGGCGTCGATCAGTTCCTTCTTGTTCGCCGCAAGCCACTGCGCGCCGTTGAACGCAAAGGTCGTTTCCTCGCCGCAGGTCAGCGCAAGCTTGATGGTGCGCTTGGGCCGATAGCCCGCCTGTTTGAAGCGGACCATGGCATCGGCCCAGATTGCCGCCTGCGCCTTGTCGTCGACGGTGCCGCGCGCATAATAATAGCCGCCTTCCTCGATGAGCGTAAACGGATCGCGCACCCAGTCTTCGCGCTTGGCCTCAACCACGTCGAGATGGCCAAGCAGCAACATGGGCCGGGCCTTTTTGTCGCTGCCATCGAGGACCGCAACGATGCCGCCCTCGCGCGGATGGTCTGGCACGCTGAACATCGTGATCGCGCTGTCGGCATAGCCCGCCGCCTTCAGCCGCGTGCCAATCTGCTCGGCCGCCCTGGTGCAGCTACCGGCTGACAGCGTGGTGTTGGTCTCGACCAGTTCCTTGTACAGGCCGAAAAATGCCTGCTGGTCAGGCCGCGATTGCGCGCAAGCCATGGCTGGAACCAGCATGGCGGCGGCGGCCGGCAACAAGGAGATTAAGCGCATGAAGAGGCCCCCGATGAAGCGATGACGATGTACGAGTAGAAACGCTTTTGCGCCCCGACGCAACCAGCCTCAGCCCGCCGCTCTTGGCAGCGACAAGCGGACTTCGCGATTGGCAAAGTCGATATCCACGCGGCGGAACTGGCGCAGTGCATCCATGCCAAGCAACAGCGCCGGGCCATCGTTTAGCCCGAGCCGCTCAAACGGCAAGGCATCGGCAAACGCAACCGGCAGATTTTCGAACGTCAGGCTGCTGATGCTGAAGCGGCCGATCTGAAGGTAATCGGCCGTCACTTCCGACCCTGCCACGCTGACAACCGAAATGGGGCGCACCTCGCGGCCCCTTTCATTCACCAGCTGCCGCAGCTTGTTGTTGCCAATGCTCACGGACGTCCCGGTATCAAGCACGACCCGCACCCGGCGGCCGCGATAGGAGGCATCGGTTACGACGAGCTGGCCAAGCAGGCTCCTGGCGCTGATGACGATTTCGCCCGGTTCCTTCGGGTAGGACGAGAGCCTGCGGGATTTCGCCCGAACCGTCATTTCGTTCTTGTCGAAATCAATTGTCACCGCGCGGTTCTTGAGCGAATCAAGGCCCAGCAGGCCTGGAGCGCCAAGATCAGCCCCGCGAAAGATCGGCGCCTCAATCTGCTCACCGCCGAGGGTATTCACGCGGATGCGCGGGATGATCGCGGTGTTGGTATCGCTTCTGCCCGCCATCTGGACGACGCGGACATCGGGGCCGCGGGCCAGGTTCAACAATGTGGCAAGCTCGCGCGAAATGACGGTGCGCTCGGCACCGGTATCAATCGTGAACGGGTAGGGCCCCGATTCGCCAATCCGCACCGGCACGGTGAGCCGGCCCGGCACATCGGTGCCAATCGCTATCACATCCGCCTCGGTGAGCACCGGCGGCGTCTGCGCAACATTGGGCACATCTTCGGCGGCAAGCGGCGCCGCAGCGGCGAGCAATATCGCTAAACTCAGGGCACACATGCCACGCATTGGTGCAGAATACGCTGGTTTCGTTCGCTGACCAAGCGAAACCTCAAAGCCGCATTGCGTCCGCTGCCAGCGTTTCTGCCTCGATCAGGATTGCGTCATCGGCCAACCCCTGCGGCACACTCTCACGCCCGATCATCACCAGCACCGGCACTGCGAGCGGCGAGACCCGGTCAAGCGGCACATGCAGCATGGTGTCGGCGGCGCGATCGAGTAAGTCGGCGAGGCGGCCGACATCGGTCATCTTTTCGCGCGCGTCGGCCCAGGCAGCGCGCAGCAATAGATGGTCAGGCTCATAACGGCGCAGCACGTCATAGATGAGATCGGTCGAGAACGTCACTTGCTTGCCGGTCTTGCGCTTGCCGGGGTGTTGCCGCTCGACCAGCCCGCCGATCACCGCTACTTCGCGAAACGCGCGTTTGAGCAAATGCGAGCCCTGCACCCAATCGACAAACTCGTCCTCGAGAATGTCAGCGGAAAACAGCGGCGCCGGGTCGGTCACCGGGTCCAGCGAATAACAGGCCAGCGCATAGTCATTGGCGACAAAGCCGATGGGCTTTGCCCCGCGCGTCTCCATCCGTCGTGTCAGGAGCATGCCAAGCGACTGGTGCGCGTTCCACCCCTCAAACGGATAGGCGACCATGTAATGCCGCCCTTCATGCGGGAAGGTCTCTACCAGCAACTGCCCCGGCAGCGGCATCTGCGAGCGCAGACGCTGAATGTCGAGCCACTCGTGGACATCGTCCGGGAAGCGGTGCCACTGCGCGGGGTTTGCCAAAAAGCCCCGCACCCGGCGCGCCAGGTTGGTCGACAGCGGCATCCGCGCGCCGCCATAGCTGGGGATGCGGGCAGGACGAGCGGTCGCCCGCACGATAACGTCCTCGGTGTCGATCGATTCAACCTCAAGGCTCATGCCGGAAAAGAAGAAGGTGTCGCCCCGGGTCAGCGTCGCAGCGAAACCTTCCTCGACGCGCCCAAGCTGCCGGCCATTTTTGAAGCGCACCTTGAGCATGGTCGCCTCGATGATAATGCCCGCATTCATCCGGTGCTGCGTCACAAAGCGCGGGTGGCTGACGCGCCACATTCCCGAGGCGTCGTGCGTCAACCGCTTGAACTTGTCATAGGCTTTGAGCGCATAACCGCCATCGCTGATAAAACCGAGTACATGGTCGAACGCCGCGTCGGTCAGCGCGGAATAGGGGAGGGCCGAGCGCACCTGCGCGAGCATCCCGTCGCGGCTGAAAGGCGCAGCGCACGCACAGGCCATGATGTGCTGCGCCAGCACGTCAAGCGCGCCGCTGCGGAATGGCTCATTGTCGAGCTCGCCATCGGCGACTGCATCAAGGGCGGCGCGCGCTTCCAGATATTCAAAGCGATTGCCGGGCACGAGCATCGCCTCACTCGGCTCGTCAAGCCGGTGGTTGGCCCGGCCTATCCGCTGCAGCAGCCGTGAAGCACCTTTTGGCGCGCCCATCTGGATGACACAATCGACATCACCCCAGTCGATGCCCATGTCGAGGCTTGAAGTCGCGACTAGCCCGCGCAATTTGCCGGCGGCCATCGCAGCCTCGACCTTGCGCCGCGCCTCCAGCGCCAGGCTGCCATGGTGGATGCCGATGGGAAGCTGGGCGTCGTTGACCTTCCACAGATCTTGAAAAATCAGTTCCGCCAGCGCACGCGTATTGCAAAAGACCAGCGTCGTGCGGTGCGCAGCGATCTGCTCGATAACCTGAGGCGCGGCATAGCGGCCCGAATGGCCCGACCATGGCACCCGGCCAAGCGGCAGCACGATCGAGATGTTGGGCGCAGCGCCCGGCTCGCCATCGACGCGGGCAACCGCCTCCATATCGCCATCGGGCGCAAGCCAGGCCCGGTACGCGTCAGGGTCAGCCACCGTCGCCGACAGCGCAACGCGGCGCAACGCGGGCGCAATCGCTTGCAACCGCGCCATCGACAGCGCGAGCAAATCCCCGCGCTTTTGCGTTGCAAAGGCATGCACTTCGTCGATCACGATGGTGCGCAAGCCAGCGAACATCAAGAAGCTGTCAGGATAGCTTAGCAGCAGCGACAGCGATTCAGGCGTTGTCAGCAGGATGTGTGGCGGGCGGATGCGCTGGCGGGCCTTGCGGTCTGACGGCGTATCGCCAGTGCGGGTCTCGACGCGGATGTCGAGGCCCATGTCGGCAATGGGGGTAAGCAGATTGCGTTGCACATCCACCGCAAGCGCCTTTAGCGGCGACACATACAGCGTGTGGAGACCGTCGCTTGGCTGCTCGATGAGTTCGACAAGCGTTGGCAGGAAGCCGGCGAGCGTCTTGCCAGCGCCGGTTGGCGCGACAAGCAACGCGTGCGCACCCGACCGGGCCGCCGCCAGCATTGCGTGCTGATGCTGCCGCGGCGCCCAATCACGATCTGCGAACCAGCGCTTGAGCGGCTCGGGAAGAGTAGTTTCGGCGGGCGGTGAAAGATGCGGCACGCGCCTTGTATAGCGAGGCGCGCTGGCCTGACCTAGCGCGGTGCCTCAGCCTGTCGCGCGCTGCGGGGGCTGGTCGGTCCGTTCGGCATCCGCCCGCAGCAACCAGGCCTCTGCCTTGCCGATATCGTCAAAATAGCGGACATCGCGGCTTGCTGCGGCGCGGCGCAGTTGCAGCCGGGTCAGCGAATTGCCCTGCACAAAGGCCAGCCTGCGTGACCGATAGTCGGGCGCGGCGAGCACCTGTCCCCATGCCCCGACCATTTCCTGCATCTGGATTTTCATGCCGCGTACATCGGTTAGCGTCAGGTGTTCGTTGGGCCCGCATCGCAACTCAGTATGGGCCTTGGCTCGCGCTGCCAGAAATCCTTCAATGTCACTCTGCGTGAAAAAGCCACCTAAAGTGATGCGTACCAGGCTTCGCCTTACGTCAACATCAAATGAATAGCTCGGCGTCATTCGCTGACAAGTGCACTCACCTGGTTGACGAAGCGTGAAGCGCCGGCAGGCAACTTGCCCAAAACGGGTTGCCCGAGCCCCGCCGCCAGTGTTCAGCTCACCCGACGCCTGCCAGCGCCTTTGCCCGCCGGCGCTGGACTGAGCTGCCAATGCCCATTGCCTCGCGATATTTTGCAACGGTGCGCCGCGCAATGTCAAAGCCCTGGCTTTTCAGCATATCAACCAGCGTGTCGTCCGACAAAATGGCCGTGGCGCATTCCCCGGCGATCAGCGTCCGGATGGCGTCTTTCACCGCTTCCGCCGAAACCGCGTCGCCGCCGTCGGCGGACTGGATGGCCGAGGTGAAGAAATATTTGAGTTCATACAGCCCGCGCTCGCACGACAGATATTTGTTGCTCGTGACCCGGCTGACGGTCGATTCGTGCATCTCGATGGCGTCGGCCACTTGCCGCAGCGTAAGCGGCTTGAGCTGCGACACGCCGTGCAGGAAAAACCCCTCTTGCTGCTTCACGATTTCGGTTGCGACGCGGATGATGGTCCGCTGCCGCTGGTCGAGCGCCTTGACCAGCCAGTTGGCGCTTGCCAGCATATCCGAAAGCCACGCCTTCGATGTTTTGTCCTGCGGCCCACCCGAAAGCTCCGCGTAATAGCTGCGGTTGACGAGCAAGCGCGGCAACGTTGCCGCGTTGATTTCGATCGCCCAGCCGCCCTTGCGGCGCGCCACGAACAGGTCGGGCACCACCGCCTGCGCCGCTTCCCCGCCATAGCGGCAGCCGGGTTTGGGGTCATAGCCGCGCAATTCGCGGATCATGTCAGCCATGTCTTCGTCATCGACACCGCACAGCCGCTTCAGCCGCTGAATCTCGCCGCGTGCCAGCAGATGCAGATTGTCCAGCAGTCGCGCCATTGCCGGGTCGTAGCGGTCGGCTTCCTTGGCCTGAAGCGTCAGGCACTCGGCCAGATCGCGCGCGCCGACGCCGGTCGGGTCAAAGGTCTGGATGATCTCGAGCACGCTTTCCACACGCGCCAGCGGCGTGCCCAGCCGGTTGGCGATATCAAGCAAGGGCACGGTCAGATAGCCGCATTCATCAATCTGGTCGATGAGGTGCGCGGCGATGAAGCTGTCTGCGCCGCTGACGACGGTTCCTGCCTGCGTCATCAAATGATCGGCAAGGCTAAGGCTCATATCGGCAAAACTGTCAAAATCGGGGCCGTCATCGCCGCTGGCCGTGCCCCCGCCCGCACCGTTCAAGCCAAGCGCGCCGTCCATCCCGACGCCGCCATCGGCCGCGCAATCATGGATGAAGCTTTCGGCAGCAAAATCAACGTCCAACGCCGCCTCTCCGGTCGCCTCGCCGCCTGAAATAAGCTGGTCGGCGCTAGCGGGCTCGCTGGCCTCTGGCGCGGGCGCCTCGCGTTCCAGCGTCGGCCCGTCATCTTCGGGCGCGCTCGCATCGAGCAAGGGATTGCGCTCGATCTCTTCGGCGATGAAGCCTTCCACCTCAAGATTGGAAAGCGCCAGCAGCTTGATAGCCTGTTGGAGCTGGGGCGTCATGACCAGCGATTGCGACTGGCGCAGATCGAGGCGTGGGGCAAGCGCCATAGCCGTTAGAGCGAGAAGCCCTCGCCCAGATACAGCCGCCGCACATTGGCATCGGCCACCAATTCGTCGGGCGACCCAGTGAACAGCACGCGGCCGTCATAAATAATGTAGGCGCGGTCAACGATTTCCAGCGTTTCGCGGACATTATGGTCGGTGATCAACACGCCAATGCCGCGCTGCTTGAGCTCGCGAACAAGGTCGCGGATGTCGGCGATAGAAATCGGGTCGATGCCGGCAAAGGGCTCGTCAAGCAGCATGATCGACGGGTTGGCCGCGAGCGCCCGGGCGATTTCCGCTCGGCGTCGCTCACCGCCCGACAGCGCCATGGCCGGGGCGTCGCGAAGTTTCGTCAGCCCGAATTCGCCAAGCAGCGTTTCCAGTCGCGCGGCCCGCGCGGTCTTGTCCGGCTCCGACAGTTCAAGCACCGAGAGGATGTTGGCCTCAACCGACAGTCCGCGAAAAATTGAGGTTTCCTGCGGCAAATAGCCAAGCCCGAGAATGGCGCGCCGGTACATGGGCAGGCCGGTAATATCCTCGCCATCGAGCATGATACGGCCCGAATCCGGCTTCACCAGCCCCATGATCGAGTAAAAGCACGTGGTCTTGCCCGCGCCATTGGGGCCGAGCAGCCCGACCACTTGCCCGCGACCGACCGCCACCGACACATCGGTAAGCACTGGCCGCCGGTCATACGCCTTGGCGATCGAGATGACGGCCAGACCATCATTCTCGTCTGGTGCCGTCGTCCGGTCGGCGCGTGCCGCGGTGGTTTCAACGTTCATCACACTCTCTTTGCTCGCAGCAAATGGTTACGGGAAACTTAACCATATCTCAGTTGGCAAGCTTTGTGCATGGGCTTTGCCGGAACCTTGCCGCCAAGAAAAGGGGCATGCGCCCGATTGCCCGGGCAATTCGGCTTATTGTGGCGCCTTTGGCGCGGCGTCGGGCGGAGAGTCACCGCGCTGCGGTACGGAGAAGCGCCCCGTTACGCGTCCGCCGGGGGCTGCCTCAAGCTGTGCGGTGCTGGCATTCAGGTCAAGCGTGATCCGCTCGCCGCGCGTCACGTTCTGCCCTTGCGTCAGCACGACCCCACCCAGCAGCAAAATGGTGCGCCGGTTGAGGTCATAAATCGCATAGCGGCTGGTCGCGCGCTGGTCCGGGCGGGTGATGATAACGCCCCCTGAAGCGTCGATGCGGTCGATCTGCGGGCTTCCGTCGACAATCTGTCCGGTATAGGCAAGCGTCGCGCGCGCCGCCTTTACGGCCATCTCCGCCTGTCGAACCTCGACATTGCCCGATAGAATAGCGCGCTTCGCTTTGTCGTCCAGCAGACTGTGGTCAGCCGCAATGTCAACCGGCGCATTCGAATCATGCGCCTGCTGCGCGCTTGCCGGGGCGACCGCAATCAGCAACAGCAAGGGCAGGTGGCGGACGCGCAGCATGGCGGCTATCTCGCCCGTCTTGGGACAATCCGCAAGCGGACATTCCCATCAAGTGTAACTTGGTGCGTCTCAAGATCAGCCTGCATGCGGTCGGCGCTGAACGTGCCTTGCGGCCCTTTTCCGGCGACGCTGCCATCGCTGTGCATCGTCCGGGTTTTGAGGTCGACGGTCGCGTTGCTCGCCGTCAGGTCATAGCCGTTGGACGCGACGAAATTGACTGGCCCGTCCGAAGTAACCTGCTGCGACTCCATGTTATAGCGCCCAGCGTCAGATTTCAGCCGCGCGGGGCCATCGGCAAGTAGAATCTGCGCGGCAAGCTGCTGGAGCTGAACGATTGGTTCGGAAGAACTTTTCTGGACAGCGGAGCCGGCGCTGAGCGAGAATGGCTGGCCCTTGTCGTCCTGGCCCCGATAGAGCGCTGTCTGCAGGCGCATCCGCTCGGTTGCGACGGCCACCTTGTTCTTGTCGAGCACGAAGCTCACATCGCCGCCCATGGTCAGCGGTGCAGCGACCAGAAACGCCCCGAGCACCCCAATCGACATGGGCAAGGCGGCCCGTGCGACAGCAACGATCCGGTCATGCCCGCTACCCGGCGCCGCCCAGTGCTGACGCGCCGTGCGCAGCGGGGCTGCGACTTCAGACATGCGCAAAAATGTCCGTTTCTGCCCAGCCGGCAAGGTCGAGCGCGGCACGCGCAGGCAGGAAGTCAAAGCATGCCCTGGCAAGCGCCATCCGCCCTTCGCGCGCAAGCCGCACATCAAGCTCGGCCTTTAGCGCGTGCAGAAACCTTACGTCGGAGGCGGCATAATCACGCTGCGCGTCCGACAATGCCGGGCCGCCCCAATCCGACGATTGCTGTACCTTGGACAGTTCCACCCCCAGCAACTCGCGGACCAGCTCCTTCAATCCGTGCCGGTCGGTATAGGTCCGGATCAGCCGGGACGCGATTTTGGTGCAATAGACCGGGCCGGCATCGACCCCCAGATAGTGTTTGAGCGCGGCAAGATCGAACCGGGCGAAGTGATAGAGTTTGAGCCGCGCAGGATCTGCCAGAACGGCGCGCAAGTTCGGCGCGGCATAATCGCTGCCGGGCGAAAACCTGACCAAATGTTCGTCGCCACCGCCGTCTGACAACTGCACCACGCACAGCCGGTCGCGAGGGGTAATGAGCCCCATGGTTTCGGTATCGACAGCGACCGAGGCGCCGGGCGCAAACACCGCCTGGGGCAGGTCTTCTTCATGAAAATAGACAGTCATCGCGCTCGCCTAGACCCGTTCGTGCTCCGGCTCAATGGGGCGCTTTGCCAACCGCGTCGGGGGCCGCGGCGCCCCGTACGCGCTGTCGCGCGCGCCGCGACAGGATATTGAGTGTTTCGACCGCCGCAGAGAACGCCATCGCGGTGTAGATATAGCCCTTGGGCACATGCACGCCGAAACCGTCGGCGATCAGCACCGCCCCAATCATCAGCAGGAAGCCGAGCGCCAGCATGACGACGGTTGGGTTGCGTTCAATGAAGTTGGCCAGCGGGTCAGCCGCCAGCAGCATAACGCCCACAGCGACGATGACGGCAACTACCATGATTGGCAATTCGTCCGTCATGCCCACCGCCGTCAGAATCGAGTCGACAGAAAACACCATGTCGAGCAGCAATATCTGCACGATGGCCGAGGCAAAGGTGAGACCTGCCTTGCTGCCAGCGCCGCCGGTCTTGTCGAGCAGATCGCCCGAGTCGTCGATGTCCATACTGTGATGGATTTCCTTGGTCGCCTTCCAGAGCAGGAACAGGCCGCCAGCAATCAGGATGAGGTCGCGCGCCGAAAATGCGGTTTCGAAGCTCGGCTCGCCATGGGTGTTCAGCGCACCGACCAAACCCAGATCGATGACCGGTGCAGTGAGCCCCACCAGCCAGGCGATTCCCGACAACAGCACCAGCCGCAGCCCAAGCGCGAGACCAATGCCCACGCGGCGGGCCTTTGTGCGCTCCGATTCGGGCAGCTTGTTCGACAGAATGGAAATGAAGATCAAATTGTCGATCCCCAGCACGACTTCGAGCACGATTAGCGTGACGAGAGCTGCCCATGCGGCGGGGCTAACAAGGAGCGCAAAAATATCCATAGCCCGCGATTTGCCTTGCGCTTTCGCCGGGCGCAAGGGGCCGCGCGGACAATAAGTCAGCTTCAGCAAAGCCCGCGACGAATTTGGTCGCGAAGCCGTGGCTTTTCAGATAAGAAGATCGTGCGGCGCAATTGAGATAGCGCCCGAAGGCCTGCGTTTGTCGTCCGACGCTCGGGTTCTTGAAGATGATGGCGGGCGAACCGGGAAGACAAACAGGGTCATGAGTTTCGATAAAGGGCGCCGCGGTGATCGCGGCGGACGCGGCAGGGACAAGCGCGACGGCTTCGGCGATGGCGGGTTCGATAGTTTCGGTGGCGGTGGCGACCGATTTGGTGGCGGTGGCGACCGGTTCGGCGGTGGCGGTGCTGGCGGTGGTGATCGCTTTGGCGGCGGCGGCGCAGGTGGCGGTTTTCGCAGCGGCGGTGGCGGTGCTGGCGGCGGCTTCAGCGGTGGCGCTCGCGGCATGCCTCCGCAGGTCGTTGGCGAAGGCACCGGCGTCGTAAAATTTTTTAACGGGCAAAAAGGCTTCGGCTTTGTCGTTCGCGACGATGGCGGCGAAGATGTGTTCGTGCACATCAGCGCGGTCGAACAGGCCGGGCTTACCGGCCTTGCTGAAGGCCAGCCGCTCGGCTTTACGCTGGTCGATCGCGGCGGGCGCATTTCGGCGACCGACCTCAAGATCGACGGCGAACCGCTCCCGGTCGAGGACCGCGGCCCTCCGCGCGATCGTGACGCGGCGCCCGGCGCGCCACGCGGCGCCGCAGCTGGCCCACAACGTCAGCTTACCGGCGAAAAGGCCACTGGTACGGTCAAGTTCTTCAACGCAATGAAGGGCTTTGGCTTTATTCAGCGCGATGACGGCCAGCCCGACGCGTTCGTGCACATTAGCGCTGTCGAACGTGCCGGCATGCCGACCCTTAATGAGGGCGACCGGCTCGAATTCGAGCTTGAGGTCGACCGGCGCGGAAAATATGCAGCGGTGAACTTGTCGCCAATGCAATAACCCTGTCGGGCACGAGATAGGTGCACAATGATAACGACACCCGGTCCGCCTCGAACGGGCCGGGTGTTGTGATTTCGGCAGCTACACTGGCTGAAATTCCAGCGCTCCATCGTCTGGTCGAAGGCGCGTATCGCGGCGATACTGCGCGAGCCGGGTGGACGCATGAAGCCGATCTGTTGGACGGCCAACGCACTGACCTGCCAGCGCTTGCCGATATGATTGCTGATCCGCGCCAGCGCCTGCTGATGGTGCGCGACGCAGGGTGTCTGGTCGGCTGTGTGGGGATTACCGACCAAGGCGCCGGACGTGCCTATCTTGGCATGCTGACGGTAGCGCCGGGCCAGCAGGCACAAGGCATTGGCCGCCGCCTGATTGACGCAGCAGAACAAACCGCGCAAGCGCAATTTGCGGCGCATATCATGGAAATGACGGTCATCGTCCAACGCACCGAACTCATCGCTTGGTATCTGCGCTGTGGCTATGTGCTAACCGGCGAAACGCGCCCGTTCCCCTATGGCAACGCACGGTTTGGCGATCCCCGCACGAGCGACCTCGAATTCGTCGTGCTCACCCGAGCGCTTGGTTGAGCAGCGTTATTCAGTGCACCCCAATTGCCACAGCACGAACGCGTTTTCTTCTGCCGATTCGCGCAGACTGTCGAAACGGCCCGATTTGCCGCCATGGCCTGCGCCCATGTTCGTCTTGAGGACCAGCACATTATCGTCGGTCTTGGCGGAGCGGAGCCGGGCCGCCCATTTCGCCGGCTCCCAATAGGTCACTCGTGGATCGTTCAATCCGCCGGAAATGAACAACGGCGGATAGGCTTGGGCGCGCACATTGTCATAGGGACTGTACGACCGGATCAAGTCAAACGCGGCCTTGTCCTCAATCGGGTTGCCCCATTCCGGCCATTCGCCGGGCGTAAGCGGCAAGTCGGCGTCCAGCATGGTGTTGAGCACATCGACAAACGGCACATCGGCGATGACGGCGCCCCATAATTCCGGGTCGGAATTGACGACGGCGCCCATCAGTTCTCCACCCGCCGACCGGCCCGCAATCGCGATGTTGCCGGCACTTGTCCAGCCATCGGCCACCAGCGCGCGCGCGACATCGACGAAATCGTTGAAGGTGTTCGCGCGCTTCTCCAGCTTACCATCGAGATACCATTGCTGGCCAAGATCATCACCGCCGCGGATATGGGCAATGGCGTATGCAAAGCCGCGATCGAGAAACGACAGCCGTCCGGTGGAAAAGCCCGGCGGGATGGCCATGCCGTAAGCGCCGTAAGCATAAAGATACAGCGGTTGCGACCCGTCGCGCTTGAAGCCGGCTGGGTAGACAATCGAAACCGGAATTTGCGCCCCGTCGCGCGCGGTAATTTTCAGCCGCTCGGTTGCATAGGCCGACGCGTCATAGCCACTCGGAATTTCCTGCACCTTCAGCAAGTCCATCGTGCCGGTCGCGACGTGATAGTCATAGACGGTGCCGGGTGTGACCATCGATTCGTACCCCAGCCGCAGCACCTGCTGGTCATATTCGGGGTTGTCGCCAAGCCCCGCGGCATAGCTTGCCTCGGGAAACGCAATCCGCGTGGGCGCGCTGCCGTTATATGAATGGATCTCGATCTGATCGAGACCGTCCTCCCGGCCATCGACGATGAAGAAGTCCCGGTAACACTCGACCCCCGTCATATAAAAGCTGTCGGACGGCGCGATCCGTTCCGCCCAGTCGCCAGGCGCCGAAAGGGGCGCGGTACACAGGCGAAAATTGGGGTGCGTATCATTGGTGTGAATGAACAAAATGCCGTCATGCTCGTCGACATCATATTCGCGGCCGGGCGCCCGGGCGCTGACCAGCAAGGGGGTGGCGAGCGGGTCGGCGGCCGGCACCAGCCACACTTCGGTAGTCACATGGTCGCCCGTCGCGATGACGATCCACTGCCGCGAGCTGGTTTCGGACACCCCGACCCGGAAGCCCTCGTCAGCCTCCTTGAACAGCTCGCTATCGGTCGCGGGATCAGTGCCAAGCCGGTGGAAGCGGGCATTGTCGGTGCGCCACTGCTCGTTCGCCAGGCCATAGAGAAAGCCCGTATCGTCCGACGCCCAGACTATTTCGGACAGCATGCCGGGGATGATGTCGGGCAAATGCTCGCCCGTCGCCAGATTCTTCACCCGCAGTTCAAAACGCTCAGCGCCCGAATCGTCGATGGCATAGGCAAGCATCGTCGCGTCGTTGCTGACCGAAAAGGCGCCCAGCCGGAAATATTCCTTCCCCTCGGCCAACGCTGGTTCATCGAGCAGCAGCTGGTGCGCAGCTGCGTTGTCGGGGTCGGCCACGGGCTTGCGCCACCATTTGCGATATTGCCCGCCGGTTTCAAACGCTGTCCAGTACAGCCAGTCGCCATCCTTTTGCGGCACGCTTTGGTCGTCTTCCTTGATACGGCCCTTCATCTCTTCATACAGCGTGTCGGTCAGTGGCTTGAGCGGCGCCATCACCTGCTCGAAATAGCTGTTCTCCGCCTCCAGATAGCCGAGCACGTCCTTATCCGTCACATCGGGATAACCCGGGTCTTTGAGCCAGGCATAGGGGTCGTGGATGGTTTCGCCATGGGCGGAAAAACTGTGCGGCCGCTGCTCGGCGACCGGCGGATTGGGAAGCGATGTCATCCCCGCTCCCTATCGCGGCCGATGGGGTAAAGTCGAGCGGGCACGCGCAGCGCCGTCAGCGCTTGGCAGCATCCCGGTCGAGCCGCTGGCGCCACGCGTCATAATGCTGCTGGATCGCTGCTTCATCGTCGGCAAGCGTGTCGAGCTTGGCCAGCCACTGGGCATGCGCCCGGCGCAGCGCCCGCGCGTCGTTGGAGCGGGCCAGCGCGTCACGGTATACCAGAGACAAATTATAGTCGTTGATAGCAAGCGACCAACGCGAGCAAATCGCCACGCGGCTTGCCGACAAGGCACCGCCGCACGAAAAGTTCTGGACACGGGTGGGCGCTCTGGCATCAAGGACGCTCTGGTCGGCAGCGGCTGCAAAACCATCACCGACAGGTTTGGGGCTGGCAAATAGCCCACGGAACCACGAACCGCTGCTGGTCGAAGAGGCGCTGTTTGACAAACGGGCCGCAGCATCTTGCGCAGGCGCTGACCCGTCGGACGCGGCGTTGCCCGTGACACGCGCAATTGCAGTCGAGCGCTGTTCGCGACCGACAGTTGTCGTCGTCCAGCGCGCGCCGACAAACGCGACAAGGCCAAGTGTGAGAACCCCAGCGGCGCCAATGCTCGCAATCGTGCCGATGGGCGCACGCACGCGATCGGTCTTTAACGGACAGCGCTCATCGCGGCACCGGACAAGGGCCGGCTTGCTGATGTCGCGCGTGCAAATGTGGCATTCCGGGCTCGCCATCTCACCATAATGCCAGCAAATCGTTAATGATGGGTTTACCATGTGCAGCGCCTGGCCCCCTTGCGCCGATAGGGCAGTTTCTGGCAGTCTTTGCACTCAGTAGGGGGAAGGGTCCGCCCGGCCCATTTGTGTTGAGGAAACACGCAATGTCGACCTATGCAGACCGCCTTGCCGCCCTTCGTGCCCAGCTCAAGCGCGACCGGCTCGACGGATTCGTCGTGCCGCTCACCGATGAGCATATGAGCGAATATGTCGGTGATTATGCACAGCGCCTGGCCTGGCTCACCGGGTTTCAAGGGTCGGCCGGTACCGCCGTCGTGTTGCCGCAGGAAGCGGCGATCTTTACCGATGGGCGCTACACGCTGCAGGTGCGCCAGCAAGTATCCGCTGATGACTGGGCGTATGTCGGTGTCCCGCAGGCCAGTGTTGCCGGCTGGCTTGCCGAGCACGCGCCGCAGGGTGGGCGGGTAGGCTATGATCCCTGGCTGCACACGCGGCAATGGGTGGAAGAGGCCGCCCGTGCCCTTGCGGCGCGCGGCGCGGTTCTGGTCGCTGTCGATACCAATCCGGTCGACGCGGTCTGGCCAGACCGTCCTGCGCCCTCGCCTGCGACGCTCGCCGTGCAAGACGATGTCCATGCCGGCCGGTCATCGGCGGCAAAGCGCGCCGCCATCGCCGATTGGCTAAGCGAGCACCGCGCCGATGCGGTGGTGCTGACGGCACTCGATTCGATCGCCTGGGCGCTCAACATTCGCGGCGCCGATGTTGCCCATACGCCAGTCGCGCTCGCTTATGCCATCGTGCAGGCAGACGGCACTGCCGACCTGTTCATCGCGCCGGAAAAGCTGACCGACGCGGTCCGCCAGCATTTGGGTAACGCCATCCGCACGCATCCGCGCGATGCTTTTGCGCCCGCGCTCCAAGCCTATCGGGGCAAGCGGGTCGCAGCGGACCCGGAGCGCGCGGTCGCGGCGATTTTCGAAGCGCTTGACGGCGGCGGGGCGACGGTGCTCGCGCTGCGTGACCCCGTGGTGCTCGCCAAAGCGACCAAGAACCCGACCGAAATCGCCGGGCACCGCGCGGCGTCTGCCCGCGACGGCGCAGCACTTGCGCGGTTTCTCCGCTGGGTCGAGGCCGAGGCCCCCAAAGGCGGCCAGACGGAATTGTCTTGCGCGGCCAGGCTGCTCGCGTTGCGCCAGGAATCGGGTGTGCTGATCGACACCTCGTTCGACACCATTTCGGCCACCGGCGCGCACGGCGCGAGCCCGCATTACCGCGTCGACGAACAATCAAATGCGCCCCTTGAACACGGCCAGCTCTATCTCGTCGATTCAGGGGGGCAATATCTGGACGGCACGACCGATGTGACGAGGGTGCTGCCCATCGGCGAGCCCACGCACGAAATGCGCGACCGGTTCACGCGCGTGTTGAAAGGCCATATCGCGCTGGCGACCGCAGTGTTTCCGCACGGCACCAATGGCGGCCAGCTGGATGGCTTTGCCCGCCGCCCGCTATGGGAGGCGGGGCTCGATTACGCCCATGGCACGGGGCACGGCGTCGGTGCCTATCTTGCTGTGCATGAAGGGCCGCAGCGGATCGCCACCCCCAATTATCCGGGCGGTGGCCCAGCTGAACCGTTGCGCGCGGGCATGATCATTTCCAACGAACCCGGTTATTACAAAGCGGGCGAATACGGGATCCGCATCGAAAATCTGGTGCTGGTGGAAGACCGCTTAGTGGCCGGCGGCGAAGCGCCGATGCTGGGGTTTGAAACGCTGACCTTTTGCCCCATTGAGCGCAGCCTAATCCTTGCCGACATGCTGAACACGGCCGAGCGCGACTGGGTGGACGCCTATCACGCTCGGGTTCTGGCGGTGCTGGGGCCACAAATGGCCGACGATGATCTGGCGTGGCTGAAGGCGAAATGCGCGCCGCTCTAGCGGTTGTTCAGGAGGAGAATGTGCCCAATCTTTTCACGACGCCCATCCACCTTGGCTTAGGGGCCACGGCAGCAGTACAGCCCGATTTCACCGGGATGGCATGGTATGCCGACTATAGCGCGCGCACGGCCGCAGATGGCGCGGAAGGGCGGCTCGTCAGCCTCTACACCTTCACCGAAGACTGGGATTCTTGGGAGATGCACCCTAGCGGCGACGAAATTGTGGTGTGCACCGCCGGCACGATGACGCTGCATCAGGAACTGCCCGACGGCGCGCGGCATAGCATCACGATTGGGGAGGGCGAGTATCTCATCAACGCGCCGGGTGTCTGGCACACCGCCGACGTTGCAGAGACGGCGACCGCGCTGTTCATCACCGCCGGGCTTGGCACTCAGCATAAGCCGCGCTAGCCGTCGGGCTTGTCCGCCGCCGTGGTAATGCCGGGCGCGCTTGCCAATTCGCTGGCCACAGACCCGCGGGCGCGGTCCTTGCGCTTCTTCAGATTTTCGCGAAGGGCCGCGGCAAGCCGGGCCGCGCGATCATGTTTGTCGCCCATTGCTTCTGCCTAGCGCTGTGTGACGCGGCTTGACAAGCGCGGGCCGCTCTGCACAAAGGCGCGCTCTGCCGGACATCACCACCCGGATGGGAACATGCTGCCGTAGCTCAGTGGTAGAGCGCATCCTTGGTAAGGCTGAGGTCGTGAGTTCAATCCTCACCGGCAGCACCATTTTTCCAGCGGCTTGGCGGGAATTGTCGCCGTCTGGCGTCCTGCCGACAGGCTATCGGTGGGGAACCCAAAGCCGAGCCAA
>JBJXEC010000144.1:0-2779 GCA_046155125.1 Sphingomonas sp. | reverse complement strand
CGGTTGTGGAAGGACCGCTTCGTCCGCCGGGTCAAGCCGCGCGCGGGCGAAACCGTGCTCGATATGGCCGGCGGCACCGGCGATATCGCGTTCCGAATGGAACCGTCAGGGGCGGCGATCACTGTCGTCGACATCAACCCGGCGATGCTTGAGGTGGGCATGGAGCGCGCCGCCAAGCGGGGCATTGACGGGCTGGTATGGACCGAGGCCAATGCCGAACAACTCCAGTTCCCCGACCGGTTCTTTGATGTCTATACGATTGCGTTCGGCATCCGCAACGTGACCGACATTCCGGCCGCCCTGCGCGAAGCGCACCGCGTGTTGAAGCGCGGCGGGCGGTTCTTCTGCCTCGAATTCTCGACCACTATGTGGCCCGGCTTTGCAGAGCTTTATGACGCCTATTCGCACCGGCTTGTGCCAAAGCTCGGGCAGTTGCTGGCCAGGGACGAAGACAGCTATCGCTACCTCATCGAATCTATCCGGCGCTTCCCCGACATGCCGACATTTGAGGGCATGATCGCGCAGGCGGGCTTTGCGCAGACCAAGGTAGAGCCAATGCTCGGCGGGCTTGTTGCTATCCATAGCGGCTGGAAGATCTGAGGTTGGCCGGGTTGTTGAAGGCGCTCGTTGCGTGACCGCCCCTGCCATTCATCTTTGGCGACTCCTGAAATGGGGCCGGACGCTGGCGCGGCACGGCGCGCTGACGGGGATCGAGCGCGATCCAAACACGCCTGCCGCCGTCCGCCGGCTGGTCAGGGTCGCCAGGTTCGGCGCGCGCGTGCCAAAAACGCCGGCTTATGCGACGGCGCTTCAGGAAATCGGGCCGGCTGCCATCAAGTTCGGCCAGACGCTCGCGACCCGGCCCGACATCATCGGAGACGCTGCGGCAAAGGATTTGCTGCGCCTGCAAGACGCACTTCCCCCGGTGCCCTTTGCGATCATCGAAAAAGCGATGGAGGCAAGCTTTGGCCGCCCGCTGACCGAGCTTTATCAGTCGATTGATCCGGTGCCGGTGGGCGCAGCGTCGATTGCACAGGTGCACCGCGCCGTGACCATTGAGGGCCGCGATGTCGCGGTAAAAGTGCTGCGGCCGGGCGTTGAGGAGGAGTTCGCGCGCGCGATCGACACGTATCAATGGGCGGCCGCCCAGCTCGAATCAATGGGCGGCGAACTGGCGCGCCTGCAGCCCAGGCTTGTCATCGAGACGTTCAAGCGGTGGACCGCACGCGAGCTTGATCTGCGGCGTGAGGCAGCGTCCGCCAGCGAACTTGCCGAAGCCATGACGGCAGAGCCGGACTTCACCATCCCGCAAATCGACTGGCTGCGTACGACCGGCCGAGTGATGACGTTGGAATGGGTAAACGGCATCAAGCTGTCCAACCGAGCCGCGCTGATCGCCGCCGGCCACAACCCGGCTCGGCTCGCGCACATTCTGGTTCATGCCTTTTTGCGCCAGGCAATCGCCGAAGGGTTTTTCCACGCCGACCTCCACCAGGGCAATTTGTTCGCGCTGCCGGGGGACCGGCTTGCGGCAATCGACTTCGGGATCATGGGCCGGATCGACCGGCGCGCCCGCGTGTGGCTCGCTGAAATTCTCTATGGCCTCATCACAGGCAACTATCGGCGGGTTGCCGAAATCCATTTTGAGGCGGGCTATGTGCCGCCGCACCACAATGTCGCGGAATTCGCTACGGCACTGCGGGCGGTGGGCGAACCAATGCGTGGCATGGCGGTAAAGGACATGTCGGTCGGCAACATGCTCGACGGGCTGTTCAACATCACGCGCGATTTCGACATGAAGACGCAGCCGCACCTGCTGCTCCTGCAAAAAACGATGGTGATGGTGGAAGGCGTCGCAACGGGCCTCGATCCCGACATTAACATGTGGGAGACGGCCGCGCCGTTTGTGCGCGAATGGATTCGCACCGAGCTTGGCCCTGAGGCCTATGTCGCCGACCGTTTGGTGACCGACCTGCGCACGCTGGCACGCCTGCCCGACCTCATCCGCAATATCGAGCTGCGATACCCCAACCCCGGCGGCGCGCCGCCTGCCCCGCCGCTGAAGGAAATCGAGCGCGTGCGGATCGGCGGCGGCTGGCGCTATGCCGTGGTCGGGGTGCTGGCGGCGGCCGCCAGCGCTGCGGCGACCTGGACGCTCGTCCACTAACAATGGCGCGCGCGCCCGATCAGCTCTGGCTCGCGCGCCCAAGCCGGTTTGCTGGCGTAAAGCAGCCGCTTGCGCGGGCGTTGCTTGGCTTGGTCGCCCTATTGCTGGCAGTGTCGTTCACGGCGATCAAGTCGGTCGACCTCTCCCCCGGTTCGGCCGCAGCCGACGGCCCCCCGCCCATGTCCGACGTCTTACTCTATCAGCGCATCGTGCAAGGCGTGCGGGCGGGCGGCGACTACTACACGGTTGCGGCCGACGCACAGCGCGCCAGCGGTTACCCGCTGCGGCCGTTCGCGACGATGCGATTGCCAACGCTTGCCACAGTGCAGGCCTTGCTGCCCGATATAGTCACAACCGGTCTGCTTTACGCGCTTGCGGCAGCGGTGGTTGTGGCTTGGTGGCAGCGCATGGGTGACGTCGTCCGCTCCTTCATGGCCCGCGCATTGGTGGTCGCGTTGCTCGGTTGCGGGACGATGGTATCACTTCGCTATGATCTGCTGGCGTTTCATGAGGTTTGGGCCGGGCTGCTGATTGCCCTCTCGCTCGCGCTTTGGCGGCCGGGGCGCTGGGTTGAATCGGTGGCGATTGCACTTTGCGCCATGACATTGCGCG
>JBJXEC010000143.1:0-12996 GCA_046155125.1 Sphingomonas sp. | reverse complement strand
GGATTTCAACGCCGTTTGCCGGAGCCGTCAACGTTTTGGTCGCGAGGCGAACCTTGCGTCGGCCATAAAGTTGGATGAGCAGGGTCATGCCAGTACCAAAAAATGTGCCCATGATGAAAAAGGGGGTCGGGTCCATGGTGTTCAATCCTCTGATGATGCTTGAGATTTCAGCGAAGCGCGTCGATTTCGCGGGCGGTGCGTTCAGCAGGATCGGTCGCGATGCGCTCAAGCACCGCAATCCGCTCCTCCAGCCGACTTACCTGGCCGACCAGGCGCTCGTTATCGCTGGTGAGCAGCTCCACCTTACGGCTGGCCGCGAGGTCGCCCTCTCTCGTCACGATCTGGCCCTTCTTGCCTTCCAGCGGATAGCCGTGGCGAGCGCGAACCCAGGTCGTAAATGCCCAGCAGATCGGACCAACCGTAAGCGCAGCGATTGGTACCAGGATACCCCAGTTCATATAGTCCTCCCATTATCCGTGTGATGGCAGCGTCTAGCGCAGGCTTTCGATCTCGTCGGCAAGGCGCGTGTTGCGGCTGGTGTACATCGTCTCGATGTCGGCCAGGCGGCGGTCGATGTCGCGGAACTTGGAGCGAACATCCCGCGTGGTGCGCTGCGGGTTGGCCCGCACGCCGCGCCAGAATTGCTCGTCTTCCTTCGTTTCGTACAACCCTATGGGCTTGGCGTTCGCCAGCCAGGCAATGACCAGATACGCGATGATCACGTTGCCGCTGGTCGCCAGCGTGAGCAACACGGCGCCCACCCGAACCAGCACCGGGTCAATCCCCGTGTAATCCGCGATCCCAGAGCAAACGCCAAGCCATTTGGCGTTCTGTTTGTCGAGATAGAATTTGGTGCGGCTCCCGCTCATCTCAATTCCTCCTGTTAGCGTCGTAATCGAGCGCTTCTGGCGCCCTGGTGCTGCCGATCTTCCAATCCGGATGGTCGGCCGCGATGATCCGTTCGATGGTGCCCAGCCGGTCTTCCAGCATGCGGGCGGTGTAGTGCAGCTCGTCGAGCAGCTTTTCGTCCTCGCCGGTTAGCGCACCATTCTTCTTCCACTGGGTGACGTAGTGGAACACCAGCCACGGTAGCCCGATGAACAATATGGCAACGACAAGCGGAGCAATGATAACTGCCTCCATTTTAGTTCTCGCGGTTCACGCGGGCCTTCAGGGCCGCGAGATCCGCCTCCACCTTGTCGCTCGACTTCAGCTCGGCGATTTCCTCCTCAAGCGTCTTTTTGGGTGAGCCAAGGCTCAGCGCATCAGCGTGCCCTTCGGCGACATCGGCGCGGCGCTCCATCAGTTCAAAGCGCGAGAACGCTTCCTCGACCTTGGGGCCAGCATACATTTCACGCATCCGCACGCGGTTGTGTGCGGTTTCGAGCCGGGTCATGATTGAGTTCTGCCGGGTGCGCGCCTCGCGCAGCTTGTTCTGCAGCTTGGTGATGTCTTCCTCGGCATGGCGCAGGGCATCGTCCAGCACGGAGATTTCAGCGCTAAGCTGGTCGCACATGTCCGTTGCCTTTTGGCGTTCGACCAGGGCTGCCTTGGCCAGATCCTCGCGATCCTTCGACAATGCCAGCTCCGCCTTTTCCGTCCAGCTTTCCTGAAGCTTTTCGAGCTTGGCGATGTGGCGCCGCATTTCCTTCTGATCGGCAATCGTGCGGGCCGCAGAGGCGCGCACTTCCACCAGTGTTTCCTCCATTTCGAGGATGATCATGCGGATCATCTTGGCCGGATCTTCCGCCTTGTCGAGCAAGTCGGTGACATTGGCGGCGATGATGTCTCGGGTCCGCGAAAAAATACCCATTAGGTAACTCCTGAATTCAGTCGCCTCGAAGGGCGTCTCGGGGGGGGTGGTTCCGGGGCGGGGGAGGCGTACCACCACACCGGTGATCGTATCGCCCATGATGTCAGGCTACGAGCGTTTGTTGAACGCTTGTTGCAATCGTTCCGGATTGTATGTCAGCGGGGGCGATGGCGCCCAGCATGCAAACGGCGCTGAGGACGAAAGCGCAGGCGAACGCGGCTACCTTGCGGATCGGATCGCTTGATTGATACCCGTTGGTCATTGCAGTCACTCCCTAATTTCGTTGCTTCCAAGTGCTGCCCGATTGGCAGTTGTCAGATGCTTAGCAGCTACCGTGCCAGTTTCAGTTTTGCCCGGAATTTGGGGATTTCTGAACATTTGCTGTCGGGCTTATTCATATTTTCGTTGCGAAACATTGGTGAAATACGCCATAGGTTGGCAATGGACCGCGCAACCCAGGTTATCGGACAATCAACCGAGTTTCTTGACGTTCTCGAAAGGGCAAGTCGCGCAGCGGCGCTTGACCGGCCCGTGCTCGTTATTGGCGAGCGCGGGACGGGCAAAGAGCTGGTGGCCGAGCGGCTCCACCGGCTGAGCCCCCGATGGGATCAGGCGCTCGTCATCATGAACTGTGCAGCACTGCCGGAAACGCTCATCGAGGCCGAGCTATTCGGGCATGAAGCGGGCGCTTTTACCGGCGCAACCAAAGCGCGGACCGGGCGCTTCGAAGAAGCGCACCGGGGCACGTTGTTCCTCGATGAGCTGGGTACGCTCTCGATGGGGGCGCAGGAGCGATTGTTGCGCGCGGTCGAATATGGCGAGGTGACGCGCATCGGCTCGTCCCGGCCAGTGCGGGTCGACGTGCGGATTGTCGCTGCAACCAATGAGCATTTGCCGGATCGGGTCTTAAACAATCAATTCCGTGCAGATTTGCTTGATCGGCTCTCGTTCGAGGTAGTGACCCTGCCGCCGCTGCGCGCTCGCCCCGGGGACGTGCTGGTGCTGGCCGAGCATTTCGGGCGGCGGATGGCAAGCGAGCTTGGGTGGGGTGAGTGGCCTGGGTTCAGCTGTGCTGCAACCGAAGAACTGGAGCGCTACGCCTGGCCCGGCAATGTCCGAGAATTGCGCAACGTCGTTGAGCGGGCCGTTTACCGTTGGGAACGTGAGGGCCAAATCGATGCGATTCAGTTCGATCCCTTCCATTCCCCGTATCGCCCGACGCCGACATCCAGTGCGCCGCCATTCGACGCCCGCCCAGTCCTTCTAAAGGATGAGGTCGATGTCGGACCTCCGGCTTACACGGGAGATTTCAAGGAGCAGGTCGCCCAGTTCGAGCGCGACGTGCTGGCTCGCGCGCTGGAGCAGCAGCGCTTTAACCAGCGCGCGACCGCCGAGGCGCTGGGCCTCAGTTATGATCAGCTGCGCCACGCGCTCCGCCGGCACGACATGCTTCCCGGATCAAACTGACGTCTGCCAACAGGAATCGGTTGCGAAACGATCACCATGGACCCAATTGAGGGTGACCGCGTTGACCTTACACACCCAAGACAGGAGACACGATAATGGCTTTCGAACTGCCGCCGCTTCCCTATGCCAAGGATGCGCTCGCGCCTACCATGTCGGCCGAAACCTTTGATTATCATCACGGCAAGCACCACAAGGCCTATGTCGACAAGACCAATGGAATGCTCGCCGACAAGGGCCTTGAAGGCGCCAAGCTGACCGAGGTCATCCGCCAGGCAAAGGACAAGGGCGACAAGGGGCTGTTCAATAATTCGGCACAGATCTGGAACCACACGTTCTTCTGGCACAGCCTGACGCCCGATTATGCAACACCCTCTGGCAAACTCGCCGAGATGATTGATAGCGAGTTCGGCTCAACCGACGCATTGGTGAAGGCGCTTGTTGCTGAATCGACCAATCATTTTGCGAGCGGGTGGGGCTGGCTCGTGCTCGATGGCGGCAAGTTGAAAGTCACCTCGCTGCATGACGCCGACACGCCGGTTGCGTATGAGGGCATGAAGCCGCTGCTTACCATCGATGTGTGGGAACATGCCTATTACATCGATTATCGCAACGCGCGGCCCGGCTATCTGGACGCGGTTACGTCAAAAATCCTCAACTGGGAATTTGCCGCGCAAAACCTTGATGGCGAGGGTATTTCGCGCGCCGATCAGGGATGATGTGGCACGAGGCTCCGTTAGCGCGGGGCCTCACCCTTCTGGCGGTATCGGCGGCAGTTTGTCGGTGCCCAGGCCGTGGCGCATCAGCATCGGCACATTGGCGATAGAGAATAGCATGGTGAGCGGGATCGCGCCCCAAAGCTTGAAGCTCACCCAGAAATCGGTGCTGAAGCTGTGGCGTACGACTTCATTCAAAAGCGCCATAAAAGCGAGATAAAATGCCCAGTTGCGTGTCAGCAAATCCCAACCACGCGGACTGACCCCTTCATAAGTTGAACCGAAGAGTTGCTGTAACAACGGGCGTTTGGCAAACCACCCATAGCCAAGGATCGCGGCCAGCGATGCGTAGATCACCGTCGGCTTGAGCTTGATGAATTCCTCATTGTGAAAATACAAAGTTAGCGCGCCGAACACTAGCACAAGCGCTGAACTGAACCACAACATTGGCGATATCTTGCCAAGCTTCCAGCGCGAAACGGCCATGGCCGCAACGCTTGCCACCATGAAGGCCACGGTCGCCGTCAGCAATCGCGTGATCTGGAGCCCCGGAGTCACGAAGTTGAACACAAAAAAAACCGCGATCGGGCCGACGTCGCACGCCAGCGCAATGCCTGACTGTGCGGTCTTATGGCGCGCGCCTGCTTGTTCAGTCACTTTGAAAATCCTTCCACACCGGCGATGATACGGGCGACTTCGCGTGCGTCGAACGGTCGCAGATCATCGGCGGACTCGCCTACCCCGATAGCATGAATTGGCAGGCCGAATTTTTCGGCCGCCGCCACCAAAACGCCGCCGCGCGCGGTGCCATCGAGCTTCGTCATCACCAGCCCGGTCACGCCCGCCACGTCCAGGAACACCTCAATCTGCGACAGCGCGTTCTGGCCGGTTGTCGCGTCGAGCACCAGCACGACATCATGCGGGGACTCCGGATTTATCCGGCCGAGGACGCGCTTGATCTTGGCCAGCTCGTCCATCAGCTCGCGCCGGTTTTGCAGCCTGCCGGCGGTATCGACAATCAGCGCGTCGATGCCGGCATCGGTCGCCTTTTTTACCGCCTCAAATACGATCCCAGCCGCGTCGCCGCCCTCGGGCCCGCGCACGATCGGAACGCCTACGCGCTCGGCCCAGGTCGCGAGCTGCGCAATCGCCGCCGCGCGAAATGTGTCGCCGGCCGCCAGCATCACGCCATAATCCTGCTCGGTGAACATTGCTGCGAGCTTGGCGATGGTTGTGGTCTTGCCGGAACCGTTGACTCCAATCACCAAAATGACCTGAGGCCGGGGGAAAGCGCTGATCTCCATCGGTCTTGCGACTTTCGCCAGCACCTTTTCAATCTCTTCGGCAACGATCAGACGGATCCCCAGCTCTTCCATGTTGCGCTCAAAGCTGCCCTCGGAGAGGCGGGCACGGATGCGGGCTGCCATCGCTGGACCAAGGTCTGACGCGATCAACGCTTCTTCGATACCATCAAGGGTCGCGTCGTCCAGCCGGGCCGTGCCGAGCCCGGCCAGATTGCCGATCAGCCGATCGGAGGTCCGCTTGAACCCGCCGAGCAGCTTGTCGTGCCAGCTCGTGCTCACAAGACCTCCCCGACCAGCCTGTCGCCGTCGACGCCGGTCACCTGAACCGTGCAGATGTCGCCTGGCGCCGCCGCATCAGTCCAGCGGACTTCAGCGAAGCCCGGCGCATGGCCGCGGGTGCCCGACCGCTCAACCAGAATTTGCTGTGGGCTGCCAACAAGCGAGGCCAGCCATGGCGCGCGGGCAGCGGCAACGGCCGCCCTGAGCGACGCTGCACGAGCCTTGCGAACGGCGGGCGCCAGTTGCGGCATGCGCGCCGCTGGCGTGCCCGCGCGCGGCGAATAGGGGAAGATATGACCATGTACGATGCCAGCCTCCACGATCAACGCGCGAGAGTTTGCCGCCATCTCGTCGGTTTCGGTCGGGAACCCAGCAATGAAATCGGCCCCGATGGCGATTTCCGGCCGCGCGGTCTTCAGCCGATCTATCAACGCCAGCGATTGCGCCCGGCTGTGGCGGCGTTTCATGCGCTTCAAAATCATGTCGTCGCCGGATTGGAGCGACAAATGGACGTGTGGCATCACGCGAGGCTCGCTCGTCAAAAGGTCGAACAGTCGGTCGTCAATTTCGATGGAGTCGAGCGACGATAGCCGCAGCCGTTCCAGTTGCGGCACCAATCGGAGCACGCGCTCGACGAGCAGCCCGAGCGTCGGCGCGCCCGGCAAGTCGGGCCCATAGCTTGTCAGATCAACGCCGGTGAGCACGATTTCGCGGTATCCTGCCTCGGTCAGCGCCAGCATACGGTCAATCACGGCGCCAGCGGGTACTGACCGACTATTGCCCCTGCCGAACGGGATGACGCAGAAGGTGCAACGGTGATCGCAGCCGTTCTGCACTTCGACAAAAGCGCGGGCATGGCCGATGAAGCTTGCCGAAGCTGCCGCCGCCGTGTTGCGCGCGCTCATGATATCCCCAACGAGCACAGGGTCATCGCAGGACCAGCTTTCAGGCGACAGCTTTTCCACATTGCCAACCACCCGGTCGACCTCCGGCATTGCCGCAAAGCTCGCCGGATCGATTTGCGCAGCGCATCCTGTAACGATGATCTGCGCATCAGGGCGCTCCCTTCGGAGCCTGCGGATGGCACTGCGCGTTTCGCTGACAGCGGCGTTCGTCACGGCGCAGCTGTTTACGACCACGCAGTTGCGATTCCCGACAAGCACGCGAATCGCCTCGCTTTCAGCGATGTTGAGCCGGCAACCCAGGCTGATGATGTCAGGCGCGGTACTCACACCCGCCAGCAAATTCGCGTCATGACCGGTGATCTAGGGACACACGCAAGCGAAGTCCATGGACGCGCCCCGCGCACCGTTCCACACCGGGTAATTCCCCGGGCGTTTCCGGCGTTTGGCTAATTAGCCGGCCAAACGCGCGCTGGCAGGGCCCGCAAGCGGCATCGTTGCATGCGCCAGCAGCCGCCGCTCGGCTATCAATCGCCGGGTGTTGGCGGCATTTTCCGGGCGCCCGTAGAGATGGCCCTGGCCGCGCGCGCAACCAAGCGTGCGGAGCTGCTGCGCGACCTCGGCCGTTTCGATTCCCTCTGCCGTAACCGGCAGGCGCAGTGTTTCGCCGAGGCCGATGAGCGCCCGCACCAGCGAGGCACTGTTTACGCTGCGCTGCATTTCCGTCACGAAGCTGCGGTCGGCCTTTATCCTGTCAAACGGCAACGCCCGCAAATGCGCGATCGAGCTGAACCCGGTGCCGAAATCATCCAGCGCAATCGCCATGCCATGGTTCTTGATCGCGGCGGCGATCGACTGCGCAATTGCCAGATCGGCAAACAGCGCCGCTTCGGTTATCTCGATTTCAAGACGCGCCGGGTGAAAGCCCGTCTGTGCAAGGAGCATCACGATTTTCTGGGTGATCAACGGATCACGCATCTGAACTGGCGAAATGTTCACCGATAGCGTCAGGCTCTTATCCCAGTCGCGCGCCGCGACAAACGCTTGGCGCATCACCAGCAGGGACAGGTCGCCAATGGTGCCGTTCTGCTCGGCCGCAGCAATGAACTCCAGAGGCTGGATAACGCCCCGCGTTGGGTGATCCCAGCGGGCGAGCACCTCGAGACCGACCAACTGCCCGGTGGCCAAATCGATCTGTTGTTGGAAGAATGGCACGATCTGCTCGCTCGCGACCGCGTGCCGCAGTCCCGACTCGATCACCTTGCGCGCTTGCGCCTTCTGAACCACCGCGTCGGAATGCCAAAACATATGCGCGCCGTCAGGCCCAGATGCCGATCGTGCAGCTTCGGTCGCTGCCTCCAAAAGCGCCGCAATACCCCCAGCTACCGTATCAGCGCTTGCCATGCCGATGCTTGGCGTCACGGGTATCGCACCGCCCGGCGTGTCGATCGGCTCGCCAAACAGCGCCAGCAGCCGCTCGGCGACGCGCTCAATCGGCATTGGGTGCGCGCCATCGAAGGGCAATGCAGCGGCAAATGTCCAACCATCGAGCCGCGCCGCCAGCGATCCTGCAGGGAAAACATTGACAATCCGTGGTGCAACATGTTGCATCGCCGTGTCGATGTGTTTGGCCGTGCCGCTCAGATCGACGCGGGGCGCTGGCGCAACATCAATAACCAGCACCGCCAGCGACTTGCCTCGGCCTTTGGTCGAGTCTAGCAAGCGCGCGCCTTGTTCAAAGAAGGCCCGGGCGTTCAACATGCCCGTAAGCTCGTCCCGCATGGCAAGGCCCGACAGTCGGCCTTTGCCTGTCTCGGTTGTGGTGAGCGCGTTGTCGGCGGCGCGCAAGCCGCGCCACGATACCGCGAAAATCGAAGTCGATACAGCGAATGCGACCACCGCGAGCAGCAGCAGGACGGCCGAATTGTCGTTGCCAGCAGGGTGGATGGCGAGCGCAAGCATTGCCGCGTGCAACGCCATGAGCGCTCCAGCAAGCACGGCAAAACGCAAGAAAAATCGACGGCTCGCGCCCCGGTCGACCGGCCTGTCCTGTGCGGCGGCACTATTCCTGCTGGCCCGTTCCTGAACGCCCGTCGTCATCTGGGCGCTGTCGCACGCAACTCGTGTAAATGGCGTTAAATGCGGTCGCACGCAGCGGTGATTGCCAAACCGCTTGGTTTGACGTAAGCAACTCCACTCGCTCCATCAGTGGACGTGAAATTGCACCGCCCAAGGGCGTAGGCTGGCTGACGAGGTTTCGTCCGCCGGCTCGTTTTGCGTTTATTGGCCTTGGCGCGGGTTTGGCAATGGAGTTTGGGCGATGTTCGACAATCTCAGCGAGCGGTTAGGCGGCGTTTTCGATCGGCTGCGTGGTCGTGGCGCGCTGACCGAGGCGGACGTCAGGGCGGCGATGCGCGAGGTTCGCATCGCCTTGCTGGAGGCGGACGTTGCGCTGCCAGTCGCCCGCGATTTCGTTGACAAGGTCACTGAGCTTGCCGTTGGCCAGAATGTGCTGCGCTCGGTGACGCCGGGGCAGCAAGTGGTCAAGATCGTAAACGACGCGCTGACCGAAATGCTGGGGGCGGACGAGAGCGAGTTGCTGCTTGATGTGACACCGCCTGCCGTCGTGATGATGGTTGGCCTGCAAGGGTCGGGCAAGACGACGACGACGGCCAAGCTTGCCAAACGACTCGCCGGGCGGGATCGCAAGAAGGTGCTGATGGCGTCGCTCGACGTCAATCGCCCGGCTGCGCAGGAACAGCTCGCCACGCTCGGCACGCAGATTGACGTTGCGACGCTGCCCATCATCGCGGGCCAGCGGCCGGTGGATATTGCCCGGCGCGCGATGCAGGCTGCCAAACTCCAGGGTTATGATGTGCTGATGCTCGATACGGCAGGGCGCCTGCATGTCGACCAGGCGCTGATGGACGAGATGAAGGCAATTGCCGACATCGCCGTGCCGGCCGAGATCCTGCTCGTGGTCGACGCGCTGACAGGTCAGGACGCCGTCAATGTTGCGCAGAACTTTTCGGAACAAGTGCCGCTGACGGGCGTGGTGCTGACCCGTATGGACGGCGACGCGCGCGGTGGTGCGGCGCTATCGATGCGCGCGGTTACCGGCAAGCCGATCAAATTCGCGGGCACCGGCGAAAAGATGGACGCCATCGAGGCGTTTCACCCCGGTCGCGTCGCCGGTCGCATCCTGGGCATGGGCGATGTGGTGTCGCTGGTCGAGCGGGCGGCGGAAGCCATTCAGGTCGAAGACGCCGAGCGCATGGCCGCAAAAATGGCCAAGGGTCAGTTTGATCTCGATGATCTGCGCAGCCAGTTGGCGCAAATGCGGCGGATGGGCGGGCTGGGCGCTCTTGCGGGCATGATGCCGGGCATGAAGAAGGCACAAACTGCCATGGCCTCGGGCGCGGTCGACGAAAAGATTCTGCTCCGGATGGACGCGATGATCACCTCGATGACTCCCAAGGAGCGCGCCAAGCCCGATATTCTCTCCGCCAAGCGTAAGATCCGCGTGGCCAAGGGCAGCGGCACGACCGTGCAGGACATCAATCGATTGCTCAAGATGCACCAGGAAATGGCAACCGCCATGAAGAAGCTCAAAAAGATGGGCGGGCTTAAGGGCATGATGGCGATGCTCGGCAAAGGCGGCCCCGGCGGTGGCATGGGCGGCCTTGGCAATGCGTTGGGCGGGGCCGAGCTTGGCGATCTGATGGGCAAGGCCGGTGGCGGTCTGCCAGGGCTTGGCGGACCGGGGATGCCCAAGCTGCCGCCCGGTTTTGAAAATTTTGTGAAAAAGAAGAAGTGACGGGCGTTGTTGCCCATAACATTATGAAAAAGAAGGACTATTAATGGCACTAAGCATTCGTTTGTCGCGCGGCGGCTCCAAGAAGCGGCCCTATTACCGGGTGGTTGTGGCGGACGCCCGCTCGCCTCGCGACGGCCGCTTCATTGAGAAGATCGGCTCGTATAACCCCTTGCTTGCCAAGGATTCGCCTGAGCGAATCAAGCTTGATGGCGACCGCGCCAAGCATTGGCTGGGCGTCGGCGCGCAGCCGACGGACCGTGTCGCGCGCTTTCTCGACGTGATGGGCATCCTGGAGCGCCCCGCGCGCAACAACCCAAACAAGGGCAAGCCCGGCGAAAAGGCCACCGAACGAGCTGAAGAGCGTGCCGAAAAGCTGAAGGCTGCTGAGGAAGCCGCCGCCGAGGCAGCCGCTGCGCCCGCGCCTGAGCCCGAGCCGATTGCGGAAGTCGTGCCCGAGATTGAGGAAGCCGCTGCGGAAGCTCCTGCTGAGGAAGCGGCTCTGGTTGAGGAACCCGCTGCGGTCGAGGAAGCGGCTCCGGTTGAAGACGTAGCTGCGGTTGAAGCTGCGCCTGTCGAAGCAGCGCCGGTGGCAGAGGAAACGCTGGCAGCTGAGGCGGCAGGCGCTGGGGAGGCACCTGCTGAAGAAGCAGCCGTTGCCGAAACCCCTGCTGAGGCAGCCCCGGCCCCTGAAGCGGTGGCCGTCGTTGACGAAGCACCAGTTGAGACAGCCTCCGCCGACGTTGCGACCGAAGAAACGCCAGCGACCGAGGCATAAATGCGTGCCGACGCCCCCGTTACGCTTGCCGTCGTCATTGGCGCGCACGGCGTAACGGGGGAAGTGCGACTGAAACTGTTCACGAACGATTTGCGCGCCTATGCACGGTTCAACGACGGCAACCTCACCCTGAAATCACTGCGTGACGGCAGCAACGGCGCCATCGCGCGGTTTGCCGAAGTGGCAGACCGAAATGGTGCCGAAGCGCTGCGGGGCACGCCAATCACCGTGCCACGTGCCGCCTTGCCGCAGCTTGGTGACGGCGAGTACTACCACGCCGACCTGCTTGGCCTTTCGGTGGTTTCGCCAACCGGAGAGACCATCGGCACGGTGGCGGCCATCGACAATTTTGGCGCAGGCGACGTGCTTGATATTGAGCGGCCCGGCGCGGACGGCAAGCCTGGCGCGCGCTTCATGGTTCCAATGCGGCCCGAGGCGGTGCCGGCGTGGGACGACACGCGACTGATGCTTTCCGAGGCATTTTGGCCGCAATGAGCTTTGCGGCGACGGTCCTCACGCTGTACCCGGAAATGTTCCCGGGGCCGCTTGGGCTCTCGCTGGCGGGCCGGGCGCTGGGCGAGGGCAGATGGTCGTGCAACACGGTCAACATCCGCGATTTCGCGATCGACAAGCACCGAACGGTCGACGATACGCCGGCGGGCGGCGGGGCAGGCATGGTGTTGCGCGCCGATGTCATGGCGGCGGCGCTTGACAGCGTGGCCGATGGACGCCCGATCCTTGCGATGACGCCGCGCGGGGTTCCCCTCAAACAGACGCGCATCCGCTCACTGGCTGTGGGTAACGGCGCCATACTCCTGTGCGGCCGCTTTGAAGGGTTTGACGAGCGCATTTTCGAAGCGCGCGACATCGAGCAAGTCTCGATCGGTGACTATGTCTTGTCGGGCGGCGAAATTGGCGCGCTGGTGCTGCTTGACGCTTGCATTCGGCTGCTGCCCGGCGTAATGGGCGCGTCCTCAAGCGGCGATGACGAGAGCTTCGAAAGCGGCTTACTCGAATATCCGCATTATACCCGACCTCAACTGTGGGAAGGGCGCACGATCCCCGAAGTGCTGCGATCGGGGGATCATGCGAGGATCGAGGCATGGCGAAAAGCCATGGCGGAGACCGATACACGGCTAAGGCGGCCGGACTTATGGGAGCGCCATGAGGGTGCTCGGGTTCAGTCGCCCTCTGGTGCGCAGCAACGAAACAAGGACGACTGAGATGAACATCATCCAGCAGATTGAAGCCGAGAACATCGCAAAGTTTCTCGAAGCCAGAAAAATCCCGGAATTTCGGCCCGGCGACACGCTAAAGGTTGGCGTAAAAGTCGTTGAGGGCGAGCGTACGCGTGTGCAGAACTACGAAGGCGTGTGCATCGCGCGCTCGAACAAGGGCATGGGGTCGAACTTCACCGTGCGCAAAATTTCGTTCGGCGAAGGTGTGGAGCGCGTGTTTCCGCTATATTCGCCCAACATCGAGTCGATCGAAGTGGTGCGCCGCGGTGTCGTGCGTCGTGCCAAGCTGTATTATCTGCGCGGTCGACGCGGCAAATCGGCGCGTATCGCCGAACGTCGCGATCCGCGCCCGGCCAAGGGCAGTACGCCGGCTGAATAACGGTTGAGCCTTGCTCGAGGCTTGCAAGTTGAAACCGATAGCGGGGCGCGGCAGGGACACTTGCCGCGCCCCATTTCTGTTTTGGGTCTTGCGTTAGCCATTGCGGTTCGATCAACGGCGCGCAATACCATTACCCAATACCTTGGCCGCGCACCCTGGCGCTGGCCGATAGCAACGGAATTGGAGATGGTTGATGGCGGCAAGGCTCTGGGTGCTGGTCGGGGCGGCATTTGCGTCGCTGGGAGCGCCGGCCATGGCCGCTGACGCGCCTGCCAAGCCAGCCGCGCTTACGCTCAAGCGCCTGTTCGC
>JBJXEC010000142.1:0-6984 GCA_046155125.1 Sphingomonas sp. | reverse complement strand
GGGCCTATCGCAGCCCAAGCGCGCGCGCCACGTTGCTGGATGCAGAGGCCGCGAAAATTTCAGGTGGTGCGGCGTTGCCAATTATGCCGGCGCTGCTCGAATCGCGGAACAAGCCGTTGAAATAGCTCAGCTGGCCAGGCGAATTTCGATCGCTGGCGCAGCGGGCGCCGGCTGGTCGGGCCAGATGCCGCGCGTATCATAAACCAGCTTGGTCGCGCGTTCATCCACCGGCACCGATTTGAACACGTCATGGTCGACCAGCACGATCATGATCGGGCAGGTTTCGATCGCGGCGTCGATGTCGATCAGCCGGGCGCCGGTGCCGGCAAACGCGGCGGGCAGCGTGCGGGCATAGGGTTCGACAATGCGGATGCGGTCGCCAAAGCGGGCAGCCAGGTCGCTTGCCACCTTCAAGGCCGGGCTTTCGCGAAAATCATCGATATTGGCCTTGAAGGCGAGACCAAGGCACGCGACCGCTGCACCGGGCAGCCGCTCGATCAGCTCGGTGGCCCGGGCGATGGTGTGGATCACCTTGCCGTCATTCACTTCGCGTGCGGTGCGGATGAGCGGGGTCTGCGCAGGCGCTGCGCTCACGAGAAACCACGGGTCGACCGCGATGCAATGGCCCCCAACACCGGGGCCGGGCGACAGGATGTTTACGCGCGGGTGGCGGTTGGCGAGGCGAATCACTTCCCACACATCAACACCCATTTCATCGGCGACCAGGCTCAGCTCGTTGGCAAAGGCGATGTTCACGTCGCGGAATGCATTTTCTGTGAGCTTGGTCATCTCGGCTGCACGGGCGGTTGTGGTGACGCAGGCACCGCGCACGAACCGCCGGTAGAAGGTCAGCGCCTTGCGCGCGCAGCGCGGCGTGATGCCGCCAATTACCCGGTCATTGTCGATGAGTTCCACGAGAATGCGCCCCGGCAGCACCCGCTCCGGGCAATAGGCAATGGCGATGTCGGCGCCGTCGCCGGTCTTGCCGGGTACCTTCAGGTCCGGGCGCAGCTGCGCGAGCAAGTCGCGGACCTTTTCGGTCGTGCCAACCGGCGAGGTCGATTCGAGAATTACGACGTCGCCTGCTTTCAGCACAGCGGCGATTGTGGTCGCTGCCTGCAACACATAGCCAATGTTCGGCGCATGGTTTTCGGCAAACGGAGTGGGGACGGCGATGACGAAGACGTCGGCCGGCTCAATGTCAGTCGATGCCCGCAAGGCGCCGCGTGCAACGACGCCTGATACCAGCCCGTCGAGATCAACTTCCTCGATATGGACCTTGCCGGAGTTGACCGTTTC
This sequence comes from Sphingomonas sp., assembly GCA_046155125.1. GTDB lineage: Bacteria > Pseudomonadota > Alphaproteobacteria > Sphingomonadales > Sphingomonadaceae > Sphingomonas. The sequence goes on along the minus strand of JBJXEC010000142.1, from coordinate 5,685 downwards.
CACGACATGCGCAGAGACGTCGACCCCGAGCACGTGCGCGCCCGTGCGCGCGATTACAGCGGCCGTGGGCAGGCCGATATAGCCAAGGCCAACAACAACGACCTTGAGGTCAGAATCCGAAACCATCCGCGACAACCTTCACAATCCGAGCCGAAGCATGGCCGTCGCCAAACGGATTGTGGGCGCGCGCCATCGCTTGATGCGCGCCTTTGTCGTCTAGGAGGGTGAAGATTTCGGAAACGATGCGGTTTTCGTCGGTGCCAATGAGCTTTGCCGTGCCCGCGACCACGCCCTCGGGTCGCTCGGTGGTTTCGCGCATCACAAGTACCGGCTTGCCAAGCGCGGGTGCTTCTTCCTGCACGCCGCCCGAATCGGTTAGCACGACGTGGCTCATGCCCAGTGCGCGCACGAAATGCGGGTAGTCGAGCGGGTCGATACGGGCGATGTTTTCAGCGTCGCCAAGCACGGCGTTCATCACCGAGACGACATTGGGGTTGGGGTGGACGGGGAAGATCACGGCGACGTCTGGCCGTGCCGCAATCCGCGCAATGGCCCGCGCGATGCTCTCCATGCCGCCGCCAAAATTCTCCCGCCTGTGGGTAGTGACGAGAATGATCCGCCTGTCAGCAAAGCGCGCCGCGATTGGGTCAAGCCCGGCGGCAAGGCCAGGGTCGGCAGCGATGCGGGTGGTCGTTGCGTGGAGCGCGTCGATCACCGTGTTGCCGGTTACATGCACTGTGGCTGTGGGTATGTTCTCCCGCAACAGCGCATCGGCCGCGGTCTGCGTGGGCGCGAAATGCTGGTCGGCGATGGGCGCGACGATGCGCCGGTTCACTTCTTCAGGGAAGGGGTGATAGATATCGCCCGACCGCAACCCGGCCTCAACATGGCTCACCGGAATCCGGCGGTAATAGGCGGCGAGCGCGCCGACCATGGCGGTTGCCGTATCGCCTTGCACCATAACTCGGTCGGGCCGCTCGGCGTCCATCACGTCGCCAAGGCTTGTCAGCAAGCGCGCGGTCAGCCGGTCAAGCGTCTGCCCGGGTTCCATCAGATCGAGATCGATGTCAGGCGCAATGCCGGCAATCGCCAGCACCTGATCGAGCAGCCCGCGGTGCTGCGCGGTTACGCAGGTGCGCACCACAAGCTCTGGCCAGGCGCCAAGCGCTTGAATAACGGGGAACAGCTTGATCGCCTCTGGCCTGGTGCCAAAAACGACGAGGATCTTTGCGGGGCGGTCCATGGCCATGCTGTGCCGCATACATCGCGCATATTAAAGTCGCGCTAAGGCGGCGGTGCAAAAACACTATCGGCGTGTTTGCCCCCGGCGCCTGCGCGCGATAGGGGCTTAGCGACAACTCGGAGGCCAGCATGACGATACGACCCCTGCGCAAGGCAGTGTTCCCGGTGGGCGGGCTCGGCACGCGCTTTCTGCCGGCGACAAAGGCACTGCCAAAGGAGATGCTGCCGGTCGTGGACCGGCCGCTCATCCAATATGCCGTCGATGAGGCGATCGAAGCGGGCATCGAGCAAATGATTTTCGTCACCGGGCGCGGAAAGTCGGCGATCGAGGACCATTTCGACATTGCCTATGAACTCGAGGCAACGATGCGCGGGCGAGGCAAGTCGCTCGACGTGCTGGACGCCACCCGGCTGAAACCCGGCGCGGTCGCTTATGTTCGGCAGCAAGAGCCCATGGGCCTTGGCCACGCGGTGTGGTGCGCGCGCGACATTGTCGGCGACGAGCCATTCGCCGTGCTGCTGGCAGACGATTTCATGGTTGGGCAACCGGGGTGCCTGAAGCAAATGGTCGATGCTTATAACAAGACCGGCGGTAACATGATTTGCGCGCAGGAAGTGGCGATGGACCAGACCGACAAATATGGTGTTATTACCCCCGGTCTGCGCGATGGAACGCTTACCGAGGTCAAGGGGCTGGTCGAAAAGCCGAAGCGCGGCACCGCGCCGTCCAACCTTGCAGTCATTGGTCGCTACATTCTTCAGCCAGAAGTGATGCGGGTGCTGGAAACCCAGGAAATGGGTGCGGGCGGCGAAATTCAGCTGACCGACGCGATGGCGCGCATGATCGGCGATCAGCCGTTTCATGGCCTCACCTTCAACGGTGTCCGCTATGATTGCGGCGACAAGGCGGGCTATGTCCAGGCCAATCTCGCGGTCGCAATTGGTCGAGATGATATTGGCGAGGCGGTACGCCGCTTCGCCATGGACTTGCTTGCCGGCTAAACGGTCAGCAGCCGGTCGTCGCCAAGCGTTGTCATCAGCGCAATCAGCCCGCCCGCCTGCGTCGCTGGCGCCATATCGGCTATGGTGAGCCCAGTGATCGCAAGGCCCGTCTGACAGGCCCATAGCTCGACCCCGGCCTCCGCGGTCATGGCAAGCAGTGACGGCAGGTTCGGCAGGCCGGATCGGGCCAGCTCGGCGTCGGCGGGGTCGGCTTGCGGATCGGCTGTCAGCAGCGCTACGGCCCGTTCATGCGCGAAAACGCGACTGCGTTGGCCAATCGCGGCGGCCCCGAGCGCAATGGTGAGCGCCGCGCGCGCCTTTGCCGGCTCGGTTGATACGAGGATGACGGTTAGGCCCCTCATGCCCGCGTCCCGCACGCCGGGCAGCCGGGGTCCTTCGGAAGCGACAGCGTGCGCATCCGCAGATCCAGCGCATCCACCAGCAGCAGCTTGCCCGCACTGTCGGCGCCAAACGGCATTATCGCGCGCATAACCTCCAGCGCGGCGAGGCTCCCGATGACGCCCGTCATCGCGCCCAGCACGCCGTCCTCCGCGCAGCTCCCGCCCGGCATTTCAGGCGCCGCGCCGACAAAGCAACGGTAGCACGGTTTGTCCGGTTCCCAGCCACGGAACACGCCCAATTGGCCCTCAAATTGCCCCACGGCGGCCGACACTAGCGGGATGGTTAGCGTCAGCGCTGCATCGGCAACCGCAAGGCGCGTAGCGAAATTGTCACATCCGTCTAGCACCACATGGGCTCCGTCCAGCAGCGCCCGTGCATTGCCTGCGCCCATCCGCACTGGCACGGCCACGGCTCGCACATCAGGGTTGAGGCGCGCCACCGCCACCACAGCCGCTTCAGCCTTGAGTGTGCCGATATCGTCTGTGCCGAACAGTGTCTGGCGCTGGAGGTTTGAAAGCTCCACACGGTCGTCGTCGATAATCGTTAGCCGCCCGGCCCCGGCAGCCGCAAGATATTGAATCGCGGGAGAACCAATGCCGCCCGCGCCGATGACGACCACGTGCGCGGCCATCAGCCGGGCCTGACCCGCGCCGCCGATTTCCTTAAGCACCAGGTGCCGGGCATAACGCTCCAGTTGCGCGTCGCTCACCGACATCGCTAGACGCCGGTCGACCCAAAGCCGCCTAGCCCGCGCGCCGTCTCCGCCGAAAAACTATCAACCAGCGTAAATTCGGGCCGCAGAATCGGCAGGAACACCAGTTGCGCAATCCGGTCGCCCGGTTGAATAGTCAGCGGCTCGCTGCCCGGCGGGGTGCGCAGCCAGGCGCTGATGAAAATCTGGTTGGCGTAATCGGCATCGATCGTGCCAACCGCTTGCCCGAGCACCAGCCCCTTTTTGTGCCCAAGCCCCGAGCGTGCCAGCAGAAACGCGACCATATTTGGGTCATTCATCAGCACCGCGATGCCGGACGGTATGAGCACGGCGGGTGCCTGCGGCTCCAGCGTCAGCGGTGCGTCGATACAGGCATGAAGGTCAATGCCGGCCGATTGATCGGTCTGGTAGCGCGGCAGGCCCCACTCGTTGAGCCGCGGATCGAGCACCTTGAGCTCGACAATCGGGGTGAGGTTCAGCACGAAACTGGCTCGCGTGTCATGTGCCCGCACCATTGCCGGCGTCGAGCGTCTCGGCGATCCGCAAGGCGAGACGGGCAGCGACGGCTTCCTTGGGCAAAAGTTCCCAGCTCTCGACGCCCGCAGCAGTGACGACATGCACCGTGTTGGCGCCGCCGCCCATCACGTCGCCGGACACGTCATTGGCGATAATCCAATCAGCACCTTTGCGCGTGCGTTTGGCGGTGGCGTGTTCGATCACATGCTCAGTCTCGGCGGCAAAGCCGATAAGGAGCATCGGGCGGTTTGGGCTGCGTGCCAGCCCAGCCAAAATATCGGGGTTTTCGATGAGCGATAGCGGCGCGAGGTCGTCACCCTTCTTGATTTTTTGTGGCGCCGCCTCGGCCCGCCAGTCAGCAACGGCGGCGACCATCACGGCCACATCGGCGGGCAGCGCGGCGTCCACGGCCGCGGCCATTTGTTGTGCCGTCCCGACATTGACGCGGTCGACACCAGCCGGTGTTTCAAGGTGCACTGGCCCTGCAACCAGCGTTACCCGTGCGCCAAGCCTTGCCAGCGCGGCCGCAATCGCAAAGCCCTGTTTCCCCGACGACCGATTGGCGATGTAGCGCACCGGATCAATCGGCTCATGCGTTGGCCCGGCGGTGACCAGCGCGTGGCGCCCGGCAAGCGGACGCGCGGCGCCGCCGGCCAGCAGTGCGTCAATGGCCGCAAGAATGCGCGCCGGTTCCGGCAAGCGACCCGGGCCAAATTCGCCGCAGGCCATCGCGCCTTCGTCCGGTGCGAGGACCGTCACACCGTCGGCGCGCAGCTGCGCCACGTTGCGGCGGGTTGCTGCGTGCTGCCACATCCGCACATTCATCGCGGGCGCCGCGAGCACCGGCTTGTCGGTCGCGAGCAGCAGGGTAGTGGCCAGGTCATCGGCAATGCCAGCGGCCATCTTCGCCAGCAGATCGGCAGTGGCGGGCAGGACCACGACAAGATCGGCCTCCCGGCTAAGCTGGATATGGCCCATTTCGGCCTCGTTCTTCAGGTCCCAAAGCGACGTATGAACTTGCTGCTCGGAGAGCGCCGCCAGCGTCATCGGCGTCACGAACTGCGCGCCGCCCGCTGTCAGCACGCACCGCACGGCAATGCCGGATTTACGCACGAGCCGAACCAGTTCGCACGCCTTGTACGCGGCAATGCCGCCGCCAACGATCAGCAGGATCCGCTTCATTCCACGCGTCGTGTCACGATGACACGTCTGCTGTCGAGCGCGGCACGCAGTAAATCGCGCAGCGCATCGGGCACAAAGACGATCCCGACAAGGCTAATCGGCGTTATCATTAACCCCCAATAGGGCGTGTCCGCGCGGCAGAACAGCGCAATGAGCATCGCATAAGCCCAAAGTGTCAGCGCTGCCCGGCTAGCGAAGGCGTCATCCAGCGCCGCCCAACCTGCCAGCGCGAGCGCCACAATTGGGGCAGCCAGCAGCAGCGGGAGCGCTGCCAGCGCCGTTTCAACCGCGACTGTCTTGACGACAAAACCCGGCCCGAGAAACGCGGCCCAGCCGGGCCCGGTCGGATCATCGGGTAGCGTCACTTGGCCCCAGGCGCGGATGTGCAGCGCCATCAGCAGGGTGAACACTGCCAGTGATAATGCCCAGCCCAGTGCCTCGCGCCGCCGCCCGGTGACCATGGCGGCGCCAAGCATAACCAGCGGATACAGCGCTGCCGTCTCGCGCAATGTCATGGCGCAAAGTGCAATCGCCACCGATTCAACCCAGCGCCCCGGCCGCCAAAGCGCGAGCGAGAGGGCAATCAGCAGCCCGGCCCAAACCTCATGAAACGCCAGCAGATCATAGCG
>JBJXEC010000141.1:0-2940 GCA_046155125.1 Sphingomonas sp. | reverse complement strand
CCCCGCCGCCGGGCGCGGCTGGCGCGGGAACAATGCCAATGATGGAAAAACCGAGCGCCTCACAAGGGCCTCCTAACCTAAAGCGAGCCGTAATGTTCCCGAAAATTGCGCGTTGCGACAATTTTAGGGACAGCGCAATGACCCCGATTTTCTGACACAATTTTGCGACAAGTGACTGATAGCGGCCCCGCTTGCTGCGACGCGTGGAGATCAAGATGCGTATCATGTTATTCGGGTCGATGTTGCTCGCAAGCGCTTCGCCCAGCGCAGCTTTCGCGCAACAGCAACCATCGCCGCGCACGCCGACCCGCCCGACCGCGCCTGCACCGGCCCAGGATGAGGGCGAGGAGTCGACCCAAGTTACCGTAACGGCGGGACGCAACCTGCCCGGATCGGTGGCCGGCGACATTCCCCCCGATCAGACGTTGGGCGCGGCCGAGATCCGATCCTATGGCGTCAGTTCGGTCAATGATCTGCTTGCGCAGCTCGGGCCGCAGCTTCGTTCGGGCCGGGGCAATGGGCCGCCCGTCGTGCTGCTCAACGGGCGCCGGATTTCGGGCTTTCAGGAAGTCCGCAACCTGCCGACCGAAGCGATTTTGCGCGTCGAAATCCTGCCCGAGGAAGTCGCGTTGAAATTTGGCTATTCGGCCGATCAGCGCGTGATCAACTTCGTGCTGCGGCCGCGTTTTCGCGCGGTGACCACCGAACTCGAAGGTCGCGTTGCCACCGCAGGTGGGCGGGCGACGCCCCAGGGCGCGTTCGATGTGCTGAGCCTCAATCGCCAAGGTCGCGTCAATCTGCACGTCGAATATCAGGAAAGCTCGGCGCTGACCGAGGCCGAGCGTGGCATCATCGCGCAGGCCAGCCCGTTTTCGATCCCCGGCAATGTCGTCGGCATCACCGGTGGCGAGATTGATCCGGCGCTGTCGGCGCGGGCTGGCGTGCTGACCACGATCGCGGGTGTGCCTGCGGGCGCGACCAACCCCGGTCTTGGTGATTTCGCCGCGACGGCAAATCGCGCGACGGCCACCGATCCGACTCCGTTCCGCACCCTGCTGCCCGCGAGCCGCAATTTCAGCGCCAACGGCATTTACGCGACCACGATCTTTGGCAATGTGTCGGCGACCTTCAACGGCACCATCGATGCGGTGGAGAGCCGAGGCACCTTTGGCTTGCCAAGCGTCGCGCTGAGCTTGCCCGTCGGCAATCGCTTCTCGCCGTTCAGCCGCAACGTCGTGGTCGATCGCGCGCTGGGCGATTTCAATCCGCTTGGACAGTCATCGAACACGATCACCGGTCGGTTCGGCGCGACGTTCAATGGCAATTTTGGCAAGTGGCAATGGTCGATCCTGACCAATTATGACCGCAGCGACAATGAAACGCTGACCGACGTTGGCGTCGACGCGACGGCGTTTCAGCGGCGACTGAATGCGAATGATCCGACCGCCAATCCCTATGGCGCGTTCGCGGCGGGAACGTTCGAGCCGCTCGCCGCCAATCGCGCGCGGTCGACGTCGAGCAGCTATGGCATCGACGCGCTCGCTAACGGATCGCTGTTCGCGCTGCCCGCCGGCAAAGTGTCGGCGAGTTTCAAGGTCGCGGGGTCGTCGCTGACGTTCGACAGCAATTCGCTGCGCGCCGGTGTGTTCCAGTCGGCCAATCTGGCGCGCACCAGCGCCAATGGTCAGCTCAACATTGACGTGCCGATTGCCAGCCGCGCGCGCAATTTTCTGGGCTTCCTCGGTTCGCTCTCGGGCAACTTCAACCTGGCCTATAATGGCCTGTCGGACTTCGGCACGCTGCGCACCTTGGGTTATGGGTTCAACTGGGCGCCGGTTGAGGCCGTGCGCATCATCGGTTCGGTGACGCAGCAGGACAATGCGCCCAGCGTCCAGCAGCTCGGCAATCCGGTAATCACCACGCTTAACGTGCGCGTGTTCGACTTTACGCTCGGCCAGAACGCGACGGTGACGACGCTGTCGGGCGGCAATCCCAATTTGCGCGCGAGCGACCGGTTGGTGAAGCGGTTGGGGCTGACCTTGAAGCCGTTCGCGAAGACCGACTTCAATATCACTGCCAGCTACACCGATACGCGGATCAACAATGCCATCGTCAATTTCCCGAGCACGACGGCAGCGATCGAGGCGGCGTTTCCCGATCGCTTCACGCGCGACGCGACCGGCCAATTGCTGCGGATTGATGCCCGCCCGATCAACTTCGGTGAGACCCGCAGTTCGCAATTCCGCTATGGTTTCGACTTTACCATGGCGGTGAAATCGAAGCTGCAGAAGCAGATCGAGGCCTGGCGCGCGGGCAAAGGCCCCAATCCGTTCATCGGCCTGTTGCCGCCGGGTGGTCAGCCGCCGCAGAGCGTGTTCGGCGGCAGCATTTTCGGCGGCGGTGGACCGGGCGGCGGGCAGGGGCGTCCGCCGGGGGCACCGGGTGGCGCGCCCGGCGCTGCACCGGGGCCGGGTGGACCTGGCGGTCCGGGCGGCGGCTTTGGCGGCGGACAGGGACGTCCCGGCGGCGGTGGTTTTGGTGGGGGTGGCGGCGCGGCGCAGCTCGGCGGCCGGATCAATTTCGCCCTTTATCACACCTGGCGCCTGACCGAGCAGGTCCGCATCGGGGGCGCAGGGCCGGTGCTCGATCTGCTGGGCGGCGATACGGTCAGCAGCGGCGCGGGCGTGCCGCGCCACGAGCTCGAAGCGCAGGCGGGGTATAACAACAACGGGCTGGGCGTGCGGTTTTCGGCCAATTGGCAAAGCGCGACGCAGGTCAATGGCAGCCTGGGCGGGACCGGGCAGACGCTCAATTTCGGCAGCCTTGCGACCGTCAATATGCGGCTGTTCGCTGACCTGACCCAGCGGCTCGAACTGCTGAAGAAATATCGCTGGATGCGCGGGATGCGGGTGTCAATCGCGGTCGACAATCTGTTCAATC
>JBJXEC010000140.1:0-14427 GCA_046155125.1 Sphingomonas sp. | reverse complement strand
TATTGCCGCTGAACGCGGTGCTCGCTTGGGCGCTGTCGGGCGGGCATCTGGGCTTTGCACAGATGGGCGCGGCCGGTGCAGCGCTTGCCACGCTGGTGGCCGCAGCGCTGGGCGCGCTTGGCATGGCAGTTGCCGTCTGGACGCTGCCCCAGGCGCGGGCGCGAGGCGTTCGCGCGGTTGTCGGTACCGACGTTGCGCGCCTGATGCAGGGCGTTATCCGCTTGTTCGTGTTCGGTGGGATGCCGGCCATGGCAGCGGCACTCGAGATCGCCGGCTTTGCGCTGGTGATTGGCCTGTCGACGCGGCTTGGTGATGCCGTGGCTCATGCCTATCAAATAGTGTTCTCCATCCATAACGTGACCTTTGCTGTCGCGATTGGTTTTGGCTCGGCGGCCGGTGTTCGCGCTGGCAATGCGGTGGGCGAGGGCGAAGCGGGCGCGGCGACGATGCGCGTGGCGGTTGCGCTCGCGCTGGCGCTCGCTACCACGGGCATGCTGGTGCTCGCGCTCATCGTTGCCCGGCTGCTTATCGTCGCGGCGTTCCCGGCGACGGACGAGGTCCACCAGCTGGCGGCCGCCATGCTGACGCTGTGGGCGCCGTTCATTCTGTTCGATTCAACTCAGATGGTGCTGGCGTCGGCGCTGCGCTCGCTTGGCGATCAGGTGATAGCGGGCATCAACAGCATTATCGCCTTTTTTGGGGTGACGGGCGGCGCTGGCTGGCTGCTGGTGCACTGGGGCTATGGTGCGACCGGGCTCGTGATGGCGAGCGCTGCCGGCATGGTTGCGGCAGCCGCGCTCCACGGCGCGCGGTTCTGGCAGGTCAGCGCGCGGTCGCGCTTGAAAAGCTGAGGTCGATTTTCTTGGAGTTGCTCGGCACGTCGAATTCAGCGCTGTTGAAATCAACCGATCCGCCGGGTGCCAGCTGGCGTACATTGGGCTCGATCACCCAGCTATAGACGAGCCGCCCTTGCGCGTCCTTCAGTTCAGCCCGGATGTTGGGCACCGGCTGGCGCGCCGATGACGGGTTGACGATGCGCCCGCTGACCGCGAGCATTTCGCTGCCGTTTTCGAGATCGCGCCGGTCAATCGGGTTGCGCTGGATCTGGAGCGGCGTCTCCGTCACCGCACCAAGGCCAAGCTGGGCGGCAATGCCCGGCTGACCTGAGTACAGGATGACGGCAACCCCTGCGAGCATTACCCCGCCTGCTGCCAAGGCGGCCAGGGTGTAGCGCGCCGCCGGATTGCGCCTTGGCCGGAAGGGCGGCTGGTGGGCAAAGGCATCAATGTCGGCCATATCGTCCGACGGCGGATCTGACGCTGCATCAAACCGGTGACCGGCGCCGCCGGTATCGTCATGGCGCGCGGCAAAGCCCTGCGCGACACTGCCTGGAGGCTGTTCGGCGGCGTCGTGCAATGCGGTTGCGCGTTCGACAAGGTCCAATGCGGCCGCGGGCGGCTGAAACCAGCTGTACCGGCAATTGGCGCACCGCACCGTGCGCCCTTCGGGGCCGATGGCAGTATCGGGCACCAGATAGCGTGTGTGACAGTCGGTGCATTCAAGGATCATTGCGTACAAATTTCGTCATTAGTCGCGCATGATGCGCCTTGCCCTGTGCCGAATCTAAGCACGCATCGGCGCCCGGTTGCAAGTGGGACAGCGCTTGAGCGGGCATCGTTTGCGTGCAATGGCAGGGCTGGTGAATGACGGTGGCAAAAGGCTGGCTGCGCCCGCATGGCGAATATCGTGCAGTTCGAGAAGGTCGGCCTTCGATATGGCGAGGGTGCCGAGACGCTTTGCGACATCAGCTTCACGCTGACGACCGGTGCCTTCTATTTCCTGACTGGCGCGTCGGGTGCCGGCAAAACGTCGTTGCTGAAGCTCCTTTATCTTGCCCAGCGCCCGACGCGCGGCAAAATCATCCTGTTCGGCGAAGACGCCGTGACCCTGCCGCGCACGCGGTTGCCGGGGTTCAGGCGGCGGATTGGTGTGGTGTTCCAGGACTTTCGCCTCCTCCCGCATTTGTCCGCCTATGATAATATCGCGCTACCGCTGCGCGTGGCGGGGGTGCCTGAGGTTGATATCGATGCGCCGGTGCGGGAAATGCTTGCCTGGGTTGGGCTTGGCGACCGGATTGAGGCGCGCCCGCCGACACTTTCGGGCGGCGAGCAACAACGTGTGGCGATTGCGCGCGCGGTAATTGGCCGGCCGGAAATTCTGGTGGCGGACGAGCCGACCGGCAATGTTGATCCCGACATGGCCGAGCGGCTGCTCCACTTGTTCGATTCGCTCAACAGGCTGGGGACGACGGTGGTGGTGGCGACGCACGACTTTCATCTGCTCGGGCGCATCCCGAACGCGCACATGATGCGGCTGGATGGTGGCAAGCTGCTTGACCCCACCGGCTCGCTGCGCTTTCCGCCACTCCAGCTAGACGGACGGCCATCGTGAAGGTCAGGGTCGTAACGACTGCCGCTGCGCAGCGCATGCTCGACGAGCAGCGCCAGACGCGGTCGATGCGCTGGATCATGGCGATCATGCTGTTTCTGACCGTGCTGTCGGCGGCACTGGGGCTGGGGACGGCGGCCGCGAGCCGGCTGCTTGACCGCCAGCTTGCCGGGCGGCTGACGGTGCAGATCGTCGAGGCCAATGCCGCGCGGCGCGAGGCGGCGGCAGCAAGCGCGCTTGCGGTGTTGCGTGCCCTGCCCCAAGTTGCGCGTGCGGGCGCTGTCGACCGCGCGGCCCTGTCGGCCCTGCTCCGGCCTTGGCTTGGCGACGAAGGCGCTGACCCCGATCTGCCGATCCCCGCGATGATCGATGTCGATCTTGCGGCGCGCACTGATGCCGGGTTTCAGCGCGTGCGCTCGGCAGTGCAGGCAGCGGTGCCGACCGCGCGGATTGACCGGCATGAGAGCTGGCTTGCACCGGTTAGCGGCTTTCTGTCGATCGTCGCCGGTTTTGCCGCCGCACTGGTGGCGATGATGGCCGCGGCCACTGCAATCGTTGTGCTGCTCGCTGCTCGCGCCGGGCTCGACACGCACCGCTACACCATTGATGTGCTGCACATGCTTGGCTCGACGGATCGCCAGATTGCGCGCCTTTTCCAGCGCCGGATTGCGCTTGATACGCTGATCGGCGGGGCGATTGGCACAATGTTCGCGGTGGCGGCCGTGCTGTTCCTTGGCCTGCAGGCCGCGCGGCTGGGCTCGGACTTGCTGGACGGTGTCGGGCTGGGCGCCTGGGATTGGCTGGTTTTGGCGATGCTGCCGGTCGCCTTTGCCTTGCTCGCGATGCTGAGCGCACGCATGGCCGTATTGCGCGCGCTCAGGAAAGTGCTGTGATTCGCCGGCTTGCCGGGCTTGCCGCCCTTGCCTGGGTGCTGGGATTTGCCTGGTTCATGCTGACGCTGCCCGGCCCCGTCGACGCGCGGCACACGGACGCGATCGTCGTCCCAACCGGTGGCGCGGGCCGGATCGACCGCGGTATTGCGCTGATGGAGCAGCATTATGCACGCCGCCTGCTGATAACCGGGGTGGCGCCGGGCGTCGGCCCGGTATCGCTCGCGCGCGAATATCACGCGCCGCTGGCGCTGTTTGCCTGCTGCATCGATCTGGGCCGGGAGGCGACGGACACGCGCACCAATGCCGATGAAACCGCCGCCTGGGTGCAGCGGCACGGCTTCACCAGCGTTCGGCTCGTGACTTCGGACTGGCATTTGCGCCGCGCGCTGCTGGAGCTGGAGAACCGGCTCGACCAGCGGGTCAGGGTGGTGGGGGACGGGGTACGCGGCGAGCCGCGGTTGCTGCTGCTGGTGTCTGAATATAACAAATATCTGGTGCGTCGCGCGGTGCTGTTGTGGCAGCGCGTCTGATGGAGCGCGGCCTTCGCCGGTTCCTTTTCCTGATCGTGTTCTTCGGCGGATCAGTGCCGATTGTACTCGCGACCCTGGTTACGGCCTGGCTTGGGCGTGGGCCACTTGTCGCGACCGTCCACGCCTGGGCGCGGCTCCACCGCTTTGCCGCCCGGCGCTTTTTGGGCATTGCCAGCCGGATCGAGGGCGCGCCACTGGACGGGCCGGCATTCTACGCTGCCAAACATCATGCGATGTACGAGACGATGGAGCTGGTGTTGATGTTGAACGATCCGGTGGTCGTTATCAAAAAAGAGCTGTCGCGGATCCCGGTCTGGGGCTGGGCCATTCGCCGCTACGGCGCGATCGTGGTCGACCGGGATGGTTCGGCGGCGATGCTGCGGCAGATGATGCGCGAGGCCAAGGTGGCGCTTGGCGCCGGGCGGTCGGTGCTGATCTTTCCAGAAGGCACGCGCGTCGGGCCCGGCGAGATGCCACCGCTGCGTTCGGGCTTTGCCGGGCTCTACCGGGTGCTTGGGCTGCCAGTGGTGCCGATCGCAATCAATTCGGGCGATGTGCTGCCGCGCCATGGCCAGTGGCGGTCAGGCATTGTAACCTTTGCCTTTGGCAACCCGATTCCGCCGAAACTGCCGCGCGTGGAAATTGAGTCCTGCGTGTACGACGCGATCAACCGGCTCAATCGCGGTGCGGGCGCCGCCTAATCGTGCGCGCGGCCAAAATCGGGCGCGGGATCATCCTGGCCCTGGTCGATGATCGAGCGGCGCACCGCGCGGGTGCGGGTGAACAGGTCGAACAGTTCGTCGCCCTTGCCCCAGCGGATCGCGCGCTGAAGTGCTGTCAGGTCTTCGGAAAAGCGCTGGAGCATGTCGAGCACCGCTTCCCGGTTTGACATGAAAACGTCGCGCCACATGGTAGGATCAGAGGCAGCGATGCGGGTAAAGTCGCGAAAACCGCCGGCGGAAAATTTGATGACCTCGCTCTGCGTCACTTCCTCCAAGTCAGATGCGGTGCCCACGATGGTATAGGCGATGAGGTGCGGCAGGTGGCTGGTGATGGCAAGCACCCGGTCATGATGGTCGGGCGCCATCAGCTCAACTTCGGCGCCGAGCTTGCGCCAGAAGTCAGTGACACGGGCGGTTGCGACCTCGGGTGTGTCGGGCGCCGGCGTTAGAATGCACCAGCGTTTGTGGAACAGCGTCGCAAAGCCGGCTTCCGGCCCGCTGCGCTCAGTGCCGGCCACCGGGTGGGCGGGGACGATCGTCACGCCGGGCAGTGCTGCGGCCAGCGCACTGGCAACTTCTTCCTTGCAGCTCCCGACATCGCTCACAATGGCGTCGCGCGGCACATCGGCGGCAATCGCCTCCGCCGCTGCCCCCATTGCGCCGACCGGCACGCACAGGATCACGAGATCGGCGTCGATCACGCTTGCGCCGGCGGTATCGGTCACATCGTCGCACAGGCCAAGCGCGCGGGCGGTTTCGCGAACGGCTGGGTTGCTATCATGCCCGGTGAGCGCAACGGTCGGCATTTCGGCGCGCACCGCGCGCGCGATCGACGATCCGATCAGCCCGAGCCCAATGATGGTAACACGCGAAAAAGGGAGCATCAGCCCCGCTTTTCCATCACATCGCGCAAGGCAGCGGCGAGCCCGCGTGTTTCCGCCTCGGTGCCGATGGTGATGCGCAGGCCGTGCGGCAGGCCCTGCCCCGGCAGCCAGCGCACGATATAGCCGCGTGCCATCAGCCCTTTATAGGCAATTTCGGCCGTCACTGCGCCCTCGAACAGCACCAGCAGAAAGTTCGCGCGTGACGGCACCACGCGCAGGCCGTGATTGCCCATCGCGGCCACTTCGTCGGAAAGCCAGGCGCGCCATGTCGCATTGTGCGCGCGGGCGGCCTCGACAAAGGCTTGGTCGTGCACCGCCGCTATCGCTGCATGCTGGCCAGCCGTCGTAATGTTGAACGGCAGGCGAATACGGTGCATCGCCTCGATGATCGCGGGCGCGGCATAACCCCAGCCGATCCGTTCGGCCGCCAGCCCGTAAATCTTGGAGAAGGTGCGCGTGACCAGCACATTGGGCTCGGTCATTGCCAGGTGCAGGCCGTGATCGTCATCGTCTGCGTCAATATACTCGGCATAGGCCTGGTCGATAACCAGCAGTACTGACTTCGGCAGGCCGGCGTGCAGGCGCGCAATATCGGCGCGGGGTGTGAACGTGCCCGTGGGGTTATTGGGGTTGGCGATGAAGATGATCCGCGTGCGCTCGGTCACACAGGCCAGAATCGCGTCGACATCGGTTGCATAGTCGCGGTCGGGCGCGACGACGGGCTCAGCGCCCACCCGGCGCGCGGCGATCTCGTACACAGCAAAGCCAAAGCGGACGAAGATGACTTCGTCGCCCGGCCCCGCAAACGCGCCGGTCGCCAAGTGCAGCACATCGTCCGACCCGCTGCCATAAATGATGCGCGCTGCGTCCAGCTCGTAATGCGCGGCAAGCGCTTCACGCAGCGCACCCGCCCCGGGGTCTGGATAGCGGTCAAGCGTGGTGCGTGCCGCCTCGAAGGCAGCTGTTGCGTGCGGGCTGGTGCCAAGCGGATTCTCGTTCGCCGACAGCTTGACGGCCTTCGCGCCGCCGTCGGTACTGGACTTACCCGGAATATAGGGCGCGATTGCCATGACCCAGGCTTTGGGTTCCGGCGCGGATTCGGTGCTTGCCATGGGGCCAGCGCATAGACCCTTGGCCGCCGGGTTGACAACAATCGCGTGCGTGCGCGCAACCCGCGCCCGCGTTGACAAGCCGCGCTGCCCGGTCCTAGCGCTCTTGCCCATGTTGCACGATGCGCGTTTCGGCCTTGGACGCCATGTTTCGCTGCCCGGCCCGCTCGAGCTTGATGGCGGCGGCAGCCTTGCGCCTGTCGAGATCGCCTATGAAACCTATGGCAGCCTGAATGCAGAGGCGAGCAATGCGGTGCTCATCTGCCATGCACTGACGATGGACCAATATGTCGCCAGCACGCACCCCATTACCGGCAAGCCCGGCTGGTGGGGGCGGCTGGTGGGCGCCGGGTTGCCGATCGATCCGGCCCGCGATTTCATCATTTGCGCCAATGTGCTGGGCAGTTGCATGGGGTCGTCAGGCCCGGCGACCATCGACCCGGCGACGGGCGCGCCGTTTGCGATGCGGTTTCCGGTCATCACCATCCGCGACATGGTGCGGGCGCAGGCGCTGCTGCTCGATTATCTGGGGGTGCGCGCGCTGCGCGCGGTGGTCGGCGGGTCGATGGGGGGCATGCAGGCGCTCAGCTGGGCGGCGACCTTTCCCGAGCGCGTGCGGGCCGCCGTGGTAATCGCCGCAACGGCGCGCCACACTGCGCAAAACATTGCCTTTCACGAGGTTGGCCGGCAGGCGGTGATGGCCGATCCGCGCTGGGCGGGCGGCGACTATTATGCCAGCGGCGCGGCGCCAACCGCGGGCCTGGCGGTCGCGCGGATGGCGGCCCATATTACCTATCTGTCCGAAACCGGCCTCACCGAAAAATTCGGGCGCCGGCTGCAATCGCGCCCGGACAGCCCCAACGGTGCCAAGACCTTTGGCTTCGACGCCGATTTTCAGGTGGAAAGCTATTTGCGGCACCAGGGCATCAGCTTTGTCGACCGGTTTGATGCGAACTCCTATCTCTACATCACGCGCGCCATGGATTATTTCGACTTGGCAGAGGAACATGGCGGCCTGCTCGCCAATGCCTTTCGGGGCAGCGCGACGCGGTTTTGCCTCGTCAGTTTCGATACCGACTGGCTCTATCCAACAGCCGAATCGCGCAGCATCGTCCATGCGCTCAACGCAAGCGGGGCGGCAGCAAGCTTTGTCGAGCTTGCCAGTCCGTTTGGCCATGACGCGTTTCTGCTCGACACGCCGGAGCTGAACCGCGTGGTCGACGGCTTTTTGCGGGCAGGCGAATGAGCGCGCTGCGCCCTGATCTTGGCGTCATCGCCGCCAATGTGACGCCGGGGTCGCGCGTGCTCGACGTGGGTTGCGCTGATGGCGCGCTGATGGCCGCACTGCGCGATACCCGCCGGGTCGACGCGCGCGGGCTGGAGCTGGACGCCACCAATGTCGCCGCCGCCGTCGCGCGCGGGCTTTCAGTCGTGCAGGGCGATGCCGATGTCGAACTCGCCAATTATCCCGACCAGAGCTTTGATTATGCGCTGCTCAGCCAGACGCTGCAGACGACCGCGCGGCCGCATGTCGTGCTCGATCATTTGCTGCGGATCGGCAAGCGCGCCTTTGTCTCCTTCCCCAATTTCGGCCATTGGCGGGTGCGGGCGTCGCTGATGCTGGGCGGGCGGATGCCGGTGACGCGGCTGTTGCCGCAAGGCTGGCACGACACGCCCAACATCCACCACCTGACGATCGACGATTTCCGAAGCTTTGTGGCGGAACGTGGCATTGTGGTGGAAGGCGCGTGGTTCCTCGCCGGCGACCAACGGGCAAGGGCGGCGTTCGCCAACCTGTTCGCCGAACACGCGGTGTTTTTGCTGCGGCGGTGAGGGGGCAGATATTGCCCAATAGCGGACTCTACGACGCATCCTTGTTGGTCGGCGCGACCAACATCGCTACCTGACCGGCAGCGGCCGAAAGTAGAACAGCGGGAACGGCGAGTCCGGCGAGAAAAAACATACCGACGACCAAAAGCGGGCCGGTGCCCGAATTTATGAGCATCACCGGAAGCTGCGCGAATATTATGATGACACCGGCGGTCCATCCCCACAACCGCAGCCAGAAGCCGCTTACGGCGGAAGCCGCTAACGCGACGGGATACCATTTGGTCAAAAAGTCAGCAGCGTCCCAAGGCTCGTTGGCACCAGTGACCTCGCAGACCATTTGCCAGTAGAGCAACGCGAAGGCGGAAATCGCCGCCAAAAGGACCGAGCGAACGAGCATCTTGTCACCATCTCACGCCGAAGCGGGCTTCATGAGTCTTCCGTCGCAGTCGAGCAGTTGCGTCCGCTCTCCACCACAACCCGCCAACCCGCCGCCACCCCTAAAACGGCACTTCGTCGTCCAGATCGTCGGGGAAGCCGCCGCCGGCACCCGCGCCGCCGCTGCCAAAGCCGCCCCCACCGCGCGAGGCCCCGCCGCCGCCGCGGGGCGCACTGCCGCCGCCGAAATCATCGCCGCCGCGATCCCAGTCACCGCCCGCGCCGCCGCCCGCACCCGGTGCGCCATCGAGCATCGTCAGCACAGAGTTGAAGCCCTGGAGCACGATTTCCGTCGAATAGCGGTCCTGGCCCTGCTGGTCCTGCCATTTGCGGGTCTGGAGCTGGCCCTCGATATAGACCTTGCTGCCCTTGCGCAGGAACCGCTCGGCGACATTGGCAAGGCCTTCATTGAAGATCGCGACCGAATGCCACTCGGTCTTTTCCTTTTTCTCGCCGGAATTGCGGTCCTTCCAGCTTTCCGACGTGGCGATGCGCAGGTTCACCACCTTGCCGCCATTGCCAAAGGTGCGGCTTTCGGGGTCGCGCCCCAGATTGCCGACGAGAATAACCTTGTTGACGCTGCCCGCCATGTCGCTTCCTATAATCCGAGGCCAATGGCGGCCCAATAGGTCGCCCCCGCTGCGATGTAAGCCAGCGCGAACAGATAGCCAACCATGAAGGCGGGCCACTTCCACGAATTCGTTTCGCGGCGGGTGACGGCAATGGTCGAGATGCATTGCGGCGCGAACACGAACCACATCAGGAAGGCAAGCGCCGTCGGCAGGCTCCAGCGGGCGCGCAGGCTGGCGGTGATCGCCTGTTGGCCCGAGGCGCCGCTGCCATCGTCAATGGCATAGACCGTGCCGAGCGCGGCAACCGCCACTTCGCGCGCGGCCATCGCCGGGATGAGCGCGAGCGCAATGTCACGGTCGAACCCGATCGGCTTCAGCACCACGGCAAGCCCGTTCGCAATCCGCCCGGCGACCGAGTAGTTGACCGGCGAAACCGGGCTGCCAACCGGCGGCTTGGGAAAGCTCAGCAACAGCCACAAGGCGATAGTCGACGCCAGAATGATCGTGCCCGCCCGCCTCAGGAAGATGTAGCACCGGCTCCACAGCCCGAGCGCAACGTCGCGGGCGCGCGGCAGCTGATATTTGGGCATTTCCATCATGAAGCCCGACGAGGCGCCTTTGGTCACCGTGGTGCGCAGCACCAGCGCGGCGACGAACGCCCCGACCACGCCCAGCAGATACAGCGCAAACATCACCACGCCCTGCAACCCGATAAAGCCCGCAAGGCGCGTGTTGGGGATGAGCGCTGAAATGATGAGCGTATAGACCGGGAGCCGCGCCGAACACGTCATCAGCGGCGCGATGAGAATGGTCGTCAGCCGGTCTTTCTCGTCCTCAATGGTCCGGGTTGCCATAATGCCGGGCACCGCGCAGGCAAAGGACGATAGCAGCGGAATGAAAGCGCGCCCCGACAGGCCAACGCTCGCCATCAGCCGGTCCATCAAAAACGCGGCGCGCACCATATAGCCCGACGCTTCGAGCAGCAGGATGAACAGGAACAGGATGAGGATTTGCGGCAGGAACACGAGCACGGCGCCAACGCCCGCAATCACCCCGTCGACCAGGAACGAGCGCAGGAACCCGGCCGGCAGCACCGTGGCGATGGCAGTGGCGAGCGCGCCGAACCCGCGGTCAATGGCGTCTGCCGGCACGGTCGCCCAGGAAAACACCGCCTGGAACATCAGGAACAGGATCGCCGCGAGCAGCGCCATGCCCCACACGGGATGCAGCGCAACGGCGTCCAGCGCATGCGTCCACCGCCTGACCGGCGTTTCGGAGAGTGTCGCTTCAAGGGCGATGGCGCGCGCGCGCCGCTGCAGTACCCCGATATCCTCGTCGATCGCGCCCTCGCTGCCGCGCAGCCGGATCGCACCGCCATGGCCGACCATCGTGGTGAGCGCGTCCTTCAGCGCGTCCAGCCCGCGCTTGCGCACCGCAACCGTCGGCACCACCGGCACGCCCAGGGCGCGGGCGAGCGCTTCAGGGTCCAGCTCTAGCCCGTCGCGCTTGGCGAGATCGACCATGTTGAGCGCAACCACCACCGGCAAGCCAAGCGCGATCAGTTGCAAGGTAAAGCGCAAATGATTGTCGAGATTTGCGGCATCAACCACCACCACCAGCGCGTCGGGCAAGCGTTCGCCCGCTTGCGTGCCCATCACGACGTTGCGTGTTACGCGCTCGTCCGGGCTGCCGGGATCAAGGCTGTAGGCGCCCGGCAAATCCACCAGCTCGACGGGCCGCCCATCCGATAGCGCCATGCGCCCGGCATGTCGCTCAACCGTGACACCGGGATAGTTGCCCACCTTTTGCCGGGCGCCGGTCAGCGCGTTGAACAGCGCGCTTTTGCCGGCATTGGGGTTGCCGACCAGCGCCACCAGCGGGATTGCGGTCATTCGGCGGGGGCGAGCGGGGCGACGTGAATGGCACCAGCCACGGCACGCCTGAGCGCGACGGTCATGCGCCCGATCCGGCAGGCGATTGGGCCCCCGCCAAAGCGCGCCCGGTGCAGCACTTCAATGCCAACCCCTTCGTCAAAACCCAGTTCGCGCAAGCGCCGTGCCTCGGGCGTTGCCAGCCGCGCCCAATCAATGGCGGCAACCGTCGCTGGCTGATTCGCGGGCAGGGTCTCCAGATTCAATCGATTCGTCACTGCTTAGACATATGTTTGCTGCGATTGATTATCAATAACGATTGTTGGTTACCAGAGCATGGGCATCGAACCGGTCACACGGCGGGATAGCGCAGCCGCCCGATGAACCGCGACAGGCTGGGCAGATGGGCGGTGCGCGACGTAAAGCCCGCCTTGGCCTTTTCAAACCGCATGATGCCCTCGATCCGCCGGGCGAGGAAGGCGCGCGTTTCGGCCCAGTCTTCGCTCTCGTCGTTGAGGAATACGGCGATGGTCGCGCTGTAGACGCCGCCCAGGATCATGCGCTTGGTATAGTGATTATAATCGGTCGCTGTGTCTCCAGCGAGGCGCCACATCAGGTCAACCGAGCGCCAGCCCAGCCCGGCGGCGCGCAACGCATTTTGCGGCATGGCAAGAATGGCGACCGCGCGGCGCAGCGCCTCGCGCTGATCGGCAACCGCGGCCAGGCGCGCCTCGACCAGCGCAGTTATTTTTGCCCGCACCTTCATCGTGGCGAGCGTCTCGGGCGGCAGCACCTCGGCCAGATGCGCATCGATATGGGCAAACCAGGCGTCGATCATCGCGACCGCACCGCCTGAAAAGGCGAGTGCTGCCACATCCCGGTCAACCCCCGCGCCATCGGCAGCGGCCTGAACCGCAGCACTGCTCCAGCCATCGAACGCGGCGTTGTCGGCAATGGCAGGGGCAAGCGCGAGGCGGATTTCGTCGAGCGTTGCGTCGTCGGAGAGCATCATTGTCATGCTCGCTGTTCTAAGCGCGTCGCGGCTGAGTGCCAAGCCTGGACGGGCGGCGCACCAGCACCAGCGCGGCAGCGACAAGCGCGGCACCCACAAAATCAGGCACGGCCAGCCTTTCGCCATAGGCCATCCACCCGACCGTTCCGGCGACAATCGGCTGCACCAGCAAACCAATGCCCACCACCAGTGGTGAAAGCCTGCCCAGTGCATAGATCATGCAGCCCTGCCCCAGCACTTGGCTGCACAGCGCCAGGCCAATCAGCACCCCCCAATGCTGCGGCCATATCCGCTCGCCAAGCGCCAGCGCGAACAGCAACAAGGGCAGAACGCTTGCGAGCGTCGACAGGGCGAGCGCGGGGAGCGGCGGCATGGTCGCCCGCGCACGGGCCATGGCGATGAAGTAAAAAGTGTAAAGAATGCCGGCGAGCAGGCACAGCAAATCCCCCACCAGATGCCGCGGATCAAGCTGATAGGAGCGGCCCATCAACAGCGCCGCGCCTAACGTTGCGAGCGCAAGCGCCAGCCCTTGGGTCCGGCTCGGCAGCGCGCGGGCGGCAATGAAGCCATAAACCGGGAAAAACAGCGTCGCCGAATTGCCAAACAGCGTGGCGTTGGCCAGCGTCGTGCGCAAAATCCCCACGTGCCAGCTTGCCAGATCAGCGGCAAAGCACACGCCGCCGATGCCGAGCACCCACCACAGCGCCTTGCCAAGCCCGGCCGGTCGCCAGCCGGAACCCAGTGCCGCCACCGCCAATATGGGTGCCGCAAGCGTAATCCGCCAAAAGGCTGAGGCAACCGGCCCCGTTTCCGCCAGCCGCACGAACCAGGGGCCAAACGCCAGCGCGACATTGGCCAGCAGCAAGGCCGCGAGCGCCAGCTTTTGCCCGCCGGTGCCTCCCTCAGCCAACGGCGCCTCGGCAACCCGGGCGTCGGTTGCTTCACCGGCGGCGGCCGCCCGTGCGCCTGCTACCTGACGTGCGGCGCCCGCAGCATCCGTGTCGATGGCGGCACCCCCGCCCTGATTTTCGCTCGTGGAAGAAATTCTTCGTCGCCCCCGCTATGGCGCATTGCGCAACTCGCGCTATCTCACCGACCATCACCGCGCAAAGGAAAAGCCGCTTATGCCCAGCCTGTTCGATCCGCTTGCCCTAGGGGCGATCACCGCGCCCAACCGCGTGCTGATGGCGCCGCTCACGCGTGGCCGCGCGTCGCAAGCGCATGTGCCCCAGCCGACCATGGCAACCTATTATGCGCAGCGCGCCAGCGCCGGGCTGATTATTTCGGAAGCGACCGGCATCAGCCAGGAAGGGCTTGGCTGGCCGTTTGCCCCGGGCCTGTGGAGTGACGAGCAAGCCGAAGCATGGGCGCCGGTGGTCGCGGCCGTTCACGCAGCGGGCGGGCGCATTTTCGCGCAGCTGTGGCACATGGGCCGCATCGTCCACCCCGATTTTCTGGGCGGTGCCAAGCCTGTCTCGGCCTCTGCTACGACCGCGCCGGGCCAAGCGCACACCTATGCCGGCAAGCAGGATTATGCCGAGGCACGCCCGCTCGATATTGCCGAAATCCCGCGCCTGCTGGACGATTATGAGCGCGCGACGCGCAACGCGATTGCCGCCGGGTTTGACGGCGTCCAAATCCACGCCGCCAACGGCTATCTCATCGACCAGTTCTTGCGCGACAACAGCAATTTCCGTGACGATGCCTATGGCGGCGCGCCTGAAAACCGCATCCGCCTGCTGCGCGAGGTCACCGAACGGGTCGCAAGCGTTGCCGGCGCAGATCGCACCGCTGTCCGCCTCTCACCCAACGGCAATTCGCAAGGGGTGAAGGATTCGGCGCCTGAAACCGTGTTTGTGCCCGCCGCCCGCGCGCTCGCCGACATCGGCATTGCGTTTCTGGAACTGCGCGAGCCCGGCCCTGACGGTACCTTTGGCCGCTCCGACCAGCCCAAACTCTCGCCCGCGATCCGTGCAGCGTTTACGCGCCCGCTCGTGCTCAACTCGGACTATACCGGCGAGGCGGCACAGGCGGCACTCGATTCAGGGGTTGCCGACGCGATCAGCTTTGGCCGGCCGTTCATCGCCAACCCCGACCTGCCAGAGCGCCTGCGCGCAGGGG
>JBJXEC010000139.1:0-2688 GCA_046155125.1 Sphingomonas sp. | reverse complement strand
TCTCGGCCTCGATCATCGCGTGGCGCTCGGCGCGGGCACGCAGAAACGGGTCGGCATCCTGCAACCGTCGCATCGCGGCATCCTGGTCATCGCAGGCCGCGGCCAGCATTTCGGGGTGGTAGATCATCTTGCCCTCCTCACGGCGCCGGTCCGGCGCAGTTAAATGCTGAATGTCGTGCGATTGGCGCGGGCCGCTGCACTGACCCAAGGGGTCATCAGGTCGAGCAGCGCGCCGCGTCGTTGGCGCAGATCGTCAAGTCGCCACGCTGCCGCTCGCGGCGCTTGTTCGAACGTCATGATTTCGCTGTCGAAGGTCGCGAAGGCGCGCGCCAGGGTGCAAAAAACCCGGTTCGCCGACAGCCGGCGCAACGCCTCGCCTTCGCTGGGGAAGGCATCGGTCAATTGAGTCCATTCCGGATCCATCTTGCACCCCGCTCTTGGCGAACTTCACAATCATAGGGTGAGAATCGTCAACAAACGATTTACAAACAACCTTGAATGTAAAATAACAATTTTACTTTTCTGCAGGGGTAGTCACATCCGGCAGTCACACCCAATCGCCAGCCCAGCGTGACAACTGCCGCCGACACCAGTGCGCCGCAGCAACTGCGCTTCGAGTTTGCCGAAAACTGTTTGGTTCAGATCATGCAGCGTCCGTGCCGCGCAGCCGATCTCGCCCGAGATCAATTTTACCGTCGCCCGGCGGGAGGGGGTTGATCCTGCGCGTGCTCCAGTTCGAGGCGCACCACGCGCTTCCCTGCCGCGGGCGCATGCTTGTTCGTCGCTTTGCTCTTGATGGCTCCACCTTCAGAGGAGCCGAAGCCTCCGGCAGATCCGGCGTGGTTCAATGATGCACGGCAGGTCGCGGGTGTGCGCAAGAAATATTGGCGGAAGAGGTGGGATTCGAACCCACGGACAGCTTGCACCGTCGCTGGTTTTCAAGACCAGTTCCTTAAACCACTCGGACACTCTTCCATACCAATTGCGGGCTGGCAACTTACGATAGGCTTATAGGGTGGTTTCACCCTTGCTACGCATTGCCACTAACCCGTTGTAACCGCACTCCTACTCGGTCTTTCCGCCGATAAGCTCCGGTAGCTTTCAATACCGCTGCTGTAAACCGCTGGGTCCCTCTTCGTCAGGCTCGCTTTGCCCCGAGTGTCGCGGCAAGGCAAGCCGCTGGCGCGTTTGGCGGCAATAGGGGTTCGCCTGTCGGCGCGGCTATGGCACAAGCGCGCCATGCGCCGCCTGTGCCTCGCCCTTGCGCTCGTCATCGCCGTGCCGGCGCCGGCCGACGAGGCCGAACCTTCGGCGGGCTTTCGCATCTGGCTCGACAATTATCGCGCTGCCGCGGCGACTCGTGGGGTGGCGCCGGCGTGGCTCGACGCGGCGCTTGTCGATGTCCGCTATAGCCCGCGGGTCGTCGCGCTCGATCGTGCCCAGCCCGATGCTGCGGCGAGCAAGACCTTGTTCAGCGACTATCTGGCAGCCAAATTCGCCGGTGACCGCATCAGCCATGGCCGCGCGCGCGCCGCCGAACTCCGTACGCTGATCGCCGAAATCGCGCGGCGGAGCGGTGTCGCGCCCGAAATCATCGTCGCGGTCTGGGGGATCGAATCGAGCTTTGGCCGTGTCACCGGCGATTATGACCTTGTCCCGGCGCTGGCGACGCTTGCCTTCGATGGGCGACGCGGCGCGCTGTTCACTCGCGAGCTCGATGCCGCCGTGCGGATCATCGGCGAAGGCCGGCTGCCGCGCACCGCGCTGCGCGGTAGCTGGGCTGGAGCCTTTGGCCAGCCGCAGTTCCTGCCTTCGAGCTATCTTGCCCATGGCGCCGATGGCGATGGCGATGGCAAGGTCGACCTTGTGGTATCGACACCCGACACGCTCGCCTCGATCGCGCGCTATCTTGCCGACAATGGCTGGCAGGCCGGCGTAGCCTGGGGCTTTCGCACCGGGGTTCCCGCGGGGTTCGACCGCGCCAGCGTCGCCAACCCGGTCAAGCCGACGAGCTGCGTGAGGCCGCTCGAACGCCACAGCCGCTGGTTGCCGGCGGCCGACTGGCGCGCGCGTGGCTTTACCGCTTTCAACGCCGTCTGGCCGGGCGATAGCGAGCCGATGAGCCTTGTCGAGCCCGATGGCGAGGGCAGGGGTGCCTTTCTGACCACTGCCAACTACAGGGTGATCATGAGCTATCATTGTTCGAACTTCTATGCGCTGTCGGTGGCGCTGCTGGGGGATGCCGTTGCTTCGGCGGCGCGCTGAGCTGCTGCTGCTGGCTGGGCTGTCGGCCTGCGCGGGGCCGCGCCCGCCGCCGGCCGCGGCGCCGCCGCCCGTCACCGTGCTGGCGCCCAAGCCTGCACCGCGCGCCGCGCCGGCGCCGGGCGCAGTCAAGATCGGCAACCCCTATCAGGTGCTCGGCAAGACCTATGTGCCCGCCGACGATCGCAGCTATGACGTTCGCGGCATCGCCAGCTGGTATGGACCGGGTTTCCACGCGCTTAACACCGCCAA
This sequence comes from Sphingomonas sp., assembly GCA_046155125.1. GTDB lineage: Bacteria > Pseudomonadota > Alphaproteobacteria > Sphingomonadales > Sphingomonadaceae > Sphingomonas. The sequence goes on along the minus strand of JBJXEC010000139.1, from coordinate 174 downwards.
TGGCGAACGCTACGACCAGGATGCGCTGTCCGCAGCGCACAAGACGCTGCCGATGCCGAGCTATGTCGAGGTCGAGAACCTCGACAATGGTCGCCGGTTGGTGGTGCGCGTCAACGATCGCGGGCCGTTTGTCGATGGCCGGATCATCGATCTGTCGCGGCGGTCGGCGCAGCT
>JBJXEC010000138.1:0-3959 GCA_046155125.1 Sphingomonas sp. | reverse complement strand
GCCATTAGTGGTTTCCGAATCACCGATAATGCGTTAAAGCTGCATTAGGAAACAAATCCGGTCGCAAATGGGGTTTGCGTTTGGTTGGGGGGTAATCTTGAGCAATCGGGATTGCCCGTTTCTTTTGTGGTAAATGGAGGGAATTATCATGAAATTCGTTAGATCTACGCTTGCGGCGCCAAGCCTTTTGGCGCTGTCACTGGTACTTGCACCGGCCGCTGCCAATGCGGCGCCAACAATCTGGTCGGGTACGGGCGCCACCGACTCGGTTAATTTTGGTCAGCTCGGCAATTTCACGCAGGTGAGCAGCGGTACCGCGCTCACTTCAGTCGGGGGGCTTGGCCTGACCCTTACAACTGGTACGGGCGGCCAAGCACAGCGGCTTAACCAGGGCAATGGTTGGGGCGGCAATTTCGCACCCGGCGCCACATTGCTATATAACCAGACAGCAGGCGATCTCACCTTCACCTTCGCCAACGCGGTTCGTGGCGTTGGCGCGCAATTTCAGGCCAATTTTTTCGGCCCGTTCACCGCGCGTGTCACCACCAATGATGGCAGCTTTTTTGACGTGCCCGGTGTCAGCAACTCAAACGGTAATAACAGCGCGATCTTCATTGGCGTGCAGAACACGGTCGCCAACATCACGTCGATCCGCTTTCATCAGCAAACCGGCACTGGCGGCAACGACTTTGCCGTTGGCAATCTCAGCCTGCTGACGGGTGGCGGCGTGCCTGAACCCACCACCTGGGCGCTGATGATCGTCGGCTTTGGTGCCGTTGGCGGTGCCATGCGCACGCGCCGCAGCAAGGTATCGGTCCGCTTCGCCGGCTGATCCCTCGCTTCACGATTGAAACGACCATGCCGCCGCTCGGGCAACCGGGCGGCGGTTTGCGTTCGGGCGCCCGGGGATCGCGACCGGCGCAGCAGGTGTTGCCGAAATGTTGCGCCTGGCGTCCTTTCGACACCGGCCCCCTCAACGGATGCAGTACCAGCCTTGCGACTCATAACGTCTCTGTTACAGGACCAAGACACTCCAAGGAACATTGGGGGTCTAGGAGAGGATGCCGTTTTACAGCCTTTGCCCAAGGGGGGGGACCATGCTGACCATTTCCGCTGCGCCGCGCACGCATTCCATGCTGCTGGCTAGCACTTCGCTTCTTGCCGCTGCGCTGATCGCCACTCCAGCGGCGGCTGCCGACCCATTGGCCTCGCCGCCCGCGCAAACGCAGGCCACCGCACAGACCGCAGCCGACGACAGCGCGCTGCCCGACATCACGGTAACGGCAACCCGCCGCAACGAGTCGAGCAAGGATGTGCCAATCGCGGTAACGTCAATTTCTGGCGAGAAGCTCGATGCCCTGAACTCCAGTGGCCTCGACATCCGCTTCTTGTCGTCGCGCACGCCGAGTCTCCAGATCGAGTCGTCGTTCGGCCGCACTTTTCCCCGCTTTTACATTCGCGGCCTGGGCAACACCGATTTCGACCCCAATGCCGCGCAGCCGGTGTCGGTCGTCTATGACGATGTGGCGCTTGAAAGCCCGTTCCTGAAGTCGTTCCCCGTGTTCGATCTGGCGGACGTGCAGGTACTGCGCGGACCGCAAGGCACCTTGTTTGGTCGGAACACCCCGGCGGGTGTCGTCAAGCTCACATCGGCGGCACCAAGCGACAAGTTCAACGGCTATGCCAGCGCTTCCTACGCGACGTATAACTCGGTCAATGCTGAAGCAGGGCTTGGCGGGCCGGTTGGTGGCGGATTCACCTTCCGCGCTTCAGGCATCTTGCAGCGCCGGGACAATTTCATCACCAACACGTCAACGACCGGCGTCGCAAACCCTAAGCTGGAAGGCTATACCGACCTTGCTGGTCGCTTCCAGCTTGGATATTCGGCGGGAGATTTCAACGCGTTGTTCAACGTTCATGGCCGCCATCTGGCGGGCACGCCGCGCGTTTTCCGGGCCGGCGCCATTCAGCAGGGCAGCAACAATTTCTCACCCGGCTTCCGGGTGGATCGCGTGGCGCTCGATGGTTATACGAGCCAGGAACTGTCGCAATGGGGCACCAACCTGAAGCTCGACTATCATGTCGACAATTTCGGCACTTTCTATTCCGTCACCGCGTTCGAGCAAGCGACGGTTGAAAGCACTGGCGATATTGACGGCGGTAACACCTATACGTTTTTTGCGCGCCCCACGCTTGGCCTGAACGTCGCGGCGTTCCCCTCGAACACGGGCGGCAACACGCGGCCTTCCGAGTTCAGCCAGGAATTGCGTTTCGCCAGCGATGAGTTCAACGGCTTTCGCGCGCAAGGTGGGTTCTATTACTTTCACCAGAACCTGCGCTATTCGGAATTCAACTATAACTTCCCGGCAACGGGTCGCCGCTCGGTCGACCGCAATGGCGACATTGAGCACAACAATCTGAACGAGAACTGGGGCGTCTTCGGCTCGCTTGAATATAAGCCGGTCGAGGCGCTGACGCTGCGCGCCGGTGGCCGCTACTCACGCGACCGCCGCAGCGATTTCGTTACGGGTACCTCGCCATTCCTGTTTGGCGTCGTCCTGCCCATCCGCACCCGCGCGAGCGACGGCGCCTTTACCTGGGATGTCAGCGCAACCTATGCCGCAACGCAGGAAGTCAACTTCTACGCGCGCGTTGCAACCGGCTATCAGGGCCCGGCCATTCAGGATCGCGTGACCTTTGGCAGCAGCCCGACGGCGGCACGCAAGCAAACGACGCTGTCGGCGGAAGCCGGCATCAAGGGCTCACTTGCCGACCGTGCAGTGCAGTTCTCGCTTGATGGCTATTGGTGGCGCACCAACGATCTGCAGATCACGGCTGTTGGCGGCGCGGCCAACACCACACGCCTGCTGAATGCGGCGCGCGCAATTGGCTACGGCATTGAGGCCGAGTTCAACGCCCGCCCCCTGCCCCAACTGACGCTGACGGCAAGCGGCAGCTACAATTTCACTCAGTTGCAAGACCGCAACATTGCGGTGGGCGTGTGCGGCTCCCTATGCACCGTGACAGACCCGACCTTCACCACGCCAGGTGGAACATTCGCGCGGATTGACGGCAACCGCCTGCCCCAGGCCCCTCGCTTCGTGGGCAACGTGACGGCGCGTTATGCCATTCCAGTTGGCAATGGCGGGGAAGTCTATTTCTTCACGGACTGGGCTTATCGCAGCGACATCAACTACTTCTTGTACGAAGCGCTGGAGTTCCGCGGGCGTTCGCTGCTGGAAGGCGGGTTGAAGCTTGGCTATAAGGTGAACAACAAGCTCGATTTTGGCGTGTTCACCCGCAATGTTACCAACCAGATCCGTTCGATCAGCGCGATCGACTTTAACAATCTGACGGGCTTTGTGAATGACCCGCGCATCGTGGGCGGGCAAGTACGCGTCGCCTTCTGAGCGCGTCTCGCATCGGACCGTACCTAAGGGAAGCGCGGCGATGGCTGCGCTTCCCTTTTCGGTGCGTCATTGCCCGCAGGGTTGCCTCGCAGGCGCATAGCCATATACCCGTCGCCGTCATGGCTGATTAAGGATTTGCGCATGCGAAACTTCTGGATGTTGTGCCTCGCTTTGGCCGCTAGCTGGAGTGGGCCGGCAGCAGCGGCGGAGGACAAGGCGCCGGTCACGGTGTTCGCGGCCGCTTCTCTCACCGAGGCAATGCAGGCGGCTGGCACCGCCTATACTGCGCAAACCGGGGTGCCCGTGCGGTTCTCGTTTGCGTCGAGTGCAACGATCGCGCGCCAGATCGACGCCGGTGCCCCGGCCGACCTGTTCGTCTCCGCTGACCGTGAGTGGATGGACTATGTCGGCAGTCGCGGGCTGATCGTGGCAAGCAGCCGGGCGACCCTGGTCCGCGGGCGGCTCGCGCTGATCGCGCCGGTTGGCTCGACCGTTACGTTGCGGATTGGCCGCGGGATGCCGCTTGCCAGAGCGCTCGGCGCGTCCGGC
>JBJXEC010000137.1:0-6556 GCA_046155125.1 Sphingomonas sp. | reverse complement strand
GCAAACAGCATGGCGCGGGTCGAGGTCGTGCCCTCGTCGATGACAAGAAGATGGTCGCTCATGGCCGCAATCTAGCCGGGATTACAAGCAAGTGGAAAGCGCCTAGAGTGGCATTGCATATGCCGGGCAAGGGACAATGATGAGCGAGGATGCAATCGGCGATCAGACAGGCGGGGGGGCAGGCGATCAATTGACCGGGGTCGATCAGCCCGACGGCCTCCTCACGACGCCCGCAACCCGCCTAATGCCTGAGCACGGCGGGACGCTCGACGGTGCGCTGCGTGACAAAATGATCGGCGATGAAGACAACATCTCGCTGCGTCGTGACCGGCTACTTGCCTCGCTGACCGTGATTGCGGGCCTGGCCCTTGCGTTCGTGATGCCGTTTGCGCTGAAGGCAGGGGCGGAGTTTTTTCTGCCCGTGACAGCGGCGCTGGTAATCGCCGTCGCGATGGTTCCGGTATTGGAATGGCTGGAGCGGCGGCGCCTGCCATCGCCGCTTGCTGCGCTTACTTGCGTCATCGTGTTTCTGGGGGTCGCCAATGTCGCGCTTGCCGTCATCGTCGTCCCGGCCGCTCGATTTTTTGCGTTGCTGCCGGAGCGGATCGGCCGAGTCCGGGCCAATCTCGCGCCGCTCATCGACTTTTACGTCAATGTCGAGAAATATGTCGACAAGGCAACGATGAAGCTGGCGATTGGCTCAGCACAACATGCGGCCGCCATGGCCAAGCCGGGGCAAGCGCCGCCGGCGTCGCTCGTTGAGCTGATCGCCACCTCGGCGCCGCCAGTGTTCATCAAGATCTTTTTCGGCACGCTCATCGTGTTTTTCTTTCTGGCCGGCTGGACGCGGCTCAGGCGGCGGACGATTACGAGCCGCACCAGCTTTGACGGCGCGATGGCGACGGCGCGGGTCATTCAGGCGGTGGTGGATGACACGTCGTCGTACCTTGGCACGATTACGGTCATCAATGTCATGCTTGGGGCGCTGGTTGCGCTGATGTTGTGGATGCTTGGCATGCCTTATCCGCCGATGTGGGGCGGCATTGTCGCGCTGCTCAACTATGTACCCTATTTCGGGCCAATTGCGGCGGCCATCCTGCTTGCGGTGGCGGGGCTGATGGTGTTCAACGACATCTGGGTAGCGATGCTGCCGGCCGCGCTGATGGTGGTGGCGCATCTCCTCGAATCGAATCTCGTGACGCCGTTCGTCGTCGGCCACCGGCTCACCATCAATCCGATCATGATATTGATATCGATCAGCTTTTGGACCTGGGTTTGGGGAACGCCCGGCGCGTTGCTGGCGGTGCCGCTGCTGATTATCGGCCAGACGGTGCTGACGGCCGCGGGGAAACCCGACATCGCCGGGTTCTTGTTCGAGCACGGCACTTTTGATCCGTCGAGCAGCTCAAGGCGCAGCGGCTGAGCGGCCCGATCGTTCGCCACGGCAAGAATTGCCCGCCGCAGCGGTTGACAGGCAATCGCACCTAAACTAGGTGCCGCGCCTCACGCTATTCCAAGCGGGTGTAGCTCAGTTGGTTAGAGCGCCGGCCTGTCACGCCGGAGGTCGCGGGTTCGAGCCCCGTCACTCGCGCCATAGCGCTTAACCTCCCGTCGATATCACGAGGGTGCGGCATGGTTGACGACTGGGAAAGGTCGGCTGCAGCCTGGATCGCGTCGCAGGGCGAAGCGGGGGATTTCACCCGGCAACATGTGCTCGACCCAGTGATGATTAGCCAGGTAGCGGGGCGCGGATATCGAAGGGCGCTCGATATCGGCTGCGGGGAGGGGCGCTTCTGTCGCATGATTGCGCCCCATATCGCCTCGGTCGTCGGCATCGATCCGTCACCATCGCTTGTTGCCGAAGCACGGCGGCGGGATCCGTCCGGAGATTATCGGCTTGGCCGGGCGGAACAGCTCGATTGTGCGGATGCCGCGTTCGATCTGGTCATATCCTATCTGTCCTTCATCGATATCGAGCATATTGATCGGGCGATCGCCGAGATCGCGCGGGTGTTGGCCCGAGGTGGCACGCTGTTGGTCGCCAATCTCAATGGCTTCAACACCGCCGCTGCCGATGGCGGCTGGCAGACCAACTGGCGCGGTGGCAAGCGCCATTTCGCGATCGACGATTATCTGGTTGCCCGGCCCAACCGGGTCGCGTGGCTGGGGATCGACGTCATCAACTGGCATCGGCCAATGTCGACCTATATGTCGCTGCTCATCGACTCAGGGCTGCGGTTGACGTTTTTCGCCGAGCCCGCGCCCACGGGCGGCGATCCTGCGCGGGCCGATGCTTATCGTCGCGCGCCCTATGCCCATGTCATGACGTGGCAGCGCGACTAGGGCCCGGTCAGGTCGCCAATGGTCCCTCGTTACGCGCCAAAGCTCGGCCAGGCTAGGCGCGCCAGCGCCCGGATTCCATCCAGCGGAGCAGCGGCTTCATCGGCGCGATCCAGATGACGCCGGTCAGCGCATAGAACAGCATTTGCGCAAGCACTGGCCAGGTCGAGATCGCGCCTGACAGGCTGGCGACAAGCACCACCCAGATCGTGATCAGGCCGAGCAGGGCAAGCGCACCTGCAGGTTTGCGCCAGCTTGGCGTCATTGCTCGTTCTCCGGGCTTATCCAGCCATTTTCCGTGACGATGCCGTGGAGCGGCACATCCCAGCGGTCAACCGGTAAATCGTGAACCTGCTGCACTGACCAGGCAATGCCGATCCGCAGCGCTTCGGGCAATTGCGCCAAAGCGCGGTCGTAATGTCCTGCACCCTGGCCGAGCCGGTTGCCGCGCCCGTCAAAGGCAAGCAGCGGCACCAGAACGATATCTGGAGTGGCGGGTGGCGCGTCGGCCATTGGCTGATGCAAACCAAATGGTCCTTCGATTAGTGGATCGCCCGGCGTCCAGCGGAGAAAGCGCATCGGCAACGCCCGGTCCGCAACCACCGGCAGGCACAGGCCAAGGCTATGGTCGGCACAAGCCGCCGCGAGCAGGGCAGGATCCGCTTCACCGCGCAGTGGAACATAGCTCGCGACCAATGACCGTGTTGCGAGCAGCCGGAGAAATTCGAGAGGCACCGCATGGGGCGGGCGACTGGCCGCAAAACCTGTTCGTGCCGCGCGCATGGTTGCTCGAAGCGCTCGTTTTGCGTCACTCATCGGTCAATATGCCCCGGTTGGGGCGCTGGTGCGTGTGGCGGGACCACCATGGCCGTTTGCCTGAATATCCTCTGACGCCGGTAACGTCAGGTGGGGACCATGTTCTCAGACCAGAATCTGCGAAGGGACAGCCCCCATGGATGATGAATCGCCTCAGGGATGTTCCTAAAGCTCGTACCGGGCAGTACCCGCCACCTCGTAATCTAGGGAGTGTCGAGCCCGTCCTCAAGAGCCTTTGCCAGTTGCTCAAGCCGAACTGCCACCCGATCAAGCATTTTATCGTCAGCGGCGGCGCCGGTGGCGGCTGCTTGGTGGGCGCCGCGCGCCTGTGTTTCGTCAAGCGCGTCGGCAAGCATCAGCGCAACAAACAGCATCGTGCGCTCGTCGTTAAGGCCGCCAGCCGCCTGACTCGCGGCTGCCCAGCGATCGTCGAGCAACCGGCTGACATGAGTAAGCTGCGCCTCAGACCCGTCGCGGCAGGCGATGCGATAATCGCGATTGCCGATGCGAAGCGTTACCTCGGCCATCAGGGCTCGCTCCCGTTGCCAAGCATGCCGTCAAGCTGCGCCACGGCGCGCCGAACTTGGTCGCGCAGCGCCTGATGGCTGCTCGACAAGCGCTTTTGCGCAGCATTTTGGGCGGCCAATACCGCCTCGATCCGCTCGATTGCCCGCTCGATACGCTCAGCGGCCGACTGGGGAATGCTTTCCGCCATGGTTAAGCGATAGCATGGCCGTGGCCGACCGCAAGCGGCATTGGACCAATGCCGCTCGACCGCGCGGTTGACGGCGCGACGCATGGGCCGCAAAGACCGCGCCGACATGATCGACTCGCCGGGCGCCGTGACCATGGCTCGCGCCCCGGCCATCCGGGGGACGCATTTTATGGCCGCACCATCAAACGACATGGCTCTCGACATGGCAAACGCCATCCGCGCCTTGTCGATGGACGCGGTTGAAGCCGCGAAATGCGGCCACCCCGGCATGCCCATGGGCATGGCGGACGCCGCCACCGTGCTCTTTGCGCGCTATCTCAAGTTCGATCCGGCCGACCCGAAATGGCCAGATCGCGACCGGTTCATTTTGTCCGCCGGGCATGGCTCGATGCTGCTTTATGCGCTGTTGTACCTGACCGGATATGCATCGCCCACCATCGACGACATCAGCCGGTTTCGCCAATTGGGAAGCCCATGTGCGGGGCATCCGGAAAATACCGAGCTGGCAGGTGCTGAATGCACGACCGGGCCGCTTGGGCAGGGGCTGGCAATGGCGGTCGGCTTCGCCATGGCCGAGCGCCACCTGAATGCAACGTTCGACGATGCGCTGGTTGACCATCGCACCTGGGTAGTCGCGGGCGATGGCTGCCTGATGGAGGGCATCAACCACGAAGCGATTGGCCTTGCCGGCCATTTGCGGCTGGGCCGGCTGAACGTGCTGTGGGACGATAACCGGATCACCATCGACGGCCCGGTCAGCCTGTCGTCGAGCGAAGACATTCCTGCGCGTTACGCAGCCTCTGGCTGGCACGTGACGGCGTGCGACGGGCATGACGTGGACGGTGTCGCCCGCGCGATTGAGCAGGCGATGGACGATCCGCGCCCCTCGCTCATCCAGTGCCGCACGATCATCGGCAAGGGCGCGCCGAACAAGCAGGGCACCGCCAAGACGCACGGGTCGCCGCTGGGTGCTGATGAAGTCGCCGCCGCGCGTGCCGCGCTTGGCTGGGATGCACCGCCCTTCGTCGTCCCCGAGCCGGTGCTGAACGCCTGGCGCGACGTTGGCGCGCGGGGTGGCTCGGCGCGCGCGCAGTGGCAAGAACGGCTCGCCGCGCACACGAAACGGGCGGCATTCGAGGCGCGGCTGGCGGGCGGGCGGGTCGATACCACCCCGCTGGATGCGCACATCGCAGCGCTGATCGCGGCGCCCCAGAAAATCGCCACGCGCAAATCATCGGAGCTGGCGCTGGCCGCAATCACGCCGACGCTGGCTGCACTGGTCGGCGGATCGGCGGACCTGACTGGCTCCAACCTCACCAAGACGCCCGATCTCACGCCCATGACGCGCGACGATTATGCCGGGCGCTATGTGAACTACGGAATCCGCGAATTTGGCATGGCGGCCGCGATGAACGGTATGGCGCTGCACGGCGGCATCATTCCGTTTGGTGGCACTTTTCTGGTGTTCAGCGATTATGCGCGGCCTGCCATTCGCCTGTCGGCGATCCAGCATGCGCGGGTCATTTATGTGATGACGCACGATTCCATTGGTGTGGGTGAGGATGGCCCGACGCACCAGCCAATCGAGCATGTCGCAAGCCTTCGGTTGATCCCCAACCTCGACGTGTTTCGTCCGTGCGATGCGGTGGAGACGGCGGAATGCTGGCAGCTCGCCATTCAGCGCGCCGATGGCCCGTCGCTGCTCGCCCTGTCTCGGCAGAACCTGCCACAACTGCGGCTGGAGGCAGCGGAAAACCTCTCGGCGCGCGGCGGCTATCGGCTTCGCGCGGCTCAAGCACCCCGCAAGGTCGTGCTGATGGGAACCGGCTCGGAAGTCGCGATTGCCGCTGATGTTGCGGCAGCGCTCGAAGCACAAGGGGTCGGTGCCGACGTCGTCTCCATGCCCTGCACGCGCCGGTTCGACGCGCAGGACGCTGATTATCGTGCCGGGCTGCTGCCAGAGGCGGTGCTGCGGGTTTCCATCGAGGCGGGCGTAACGACCGGCTGGGAGCGCTATACTGGGGAACACGGCCTGCGGATCGGCATCGACAGCTTTGGTGCGTCCGGCCCGATCGATGCGCTTTATGGGCATTTCGGGCTGACGGTGGATGCCATCGTCCCCCAAATTCTCGCCAAAATTTGACGATAGCAAACGGAGAATAGCGACATGACAGTCAAGGTTGCGATCAACGGGTTCGGGCGCATTGGGCGCCTGGTAGCGCGCGCGATGCTGGAACAGGCGGATACCGGGCTTGAGCTGGTCGCGATCAACGATCTGGGCGATGCCAAGGCCAATGCCTGGCTGTTCAGCCGCGATTCGGTGCACGGTAAATATCCGGGCACGGTCTCGGCTGAAGGTAATGAGATGGTGATCGACGGCAAGCGCATCCGCGTGACGGTCGAGCGTGACCCGGCCAATCTGCCGCACAGGGAAATGGGCGTTGACCTGGTGCTGGAGTGCACTGGCTTCTTCACAGACCGGGCGTCCGCCCAAAAGCACCTTGATGCAGGCGCCAAGCGGGTGCTGATTTCGGCCCCTGCCAAGGGCGCGGACCTGACGGTGGTTTACGGGGTCAACAACGACAAGCTGACGGCCGATCACACCATCGTCTCCAACGCTTCGTGCACCACCAATTGCCTGGCACCCGTCGCCAAGGTGCTGAACGACGCCATCGGCATCGAGCG
>JBJXEC010000136.1:0-5919 GCA_046155125.1 Sphingomonas sp. | reverse complement strand
GCGCGGGCAGCGGCAAATAGCAGGGCTTCGGCGTGCGCGCTCCAGCGGCTGACCTCCCCTTCCATGAGCAGGCCGCGAATGGCCTCGGCGCCGGGGCTCCCGCCGGGCTCCCGGGTAAGCGTCGCTGCGATGCCGCGTGCCCGAAGCGCTGCTATCAATGCCGCCGCCTGCGTTGACTTGCCGGCGCCCTCCCCGCCTTCCAGCGAGATGAATTTGCCAGGAGCTGCGGCGCCGCTCACATGCCGAACAGGCTCAACAGGCCCGCCCAGATGCTGCCAAAAAAGCCCGCGCGGGGCACGGCCTTGTCGGCCACCAAAGGCAAGCGCTGCGTCGGTAGACCCGGCGCGCTGACGACCAGATCGGCGATGTGTTGCCCTGCTGCAATCGGCGCCTTTACCGGGCCGTCATAAACGACCCTGGTTTGCAACGCCGGGATGCGGCCCGCGGGGATTGACACAGCAAGATCACGCGGCGCCAGCAGCCCGACATGGTTCGCCGTGCCCAGTTGCACCTCAGCCATTTCGACTTTTCGGCCTTTCGCTACCAGAGGCCTGGATTGCCATGCACGAAAGCCCCATTCCATGAACTTGACCGATTCCTCGATCCGCTGATTGAAGCTCGACAGCCCGGCGACGACCATCACCAGCCGCCGCCCTTTTTGTTCAGCCGAACCGGTGAAGCCATAGCCTGCCTCATCGGTGTGGCCAGTTTTGAGCCCGTCTGCACCGGCAACACGCCCCAACAGCGGATCGCGGTTATCCTGCTTGATCGCTTCGCCGCCCAATGTCTTGCCCCAGGTGAAGTCGGGCCGGGAGTAAAATTGCTTGTAGAATCTGGGGAAATTCTGGATCGTCGCGGTCGCCAAATGCCCAAGATCACGCGCCGTTACATAGGTGACACCACCATCGGGCCACCCATTTGAGGTGCCGAAATGGCTGTTGGCTAGGCCAATGCGCTTCGCATCGTCGTTCATCCGGTCGACAAAGGCCTGTTCAGTGCCCGAAATGCCTTCCGCTAACACGACGCAAGCGTCATTCCCAGACAGCGTGATAATGCCATACAGCAGATTGGCGACGCTGACCTTCTCGTTGGCGCTCAAAAACATCGTCGAGCCGGCCGCCGGGCCGTGCCACTTCGCCCAGGTTTCAGGTCGCACGGTAAACTCGTCGGTTAGCTTTAGTTCACCGCGCGCCACCATGCTGAAAGCGACGTAGACCGTCATCATCTTGGCCATTGATGCAGGCGGAATCCGGCGGTCCGCATCGCGTGCGAAAAGCACCGCGCCGGAAGACAGATCCTGCATGTAGGCAATGGGTGCCGGTGTCTCAAAACTTGGGACCCGCGCATACACCGGCAAGGCAGCCGGCAGGGCGACAGCCAATGCGGCGAGGATCATCGGAACACGTGAATCGGTCATCGGGCCTAGAAATTCCATCTTTAGCGTTTGGTACGAGCGACGCGTGACCGCCTAGCGCGTCACGCGCGCCGAGCCATACCCACGTTTGGCGATGGCGTCACGCGCCTGCTGTGCAGCCGCCGCCGTGCTGAACGGCCCGAGACGCACGCGGAACAGTTTGTCGGACGCCTGTGACGTGCCGCCGACCGTCTTGGCAAGCGCTTCGGCCCGATCGGCGCTGGAAAGTGCTGCGATCTGCACGAAATATGCGCTGGTCGGGGTGACCGCAGGCGTCGCTGCCGGAGCAGCAGGCTGTTTGGACTTTGCCGGCGCGGTCGCTGCAGTTCCCGATGGCGGCACGGGAAAGCTTGTGCCGGGTAGCTTGGTGGCCAGCGCGCCGGACTCGGCCGGCCTGGAGGGGCGCGGCTTGGGCATGGCTGGGGCTTGCTTGACTATTGTTGGCGCATTGGGCTTTGGGGTAGCGGCCAAAACTTGCGCGCCAGACTGAGGTGTATCAGGAAGGCCTCGCCGCAATCCCGTCAGCAGAATCGCCGGGGATTCCAGCCGGGGTGACGCTGGCTTGCCCTCGCGCAACGCCTGCTGGTCGCTCCCTGGCGGGTTGACGCGGCGCACCCGCACAGCAAGCGGCGCCTTAGCCCCTCCCATCGAACGAGCGGCCTCAGGAGAAATCTGCAAGAGATAGCCCGTCGGTGGCCGCTCTCGCCGCGCAACAAGCACCAAGATTGTGCGGCCGGTGTCTAGCGAGGTGACTTCAACAAAGCTGTTGGGCGGCAAATCGGCGTGCGCCGCGCTGATGCCTTCTAGCGCACCGCCATCCGCAACCGCTGCATAGCCCACGGCATCGAAGCGATCGGCCGCGTCGGCGGCGGCCGAGTCGCCACGAGGCTTGACCGCAATCGATGGATCCCCAACTAGAGGCTGCTGTGCGCCTAGCGGCCAGGGCACATGCAAAGGGATGGCGACAAGTGCCATTGCGCCAAAACGGCCAAGATTAATTTTCGACAGCATCAGCCAACAACCCCACCGACAACGCGTAAAAGTTCGAGCAATTATAGTCCAGGATCACGCGGTAATTCCCCGTGAGCAGATAGGCCGTCTTACCGGGGCCGTCCGGCTCAAGCAGCGTTGCCTGCACGGTATCCGCCGGCCAGCTTTTTGATTGCGGCACGACGCCGAGCGCCCGCCACTCGCCAATGGTGCGCCATTTGCTGTGCCGCGCAAAGACCTTGGGGCAGCGGGGCGAAACCGTCCCCGCCCCAAGCCTTGTGCGGTCAAGCGATGCCGGCACCGATACCGCCAAACCCCATGGCTCTCCGCTGCGCCACCCGGCGTTGCTGAAATAGCTTGCGATCGACGCAAGGGTATCGGCAGGGCTCGACCAGATATCAGCCTTGCCATCGCCATCACCGTCACGCGCCAGTCGCAAATAGACGGACGGCAGGAACTGTGGCCCTCCCATCGCCCCTGCCCAGCTCCCCACCAGCTTGCCCCGCGGCACCCCGCTGTCGACGATCTTCAGCGCCGAAATGAATTCCGCGCTGAACAATGTGCGTCGCCGCCCCTCATAAGCCAGCGTCGCAAGTGCCTGAGGCAAATCGAACGCGCCGGTCACGGCGCCATAATTGGTCTCATGACCCCAAATCGCAACCATGATCGATTCCGGTACCCCGGTTTCGCGTTCGATCCGCATCAGCCGCGCGCGCTGCTCCTGATAGGCAGACCGGCCGCGCGCAACGCGCTGTCGATCCACATGACGGGCCTTGTACGGGGCGAAATCTGGAATCGGGGCGTTTGGATCACTGCCCGGCTGTGCCCGATCAAGCTGGATGACGCGTTGGTTGAGCTGCAGCGTTGGCACTACCGCGTCGATCGTCGCGCGGCTCACGCCCTGGTTTGCCGCATCACGCGCAAGCTCCGCGACAAAGCTTCGAAAACCGGAATCATCCTGCGCCTGGGCTGCACTACCAAAAGCGCCCATGGCGAATAGGGCGAGGCGCATCGCCGCGCATAGGATCGCGGATCGCTGGTTTGTCATGCGTGATAGCCTTGCCACAGCTGCCGCCGGACATGAACCCCCAAAGACAATGCAGCGCTGTAAAATCACTCCCTCTTGCGCCAGGCCACATACTGCTCCTATGCGACGTCGCAACGGACAGGTGGCCGAGTGGTTTAAGGCAGCGGTCTTGAAAACCGCCGTGGGTGCAAGCCCACCGTGGGTTCGAATCCCACCCTGTCCGCCATTTTGTCGGTGCCCACACGGTGTCGAGAAGAAGCGATGGCCCGGTTGCTTGCCGCCGGGTCGCCCTAACGATCAGCGGTCAGCCGGTCCTGCGCAGCGACTGGTCACGCGCTACCAACGCTTCGTACACTTCGGCGTCGAGCGGCGTCTTGAACTGGCAGCCGGCGATGAAATCATCCGACCACATGATTGTTGCCGCAACCGGGCCCGCCTGCGGCATCGTGAGCCAGATCATCGATCCGACTCGAAGTGGCGAATAAATCTCAAGCCGGGCACCATGTGTCGACAAGTCGATGACGCGGCACAGGGTGCGGTCCAGCCCGCCGCGGCCGATCCGCGCGTCAAAAGAGACTGGTGCACGCGGGCTGCGGCGCCGTCCAATGACTTCGGCAGGCTCGAATTCAGCGGCAAGCATTGGCATTCCTCGTTGATTGACGAGGAAAGCCTAGGCGAACAGGGCTAACGCGCCGTTAACGGCGCCGCGCCCCAATCACGCTCATTTCTTGCCGAGCGACAAGCCACCAAAGCGCTTGTTGAAGCGCGCGACCTGGCCGCCCGCATCCAGGAGGCGCGAGTTGCCACCGGTCCATGCAGGGTGCGCGAGCGGGTCGATTTCCAGCGTCATGAGGTCGCCTTCCTTGCCCCAGGTCGAGCGCGTCTCATACGTGCTGCCATCAGTCATTTGCACCTTTATCATGTGATATTCGGGGTGCGTGTTCTTTTTCATGCGAAGCGCTCCATCGGTGGCTGGTTCCAACCAGCCTGAATAGGAAGGCGCGGCGCCTAGCATGGGAGTGGCGCGCCTGCAACGCATTTTGGCACAACCAGCGTGCCGTTCAGCTCACCACCCGGTGGGCTTGCCCTTGTTCTGCTCGTCAAGCCAGGCCTTCAGCGGCGCGAAATATTCGGCCATTGCGGCGCCAGAAATCTCCCGCGTCCCAGTGAAGGCGACAAGCGCCTCGGGCCAGGGTTTTGACTGGCCCAGTTCCAGCATCGCGTTCAACTTTTCGCCAACCTCTTTGTTGCCGTAAAACGAGCAGCGATGAAGCGGCCCTGTCCAGCCTGCTTGTTTACATGCGGCCTGATAGAACTGGAACTGGAACAGCTGCGCCAGGAAATAGCGTGTATAGGGAACGCTTGCCGGCACATGATACTTCGCGCCAGGATCAAACCGGGACGCGTCGCGCGCAACCGGCGGGGCAATGCCCTGGTATTGCAGCCGCAGCGCGTTCCACGCCGATTCATAGCCTTCGGGCGTGATAACGCCGGAAAAGACTGCCCAGCGCCACTTGTCGACCAGCAATCCAAAGGGGAGAAACGCGACCTTGTTCATTGCCTGTTTCAGCAACAGGCCGATGTCCTTGTCCTCGCTCGGCACGCGCGCCGACTCCAGCAGGCCGATCTGGACCAGATATTGCGGGGTGATGGACAGCGCAACGAAATCGCCGATTGCCTCGTGGAAACCGTCGTTGGCGCCGCTCTGATACAGCGTGGACTGGTTCTTGTAGGCGCGCTGGTAATAATTGTGGCCCAGCTCATGATGGATGGTGACGAAATCATCGCCATTCACCTTGGTGCACATCTTGATGCGCACATCATCCTTATTGTCGAGATCCCAGGCGGACGCATGGCAAATCACGTCGCGGTCCGCCGGCTTAACGATTTGCGAGCGCGCCCAGAAGGTATCGGGCAAGGGCGCAAAGCCCAGCGACGAGTAAAATCCCTCGCCCGCGCGCACCATCTTGACCGGGTCATAGCCCTTTTCTTTCAGGAGATCGCCGACATCAAATCCCAGATCACCTGCACCTTTTGGCGCGACGATGTCGTAGATATTGCCCCATTCCTGCGCCCACATATTGCCGAGCAGGTCAGCCCGGATCGGCCCGGTTTTCGGCTGCACCTTGTCGCCATATTTCGCGTTGAGCTTCCAGCGAACATAGGTGTGTAACGACTGGTACAGCGGCTCCACCTCGCGCCATAACTTGTCGGTCAGCTGCGCAAATTCCTGCGGGCTCATGTCATAGCCCGAGCGCCACATCGCGCCGACATCCTTGTAGCCAAGCTCGGCCGCACCCAGGTTGCTGATTTGCACCATGCGGGCATAGTCGTCATGCATTTGCGCACCGACATTGTCGTGCCAGCTTACCCACATTTCCTTCAGCTGTTCGGGGTCGCGCACCGTGCCCATCGCCGCCTCAACGTCGCTACCGTTGATGGGCTTGCCGCCAAGCGTGCCCTTGCCTTTGCCATATTGCGACGACAT
>JBJXEC010000135.1:0-3553 GCA_046155125.1 Sphingomonas sp. | reverse complement strand
GCCTTTCAACACAATGTCGCCAAGCGCGGTGACATCCACCGCAACGGCGCCCGCGCGGTCATCATGCCAGCTAAGCGGCCCGGTTCGTGCCTGTGCCGCGCGCGCATCCAACCGCCAGCAAGGCGCTGCCGCCGCCAGACGCTCGGCTCGCTCGCCGACCGACAGCAAGCGGCAGGTACCCGGATATAGCGGCCCGTCCACCCCGTGAGGGGCGCTGGCGCTCGCTGCAACTTCGCGTGCAATGTCGGCGCGCGTGCAGAAACACGGATAGGCAAGCCCCATCGCCTGCAAGCGCTTCAGCGCAGCGTCATATAACGCCAGCCGATCGGATTGCGTGACAAGCGCGTCCCATGTCAGCCCCAGCCAGGCGAGATCCTCCATAATCCCGGCGACATACGCTGGCCGCGCCCGCGCTGCATCAATATCGTCGATGCGCAGGATGAACTGCCCGCCCGCCGCGCGCGCGCAATCATGCGCGAGCACCGCCGACAACGCATGGCCAAGGTGCAGCTGCCCGGTCGGGCTCGGGGCAAACCGGCCGATGACCTTGGGCTCGGGTGGGCAGGTACGCGACGGTGATTCCATCAAAACTCGCTCTTGACCGCGAGTCGCGCGATCTGTCATCACAGCGTCATCCTTGTCGGCGAAAGGCGACTGGGAAAAGCCTGGGAGGGAAAATGTATCATCCCGATCTGATCCACCATCCCGATATGGTGCGGCATCCTGACAGTTGCCCCGCGCTTGTGCTGAATGCCGACTATACCCCGCTCAGCTATTATCCGCTAAGCGTGTGGCCCTGGCAAACGGCCGTCAAGGCGGTGTTTCTGGACAGGGTCGACATCGTTGCGAATTACGAACGCGAGGTTCGAAGTCCCTCCGCGAGGCTGAAATTGCCCTCAGTCATCGCGCTCAAGCAGTTCGTAAAACCCTCGCAATTCCCTGCTTTCACCCGCTTCAACCTGTTCCTGCGCGACCGTTTCGAGTGCCAATATTGCAGCTCCGGGCGCGACCTTACCTTCGATCACGTCGTCCCTCGTGCACAACATGGCCGCACGACCTGGGAAAATGTTGTCACCGCGTGCGCGCCCTGCAACCTCAAAAAGGGCGGCCGCACCCCCAAACAGGCGCATATGCCGCTCCATGTTGCGCCGATCCGCCCGACCAGCTGGCAATTGCAGGAACATGGCCGGCGCTTCCCGCCTAATTATCTGCACGCCACCTGGCGCGACTGGCTCTATTGGGACGTCGAGCTGGAGGCATAGGGCAGCTCAACATCGTGACGAAAGTTACTATCGGTTGTGGCCCCAAAAGCGGTTGACCCGCTTGCTGTTGCACCGCACCATCGCATGATGACAGCACTTCCCCCCATTACCAACAATCCCGACATCCGCTTCCTCGGCAAGCTGCTGGGCGATGTCATCCGGGCTTATGGCGGCGAGGCGCTGTTCGAGCGCACCGAGGCAATCCGCTCAGCCTCGGTCGAACGCCACCGCGGGCTTGGTGAAGCCGGGGCGACTGGCATGGCGCTCGGCGCGCTCAGCCTTGACGATACGCTCGATTTTGTGCGCGGCTTCATGCTGTTTTCCATGCTCGCCAACCTTGCTGAAGACCGCCAGGGCGTTGCTGGCGAAACGGGCGCTGACATGGCATCCGCGATCGACAAGCTGCGGAGCGACGGGGTGTCGCGGCAGGCCGTCGCTGACCTGCTCGGCCACGCGCTTATCGCCCCGGTGCTGACCGCGCACCCGACCGAAGTGCGCCGCAAATCGATGATCGACCACCGCAACCGCATCGCCGAACTGATGAAGCTGCGCGACGCCGGCACGGCGGCAACACCCGATGGCGACCGGGTCGATGAAGCAATCCTGCGCCAGATTGCGCTGTTGTGGCAGACCCGAGTGCTGCGGCGCGAGCGATTATATGTGGCCGATGAGGTGGAAACCGCGCTCAGCTATTTGCGCGATGTGTTCCTGCCGACACTGCCTGCGCTCTACCAGCGGTGGGACCGGGCGCTTGGCGCGCGCGTGCCGAGCTTCCTCAAGCCCGGCAGCTGGATCAGCGGCGACCGTGACGGCAACCCGTTCGTGGTCGCCGCCTCGCTCAAGGCAGCGCTTGCCCGCGCCTGCGAAACCGTGCTCGACCATTATCTTGACGCGGTCCACGCGCTTGGCGCCGAGCTATCGATCTCGACCGACCATGCCCTGGTGGATGCAGACGTCGCCGCGCTGGCCGAGGCAAGCGGCGACACAGCGGATGCGCGCGCGGACGAGCCTTATCGCCGCGCGCTTTCGGGCATTTATGCGCGGCTTGCCGCAACGCATGTCGCGCTAACTGGCAAGCAGCCCCCGCGCCCCGCGCTACTGGCGGGCGCGCCCTATCCCGACCCGCAGGCGTTGCGGGCCGATCTCGTCGCGATCGCGCATGGGCTGGCGGCGGACCATGGCGGTCCGCTTGCCTCGGGTGGCGCGCTGGGGCGGCTGATCCGCGCGGTCGAGACATTCGGCTTCCACCTCGCCACGCTCGACATGCGCCAAAACAGCGCCGTGCACGAGCGCGTGGTGGCCGATCTGTTGCGCGGCGCCGGTGTCGAGGCCGATTATCTCGCCCTCGACGAGGCCGCACGCGTCACCCTGCTCCGCCGCGAACTCGCGAGCCTGCGCACGCTGTCGAGCCCTTATGCCGCCTATTCGGACGAAACGCTCTGCGAACTCGCGATCCTGCGCGCCGCGGCTGAAGCCCATGCGGCCTATGGCCCGGCCTGCATCACCAACTATATCATCTCGATGGCCCAGTCCGTGTCGGACATGCTGGAGGCCAATTTGCTGCTCAAGGAGGCCGGGCTGTACCGCCCCACTGCCGCGCCGAGCGGCACACCGCATGCCGCCATCATGGTCGTGCCACTGTTCGAGACGATTGGCGATCTTGACGCTGCACCCGCGATCATGACCGCTTGGTTCGCCCTGCCAGAAGTCGCCGCGTTTGCGACGGCGCGTGGCTATCAGGAAGTGATGATCGGCTATTCGGACTCGAACAAGGATGGCGGCTACCTCACCTCCACTTGGGGGTTGAGCCGCGCGTCGACCGCGCTTGCGCCAGTGTTCGAGGCGGCTGGCGTCGCCATGCAACTGTTTCACGGGCGCGGCGGCGCCGTCGGGCGCGGCGGGGGCTCCGCCTTTGCCGCCATCCGCGCACAGCCGCCCGGCACGGTGCAGGGCCGCATCCGCATTACCGAGCAGGGCGAGGTGATCGCCGGCAAATATGGCACGCGCGAAAGTGCGGCCACTAATTTGGAGGCCATAGCCGCTGCCACGCTGCTTGCCAGCCTTGAGCCCGAGCGGCTCTCGGTGCGCGACTATGAGCGGTTCTCGGCGGCGATGGACACGCTGTCCGACACGGCCTTCCATGCTTATCGCGGGCTGGTCTATGGCGAGGCGGGTTTTCGGCAATTTTTCCGCCAGATGACGCCGATTGCCGAAATCTCGGGCCTCAAAATCGGCTCGCGGCCGGCCAGCCGCACGAAGTCAGACCGGATCGAGGATCTGCGCGCCATCCC
>JBJXEC010000134.1:0-4824 GCA_046155125.1 Sphingomonas sp. | reverse complement strand
GCAATTTTGCGGCAGGACCCCGACGTTGTGATGATCGGCGAAATCCGCGATCGCGAAACGGCGGAGATTGCGGTTCAGGCCTCGCTTACCGGTCATCTGGTGCTGTCGACGGTCCACACTAACGATGCCGTGGGCGCCATCACCCGGATGCGCGATATGAAGATCGAGCCGTTCCTGCTTGCATCCACGTTGCGCGGTGTCATCGCCCAGCGGCTGGTACGGCGGCTGTGCCCGAGCTGTCGGCGGCCCGTTCAGGCGCCGGGTTCGGTATCGGCCCTGCTCGGGTTTGATCCCGGCGCGATCGTGTTTCAGCCGGTTGGCTGTGACGAATGCAGTGGCACCGGGTTCAAGGGCCGGATTGGCGTGTTCGAGGCAATTCGCATCGACGAGACGATCCGCCGGCTCATCAACGATGGCGGCGACGAGGCAATCATTGCGCGCCACGCGTTCATCAATGCGCCAAATCTGGGATCTTCGGCCCGGCAGATGGTGCGCGATGGGCTGACGACCCCCGAAGAGGCGGTGCGCGTATCCCGCAATGACATGGCCGATGCCTGACTTTGATTTTCTCGCGATCGACACGGGGGGGCGCGAAAAGAGCGGTGCCATTGTCGCTGAATCGCTGGATCATGCCCGCGACATGCTCGACGCGCGCAAACTGTATGTCGTGCGCCTTGCGCCGGGACAGGGCGTCCGGGCGCCGGCGAATCGCGGCGCTGGGACCGATCTGTTCGCCGCCCTTCGCCGGCGGAAAATGTCGGCCAAGCACCTGACACTTTTCACACGCCAGCTGGCGACGCTCAACAGGGTCAGCCCGCTTGAGGAATCGCTGCGGACAATCGTGCGACAAACCGAGCAGCCGCATGTCCGCGAGATTGTTAGCACCGTTCACGCCGGGGTAGTCGAGGGGCGGCGGATTGCCGACGCAATGGGCCGCGAGCCGAAGAGCTTTCCGCCGCTGTACCGCGCGATGGTTTCGGCGGGCGAAAGTTCAGGCTCGTTGCCAACGCTGCTTGATCGCCTAGCCGTGCTGCTGGAGCGCCAGGCTGAAATTCGCAGCAAGGTGACGACGGCGCTTGCCTATCCGGCCGTTCTGACCGTCGTCGCAATTGCTGTCGTCATCGCGCTGATGGTCGCTGTGGTGCCGCAGGTTGTTGAGCAGTTTGATACCGTCGGCCAGGAATTGCCCCTGCTCACGCGTATGGTCATCGCGCTGTCGAGCTTTCTCGTAAATTACTGGTGGGCGCTGCTTGGCGGCCTCGTGCTGTTCAGCATTGGATTTGCCCAGGCGCTGCGCAACCCGGCATTCCGGCTGGCGTTTGACGGATGGCTGTTGCGGCTGCCGCTGCTCGGGCGGCTGATGCGCGATCTGCACGCTGCACGCATGGCGCGTACGCTCGCAACAATGGTGGAGAGCCGTTTGCCGCTGCTCGAAGGGTTGGCGCTCACCGCAGGCACGGTGCATAATCGGCGGCTGCGCCTTGCGACCGACGAAATCGTTGAATCGATCAGAAGCGGCGGCAGTCTGTCCGCAGCGATGCGCCGATCCGGCGTATTTCCGCCGCTGCTTACGTATCTTGCGGCAAGCGGTGAAGCCGCCGGACGCCTGGACGAAATGCTTGAACGCGCCGCTGATTATCTGGAACGAGAGTTCTCCCGCTTTACCGCAACGGCGCTATCGCTGATGGAACCGCTGATAATCGTCGTGATGGGCGGTATTGTCGCGACGATCGTGCTATCCATCCTGCTGCCGATCCTGCAGCTCAACACACTTGCCGCTCAATGAGGACAATGATGACCGTTTTTTTGCAAAAACCGGATGCGCATGCTGAGCTTAGCCGTGCAAGGGCGCAAGGGTTCACGCTTGTCGAGTTGATGGTCGTGATCGTCATTCTGGGGTTGCTTGCAACCGTAGTGGTCCTGAACGTGCTGCCGCAGGGAGACCGGGCACGGGCGGAAAAGGCCAAGAGCGATATTGCGACGATCGAGACTGCGCTCGACACCTACAAATTGCAGAATCTCAGTTATCCATCGACGTCGGAGGGGCTCGCCTCGCTGTTGCAGCCGCCGCCATCGGTTGACCCGACGCGCTATCAAAAGGGAGGCTACATCAAGAAGCTGCCCAAAGACCCATGGGGCCGAGATTATCTCTACGCGATGCCTGGCACGCATGGCGACATCGACATCTGGACCTATGGCGCCGACGGCAAGGACGGCGGCGAGGGTGTCAATAGTGACATTGGCAGCTGGCAATAAGGGCCAGCCAATGACAATGATCAGCGCCAGGCGTGCGAATTGCGGTGTCCCCTCCAGAACGGAGAAGGGCTTTACGCTTGTTGAGCTGCTTATGGTCATTACGGTGCTTGCGCTCCTTTCGGGCGCGGTTGCCCTGGCATTGCCCGACCCGCGCGGGCGCTTGGTCGATGATGCCGCAAGATTTGCCGCACGCGTGCGCTCTGCGCATGACGGGGCGATCATCGAGGGCCGGTCGGTCAGCGTTTGGGTGTCAGCCAACGGCTATGGCTTTGACCAGCGCGCAGGCGGCGCCTGGCAGCCGGTCAGCGCCAAGCCGTTGCGGGTGTCGCGCTGGGCAACGGGCGTTCACGCCGTCGTTGCGGAGGATCAGCCGCGCCAGCGCGTTATTTTCGATTCGACCGGCCTTGCCAACCAGTCGCTCGGCGTGCGGCTCCAGCGCGGCGAGGATGCGATAACCGTGTCTATCGGTGCTGGTGGCGATGTGGTGCTCGGTGGTTAGGGAGCACACGCCACGCACAGGCGGCTTTACGCTGCTGGAGATGATGGTAGCGCTTGTCGTACTCAGCCTTGCCGCGCTGGCGCTCATTCGGCTGGAAGGGGCGACCATTCGCAGCGCGCAAATCCTCGACTCGCGGTTGCTAGCGCAAACTGTAGCCCGTAATGTTGCGGTCGAGGCGCTGACGGATGCTCAGCCGCCCCTGCTGGGGGAAGCCCGTGGCATCGAGCAGAATGGCGGGCGAGCGTGGAACTGGACCCGGCAGGCAGCAGCGCTTGGCGATCAGGGTGCGGTTAGGCTCGACGTTCGCGTTGCGGACGCCAAGGGTATTACTCAAGGCGCGCTAATCGTTGTACGGCCTGCCAATCTACCAGCGAATTTAGGCAATGCTGGCGGTTTGCCAGCACCCGGCGGTGCGCCATGACGGACGACGTCATGCCGCCAGCGGGCGCGCGCGGGTTCACGCTGGTGGAGATGTTGATCGCGTTGCTGATCTTCAGCCTCATCGCGGCGGCAGGCGTTGCCATGCTGTCGTTCAGCGTGCGTGCGCAGGCTGCGGTTGGCACCAAACTAGACGATATTGCATCGCTCAACCGGCTGGCGGGCGCGCTGTCGGCTGATTTTTCGCAAGCGGTTAACCGCCCGACGCGCGACGCCGGGGGCCGCAACCTGCCTGCACTTGTGGCCGGCGGTCAGGCAGGCGACGGCGTCCTCGTCCAGCTCGTAAGACGCGGCTGGACCAACCTTGATGACGCGGCCCGGCCAAGCGAGCAAAAGGTCGCCTATCGCTTCGTTGATGGGCGGATGGAGCGTGTTGCCTACCCGTTGCTGGATGGCGCGCAAGCGCTTGCGCCGGCGGTCATGCTGCGCGACGTCGGCAGTGCGCGGGTGCGCTTTCGGGTCAACGGCGCCTGGTCCGATCAGTGGACGGCCCTTCCCGGCCAGCCGCTACCGCAGGCGGCCGAGCTGGTGATTACGCGGACGGGCGGCACACCGTTTCGGCTGCTGTTCCTGGTGGGCACGGGGTATCGCGAGCCACAACGACCGGCCGGGTCTGCCCCTGGAGGCGGCGGCAATGCACCGTAACCGGGACGCCGAAACGGGGGCGGCCCTGCTAACGGTGCTGCTCATCGTCGCGGTCGTGTCGATAGTCGCGGCCAATGCGCTGGAAAAGATGCGCCTTGCCAACCGGCTTGGCAGCAACGCCATCGCGCTAGAACAGGCGCGCGGCTATGCGATGGCCGCCGAGACGCTGGCTACCACGCGTATCGACGGGCTGCTCAAGCGGGATGGCGCGAGGGTCACGCTGGCAGGTGGGTGGAGCGGCACACCGTTTCCGCTGCCTGTGCCGGATGCCATCGCGACGGCGATGGTGGTCGATGGTGGCAATTGCTTCAACCTGAACAGCCTTGTTACCGAGACGCAGCCGGGCGTTTACGTCATGCGCCCTGCTTCAGTGACGCAGTTCGCCCGCCTGATGCGGCTGGTCGGTGTCCCCGGTCAGGAGGCCGTGGGCATAGCGGCGGCAGCGGCCGACTGGATCGACAGCGATAGTGACGTGCAGCCGCAAGGTGCCGAGGACGCAAGTTACGGCAGAGGCGCGACGGCCTATCGCACCGCCAATACCCTGATGGCCGATGTCAGCGAGCTGCGCTCGGTGGCGGGCGTTTCGCCGTTGATTTATCGGCAGCTTTCCAGGTGGCTGTGCACGCAGCCGCGCGCAGCGGTCTCCCGGCTGAACGTCAACACGCTGTTGCCCGAGCAGGCGCCGCTATTGGCGATGCTGTTCCCCGATACGCTCGATGTAGCCCGCGCGCGTCAGCTTCTGGTTGAGCGTCCCGCGCAAGGCTTCGCCAGCACCAATGAGTTTTTTCAGCGACCAGCGCTTCAGGGGCTGGCGGCCGGGCCTGAAATTGGGGAGCAGACGGCGATCACGACGCAGTGGTTCAGCCTTACCGTCTCGGTCACGCTTGGCAATGCCGTGCTGAACCAGCAGGCGCTGATCGATGCCCGCGCCCGGCCCGCGCAAGTCGTGTCGCGCGGATGGGATGATCCCGCATGAGCGCCGTTCA
>JBJXEC010000133.1:0-2575 GCA_046155125.1 Sphingomonas sp. | reverse complement strand
ACATCAGCGGCGGCGCAATATTGCGGCCACGTCTTGCCTTCACCATCCGGCCACAGCCCGTGGAGGGTAAAGCCAAAGCGATTGCCACTGCCGCACTCAAAGCGGGCATCGGCATCCCGCCCCTTTCCCCGACAATATTGCGGCGCCCAACTTATCGCCAGTGTATAGCCGCCGATCGGCAGCAGGCGTTTGGGCTGGTCAGCGCTGGGGCCATCGGCATGGGGGACATCGATTTGCGTCGGCACCGCACATCGATAGCTTTGGGCTGCTGCCAGACCCGGCAGGCACAACAGGGCAAGTGCACCGCCAACGACATGGCTGCCAAGCGGCCTCCTTGCCCGAATGATAGATCGCACGCCCATTCCAACGCTCCCTCAAAGTTGGCAGAGCATAACGCCGCGGCGTCGACACACAACGCCCAATAACCGCGCATCCCGGGCAATGTGAACAGCCGGCTGCCTGGTCAGATGGCGATAAAATCGAGGCCGATATCGGCGGCTGGCGCCGATTGCGTCAGCCGCCCGACGCTTACAAAGGTGACGCCCGTCTCCGCAATCGCGCGGATGGTATCAAGCCGCACCCCGCCCGATGCTTCGGTAGGCACGCGGCCGCCAATAAGCGTTACGGCCCCGCGCAACAATGGCGGCGCCATGTTGTCGAGCAGCAAATGGGTCGCCCCGGCAGCGAGCGCGGGTTCGATCTGGTCAACCCGGTCGACCTCGACAATGATGCGCGCGATACCCGCCGCCTTGGCCCTGCGCACCGCCTCCTCCACTGATCCTGCGACCGCGACGTGATTATCCTTTATCATCGCAGCGTCCCACAACCCCATGCGGTGATTGGTCGCGCCGCCCATTCGGGTCGCATATTTTTCCAGCAGCCTAAGGCCGGGAATTGTCTTGCGCGTGTCCAGCAACGTGGCGCCGGTGCCCATAATCTTGTCGACATAGGCACGCGTCATTGTGGCGATGCCGCTGAGATGCTGGACTGTGTTGAGCGCTGCGCGTTCGGCGGTGAGTAGCGCGCGCGCGTTGCCTTCGAGCCGCAACAGATCGGTGCCCGCCGCTACCCGATCACCGTCTTCAACAAGCCGGTCGATCTTCACATCAGGGTCCAGTGCCTGGAAAAATGCCTCGGCAATCGGCAGGCCGGCCACCACGATGGCATCGCGGCTGTCCATCACTCCGGCAAAGCGCGCACCTTCGGGGATAACCGCCTGAGACGTAACATCACCGCCCGCGCCCAAGTCTTCTGCGAGCGTCGATTCCACAAAACGCGCAAGGTCAAAGCCGGGGAGCTGCCATGTCATGATCGTGCCTTCCCGCTGTGCGCGCCCATCAGCTTGACCTACAGCGACGAAGGCAGGGTCGCAACCCGCGCAATACGGCGCCGTCCATGGCCGCGGCGGCGGTGCTTGCGATAGCGTAACGAAAAGCCCCGCCAGCGTGAACTGGCGGGGCTAAACCTTGATGCAGTACGTTAAACCAGATGTCAGGCGAAAGCGATACGCACCGATTTACGGCGACGCATCGCGCCACCAACCAGGCCGAAGCCCGTGATCATCAATGCCCAGCTCGCGGGTTCAGGAACCCCGCCCCGGATGGAGTCAAAGGTAAGATTCGTCAGTGTCGGGCCGTTGATGCCACCATTTGAGCTAAAGTCCACACGGACAATGCCCAAGCCGCTCAGCGACAGCAGCGCGTTGGTAACTGGAAAGCTCTGATTCTCGCCGATCGAGGCCACCAGAACGTTCGACGCGTTGAATGCCTGAGCAAACGTACTGGAGTTCGAGACAGTCTGAAAGGTCAGGTTGGACTGCGCGGTCGCGAAGAATGCAGAAAAGGCATTCCCGTTATTATAGGCGAAAGAGCCGTTCACGTTCGGCAGCGGGCAGCCGCCGCCGCACTGAAAAACATTGGCGTTAGAAAATGTTAGCCCCAAAGGTGCGTAGGTCGTGTTGATCGACTGCCCGTTAGAAAGGCCAGTGAAATCAATCAATACTGGTGCGGCCTGTGCCGCGCTCGTAGCCGCTGCTGCGAGCGCCACCGCAACTGCGGTGGTGGCAAGTTTCGAAAATTTCATGGTATCCCCCTCATACATCAAGAAAATGAACGCGGTGCGACCCAACGTATAATTCTTGCGCAAGGACGATTCGTCCTAACAATTTGTGAGATAACATATTCTGCCGACGATGTTAACGCGATTTTAGTAGCTGAGTTCGCGGCCGTCCCATTTCAGGAAAGCTTTCCTGATTTGAATACACTGGCTGCCTACCAGTAACGCACTCCGTGCTCGCTAGCCTTCGATTATCGCATTGTTGATGCAAGCATTTAGCGCAACCAGTCACCATTCGCCGTCAACTGGCATAGCCTGGATTGACCCGATCAAGCTTGCGCAGCAGTGCCGGCCAGGCAAGTCCCTGCGCGAGCATGGCCATGCCGGCACCGCTCGATTGCGCCTCGACCTTGTGCTCAACGCCCTGCGGAGGATTGTGGAGACCAGCGCGCCCTGCCGCGAGCATATGGACCTGCGCCTCGCAGGCACGCTCCAGGAAATATAGCCGCAAGAACGCCTG
>JBJXEC010000132.1:0-14002 GCA_046155125.1 Sphingomonas sp. | reverse complement strand
ATCACTTGGCCGCTTTAGGCGCCACCAGCCGGATCGCAAAGCCGCCACCCGGTGCGATGGGCAGCGTGAGCGCATCCCCTTTGCGCACCTTGCGTGCCTCGATGATGATGGAGTGGCGCGCCTCGGTCCGATAATCGGCATCGGCACCGTCACGATAGATCTGCGCGGTGTACACCTTGCCGGCATCGAGAAAGTCGAGTGGCACATTCACCATCCGGGCATTTTCGTCGGTCACGGCGCCGACATACCAATTCGCGCCGCCGCGCTCCTTGCGGGCGATGGTCACGAAATCGCCGATCTCGCCGTTCAGCACGCGGGTGTCCTGCCAGTCGGTCGGCACGTCCTTGATGAATTGGAAAGGCCCGGGGTATTTCGCATAATTCTCCGGCAGGTCGGCCGCCATTTGCACGGGCGAATAAATCACAACATAAAGCGCGAGTTGCTTGGCGATGGTGGACAAGATGTCGCTCCCGCCGCGCCCTTTGAGGCTAAGCACCCCCGGCGTGAAATCAAACGGGCCGCCCAGCATTCGCGCGAACACCAGATTGGCCTCGTGCTCGGGCGGGTTTTTGGGGCTGCCCCAGGCGTTATATTCCATGCCCCGCTGGCCTTCGCGCGACACCCAGTTGGGATAGGTGCGGCGAAGTCCGGTGTCCTTGATCGCCTCGTGCGTGTCGATGGCAACATGGCGCTTGGCGGCTTCGGTCACCACGCGCAGGTGATGCACCGACGACGCTTGCCCTTCATGCCATTCAAACCGCACCGCCCCTTCCGACCCGGTTTTCGCGCGGAACCCGCCCGCGTCGGACACATAGCCGGTCTTCACCGCGTCAATGCCGAGCTTCTGGTCCAGATCGAACGCAGCCCCCATCTGCGCTTCATAATGCGCCGCATTGGCCGAGGTTTCGTGGTGGCCGATCAGCGTGACGCCCTTTTTGCGCGCATAGGCCTGAAGGCCCGGCAGATCGAAATCGGGATAGGGCTCGGTGAAGCTGAAGTCGTCGCCATTGGCGAACCAGTCGCCATCCCAGCCCTTGTTCCACCCCTCCACCAACACCCCGCCCAGCCCGTTGGCCGCGGCAAAGTCGATGACCTTGCGCGTGTTTTCAGTCGTCGCGCCGTGGTTCGGTCCGGATGCCCAGCTTTGGAGGTCGAGATGCATCCCCCACCAGATACCGGCATATTTGCGCGGGTGCACCCAGCTCACATCGCCCAGCTTGTTCGGCTCGTTAAGGTTCAGGATCAGCGCGTTCGCCATGTACAACCCGGCAGCATCGGGGCTGATGAGCAGCACGCGCCACGGCGTGGGGAAAGGCGCCGTCCGCCGCACCTTGGCGCCCGACGATGACGGGGTGAGCACCGCCTTCAGCAATCCGCCGGACACTTTGGCGATGTTCATGCCGGCATAATCAACCAGCGCCGCCTCATGAAACGCGATGTGAGTACCGCTCGCCAGCTTGAGCGTGAGCGGCGTCTGCGCGATGCCAATTTCGGCCAGCGGCGTCTTGCGATAAAGCTGTTCGGCCCGGTTACTCTCAAACGCGACACACCAAAGCGCCGTCGCTTCCTGCGCAACCGAGAATTGCGTCAGTTCCTCGGCAATGTTGACGTCATGAAGGCTCGGCTGGTCGGGAAACTCGTAGCGAAAGCCAAGGCCGTTATCGAACACGCGAAACACCACATCGACCGAACGGTGCAGCGCCGACATTTCCGTAAACCGCACGCGCAACTGGTTGTAATGGTCGCGCACTCGTTGCCACTCGCCCCAGGGCTGTTCCCAGGTCGTGTCACTGGTCGACGCGGTCGCCTGCTCGATCTTGAGGTTGCGGAAAAATTGCGGCGCGTCGGTAAACAGAAAGCCCAGTTGCGAGGGTGCGATCAGCGCCTCATTGCCGCGTGAAACGGCATAGGTCGCGTGTCCCTCCCCATCCGTCGACAGAACTACCTTGATGCTGTGATCCGGCGATTCAACTGTTTCGACACGAGCCTGCGCCTGCGCCGGTGAGGCAAAACCGGTAAGCGACAGGACGCAGAGCGCCAGACCATTCAGCGCGCGCTTCCACAATCCGGTCATCAGCCAATCCTCTCATAAATCGCCGCAGCGAAGGCGCCCAGCATGCCCGGTGCCGTAACATTCACCTGCTCGATCATTTCCCAACGATCCGGCTGATCGGGCGCCCAGGAGGTGGGGCTCGCGCTCATGTTGAACACGCACAACAGCCGTTCGCCTTCAATCGCGCGTTCAAAGACAAGGAGCGTGTCGCTTGCCGTGATGATCGCCATGTTCCCGAGCAGCAACGCGTCGCTTGCATGGCGCAGCGCCAGCAACCGCCGGGTCAGGGAGAGCATTGAGGCCGGGTTCCCCTCCTGCGCGGAAACGGCAAGCGCTGCATGGTCCGATCCCAGCGGGAGCCAGGGTTTGCCCGTTGAAAAGCCAAGCGCGTGCGCGGCGTTGCACCATGGCATGGGCGTACGTGCACCGTCCCGATTGAGGGTTAGCGGCCAGTTGGCGATCGCCTCGGGGTCCTTCAAATCCTCAAACCCGATCTCAACCTGATTGAGGCCCAGCTCCTCCCCATAATATAAAAAGATATTACCGCGCAGGCAGATCAGCAGCAGCATTTTGAGGCGTGCGAACGGCTCGGCATGTTCCGGGCCCACCCAACGCGACAGCGCGCGCGGAGCGTCATGGTTTTCAAACGCCCAGCTCGGCCACCCCATTTCCGGTTCAGCCGGCCATGCAGCAATTGCATCGCTGACGAGCGTCGGCGTCAGCGTATCGGCATAGAGAAAGTTGAAGCCATAGGCGCTGTTCAGCCGCGCATTGCCGCGCGTAAACGCCTTCATCTCGGTTTCCGCGTTAGCGCCGCCAACTTCTGCGACGGTGAAACACGCGCCAAACCCATCAAGCACGCCGCGCAACCGCTCCAGAAACAGCGGGATGTCAGGGTGTGACTGGTTGTAGATATGCTGCTGAAAATCGAATGGCCGCGTACGCGACCGGTTGCTCGCTGGCGCTGGCGGGTTGTCGCGCAATGCCGTGTCGTGCATCGCGAAATTGATGGCGTCGACACGAAAGCCGTCCACCCCGCGCTCCAACCAGCACCGCGCCACATGCAGCAACGCATTCTGCACGGCCATGTTGTGAACGTTCAGTTGGGGTTGGCTGGTCAGGAAATTGTGCATATAATATTGACCGCGCCGCGCGTCCCACGTCCAGGCAGGACCACCAAACACTGATTGCCAGTTATTGGGCGGCGACCCGTCGTCCTTGGCATCTGCCCAGACATACCAGTCCGCCTTGTCGCCGTTGCGGCTGGCGCGGCTCGCCTTGAACCAGTCGTGCTCATCAGACGTGTGCGAATAGACCTGGTCGATGATGATCTTCAGGCCGAGTTCGTGCCCGCGCACGACCAGCGCCTCGAAATCGCCGATCGTTCCGAAAATCGGGTCGACACCGCGATAGTCTGACACGTCATAGCCAAAATCCTTCATCGGCGAGGTAAAGAACGGGGATAGCCAGACCGCGTCTGCCCCAAGCGCTGCGACATGATCGAGATGCGCGGTAATACCCGGCAAGTCGCCAATGCCGTCGCCATTGGAATCGGCAAAGCTGCGCGGATAGACTTGGTAGATGGTTGCGCCACGCCACCATTCGCGCTGGACGCGCGGCCGGAGCTGTCGGGCAAGGGGCTGGCTCATTATTATTCGCTCGCCGCACAGACAACGAAATCGAGCGCCGGTATCATCACCGCAACGCTGCCCGGCGCCGTCGCGCGTGCGGTGCACTGGCCATGGAGCGACGTGAAGTTGGTCGAGCGAACCGCAACCTCGACATTCGCCGAAATTGCGCTTGTCGACGTGTTGAAGGCAATCACCACCTCGCGCCCCGTGGCCGGATCGGCGCGCGTCACTGCGAACAGCCCGGGCTTGTCGCCAGCAGCGCGAATAACAGTCTTGCCGCGTCGAAGCGCCGGTGTTGCGACGCGCAGCGCCGCCAACGCGGCAATTTCAAGGTAGAGCGGGTGCCGCTCGTCAAAATTGCTGAGGGCTGTCGTCGCCTGGGTACCCAGCAACTTATTATCGTTATACACCGCAACCTTGCTGGGGAACATGTCCTCGCGTGCATCCTGATCCCCGCCATCGCCGACAAAGCCCTGTTCATCGCCCGAATAGATGGTCGGCACACCGCGCAGCGTTAGCAGCATCGCATAGCCAAGCCTCACCCGCGCCAGCAGCTCGGCATTGGCCATTTTGGGGTTCGCACGCGCAATAAAATAGGCAAGCCGCCCGGCGTCATGGTTGCCGACAAAGGTCGGCAGTTGCTGCGCAGCATCAGCGCCGCCCTCATATAGCGCGTCATCCGCGAACAACCGTGCGAGCTCGTCCGTCCCCCCGCGCGCGCCCACCACATCGACCACGCCGCGCGCAAAGGCAAAGTCGAGCACTGCCGGCAGTCCATCGACGCGCGTGTGTCGCGCCAGCTTGGCCGTATCCAGATCACCGGTGGCAATTTCCCCAAAGATGTGAAAATTGGGGATGCCGCGCGCCTTGGCCTTTGCCAGCATCGCCGGGACAAAGGCCTGCCAAAACTCAGGGTTCACGTGCTGCGCTGTATCAATCCGGAAACCGTCAATGCCGAACTGGTCGATCCACCCGCCGAAGATGTCGATCATCCCCGCAATCACGCGCGGATTTTCGGTCATCACATCGTCAAGCCCGACGAAATCGCCCTGCGTCGAGCTTTCCCCCCGGAAAGTCGAGTTGCCGCGATTGTGATAGTAAATCGGGTCGTTCAGCCATTCGGGTTTTTTCACATGCTCTTCGCCCTTGGGGATGAACACCTGATACGCGAAATTGGGGTTGGCGAGCTTCGCGAAATTTGCTGCCGACCCGTCTGAATCGCCGGCAAAGCCCGGGTTGATGGCCACCCCGTTCACGCCACCGGCGCGCTGATAAGGATAATCCGCCCGGCCACGATAGTCGCATGCCGACTTCTGGCATTCCCGAAACTGGATGACATCTGCCGTATGGTTGACGATGATGTCCATATAGACCTTCATCCCCCGGCCATGAGCTGCCGCCACCAACGCCGCGAATTCCGCATTGGTGCCGAGATGCGGGTCAACCTGGGTAAAGTCCGTTACCCAATAGCCGTGATAGCCAGCAGATTCGTCACCCGCTGGCCCCTGCACGGGCTTATTCTTGAAGATCGGGCCGACCCAGATTGCCGTCACGCCCAACGACTGGATATAGTCAAGGCGGTTCAACAGCCCTTTAAGGTCACCGCCATGATAAAAGCCCTTGGCGGTCGGGTCATAGCCAGTTTTCAGCCGATCCCCCGACAGGCCGCCCTTGTCGTTGGCGGTATCGCCATTCTCGAACCGGTCGGGAAGCAGGAAATAGATCACCTCATCCTGCGCGAGCCGTGCCCTGTAGTCGGCCTTGGGCGCCGCCGCGGACTGGGCCATCGCTGCACTAGGGGCGCCAATCGACATCAACGCCATCGAAAGCGCCATAATGGGGTGTCTCATGCAGCCTCTCCCAAGGATATTGTGGCCGGGCAGTGCCGACGGATGAAATCGGCATGGGTCGGCATCGCCGCGACGCCATTTGCCGCATGGCGCGCCGCCAACCCGATAAACTCATGGACATCGGCTGCCGGCAGCTGGTCAGCAAGCGGATGATAGTCGACCGGGTCAATCCCTTGACCAAGCATCACTTGCAGCCAGCCGATTTCGGTGAACAACTCCTCATGCTCGCGGACAAGCTTGCCCGACGCGCGAAACAGCGCGATGCGGTGCGTCAGCCGGTCGGGAATTTCCATGTCGCGGCACGCCTGCCAAAACGCGCCGGGCCGCGCATTCGCGTGATAATGCAGGATAAGAAAGTCGCGCACCGCCTCCCATTCAAAATCGGTCTGGCGATTGAATTCTGCGCTGTCGCTTGCGTCAATGCCCCGCGTGGGAAACAGCTGGAGCAACCGCGCAATGCCCGATTGCACAAGGTGAATGCTGGTCGATTCGAGCGGTTCCATAAAACCCGCCGACAGGCCGATCGCGACGCAATTCTTAACCCAGGCGCGCGTGCGTTTGCCGGTGGTGAACCGCAGCAGCCGCGGATCGCCCAGCGCCTTGCCATCAAGGTTGGCGAGCAGCGTTTCCGTCGCTTCATCGACACTCACATGGGCACCGCAAAACACATAGCCGTTGCCGGTGCGATGCTGGAGCGGAATGCGCCATTGCCAACCAGCGTCCCGCGCTGTGGCGCGGGTATAAGGCAGCAGCGGATCGGTGCGCGCGCTGGGCACCGCCAATGCCGAGTCGCAAGGAAGCCAGCGCGACCAGTCGTCAAAGCCGCTTGCCAGCGCCTGCTCGATCAACAGCCCGCGAAAGCCCGAACAATCAACGAAAAAGTCGCCCGCAATCCGGCTCCCGTCCTCCAGCACGACCGCCTCTAAAAAGCCGTCCTCACTCCGCAGCGCGACGTCGCCGATCCGCCCCTCGACCCGGCGCACACCGGCGCGCTCGGCGTATCGCCTGAGGAACGCGGCATAGAGCCCGGCATCGAAATGGAACGCATAATTCAGCCCACTCGGCAAGCCGCCCGGCCGTTCGACAGGCCGCGCGAACCGGTCTGCCCCGGCCGCCTGCGCGCTCGCGGAACAGTCCCATAGCGACACGGCCCCGCCAAGGGCGCGGTGCTTGAGCCAATAATGATGGAAGGGCAGCAGCCCCAGCCCCCGCCCGATCGTGCCAAAGGCATGAAGGTACCGCTCGCCCGGCGTCCGCCAGCCGTCAAACTCGATACCGAGCTTGAAGGTCGCGCCGGTCTCCCGCACGAATTCATCTTCGTCGATCCCGAGCCCGGCGTTGAACAGCTTCAATTGCGGAATGGTCGCTTCGCCAACGCCGACCGTGCCGATCTCGTCGGACTCGACCAGCGTAATCGTCGTTTGGCTGCCCAGGAAGCGGGCCAGCGACGCAGCCACCATCCAACCGGCAGTGCCCCCGCCCGTGACGACGACACTATCGATACGCTTGTCCGCCATCATGGTATCGCCTCGCTGGAATGCCCGCCCGGCAACATGCCGGACGGGCGCCCCATAACATAGCTGTCAGAACTTGACCTGCGCCCCGAAGTAGAAACGGCGACCATAAGCCTGATAATCGATTACCTGCAGCGGGGTACGCAGGTTGGTGACCGTGCTGAACGGGCTGTCCGTCAGGTTCTGCGCCTGGAAGTAGAAGGAGAGGCCGGCAAGCGGTCCAATCTTGCCAAAGTCATAGCCGATCTGGCCATCGACAATAGCTTCCGGCACCGCCTGTCGGTTGCCGCGGCTGCCGCCGAACACCGAGAGTTCACCGAGGAATGACGAGCGGTAGCGCACAGAACCGCGCACCGAAAAGCCGTGCTTTTCGTAATAAAGCGTGCCCGACCCGGTAAATTTCGAGAATCCGGGGATTGACTGGCGCTGGCCGCGCTCGTTCGTCACGCTCGAAATGGTGATGCCACCGCCGCCGCTCAGACCAAACCCGTCAAGCGCTTTAACCAGTGACCCGAGTGGAACGTTGGTTGAAATTTCGCCGCCATAAATGCGGCCGCCACCAGTGTTCACCGGAACGTTCAGCACGCCAAGTGTTGACGCACCGGCCGGAAAGTTGGTCGGTGCCGGGAAGGCGGCAAAATCGAACAGAAACTGCCCTTGAAAGATGAAGCTCTGCAAGTCTTTGTAAAAGCCCTGCAACGAAATCACGCCGCCACCGGCGAAGTATTTTTCGATGTTCAGATCAACCGCGTTTGCCCGATAAGGCTGGAGGAACGGATTGCCGCCGCCGCCTTCAATCCGCTGCAGCGTTTGATTATACCCATAGCCAATCGACACGCGGGTATCGTCAATCCGCGGCCGCTGAATCTCACGCGCCGCCGCCAGGCGAATGATCCAGTTATGTGGCAACTCTAGCGACAGGTTGAGGCTCGGGAGAATGTCGACATAATCGGTGCCCAGCCGGATCGGCTGCGGCGCCCCGCCAACGAAGAAATTGCCGTTGGAACGCTGGTTGGTCACCACCGCCTGCACGCCGAAATTGCCCGACAGGGTCGACTGCCCCAGTTCCTGCTTCACGTTGAACTGGAGGTAAGACTGGAGCAAGCGCTCCGACACGCTATAGGCCTTGCTGAGCACATCCTGGGCGGTATTGGGCTGCAATCTCAGGATGCCCGCCGCCAGCAACTGGCGCGGATCATAGCTGATGATCGGCCCCAGCCCCAGATACGACAGGTCGGTTGGACGCTGAAGGAATTGCGTTGGCACCGACACAAAAGTCTGCCCAGCAGGTAGGCGAATGAAGAACTCCTGCGGGTCGAGCGACTTGAACCGGTCAGTGTAGTTCAGGCCGACCTGCACCGACGAAATCGGGCCGTTCTCCAGGTCCTTTTCTACCTGGCCACGATATTGCTTAAGCTCGTCGTTCACGACGCGATTATTGTAATAGCCTGCCTGCGGAATTGGGCCACCGCTCCAGCCGAGCGGATCCGTCAGCCGAATGAGGTTGGGGTCGCTGTAGTTAAGCAAGTGTGTGTAGAAAGTGCCCCGACGCGAAGACGTAAAGCCGATGGTGTCGGCCAGGCTTGTGCCCAGCGGCTGCGTTGCGGTTCCGTCATCGCCATTAAAGCCAGTGCCTGAATAGCTCTCGAAGATCAGCTCGTTGCGGTCAGTGCGCGAATAGCCGAAATCAAGGAAGGCGTGCCAGCCGTCATCCCCGTCCCACTTGGCGTTGAAGCCAAACGAATACAGATCAGCGTTACGCTCCGACGGATCGTTGCGCACGACGCCGCGCACATTCTGGAACGTGCCGGTGACATATTGGTTGTTCGACACGGTCGCCGTCGCGGGATTGAACGGCCGGACGTTGAAACCACCGCCAAAGCCAAGCGGCAACTCAATGCCGCGGCGGATCTGGTTGTCGCGAAAGTTCGAATAGAAGCCATCAACCGTAAAGGTCAGTTCCTTGCGGGGCTGATATTGTACCGTTCCGGTGACGCCGAGGCGCTTCAGCTCAGTGGAGGTCACGAACGACCGGTTGCCGCCAAGCAGCGCTGGATCAGCTGCCGTGCCCGCGCCGCCATAACCCCAGGCGTTAAACTCCTGCACCTGGTATGGCTCATCGACATAGGATGCCGATAACGCCACGCCAATTGTGTCATTGGCGAACTGGTCAACATAGGTGCCGTTGACGCGGTACCCCTTGTCTTTTGACCCCGCGTTGAGTGCGCCTAGATCGGTGTAAACGCCGCGCGCACCAAAGGCGAGAATGCGCTTGCCAGCGGCCAGCGGGCGGATGGTGCGAATGTCGGTGGTGCCGGCAAGGCCCTGACCGATCAGGCTTGCGGTCGGGGACTTGTACACGACGACCTGACTGACGATTTCCGACGGATACTGGTCAAATTCAACCGCGCGCGAATCGCCGGTTGAGGTCTGCTCGCGGCCGTTGAGCAGGGTGGTGGACAGATCAGGCCCCAGCCCGCGGATCGAGATGACGTTCGAGCGGCCATTGAGGCGCTGAGAGGTAAGGCCCGGCAGGCGCGCAATCGACTCCGCAATCGAGGCATCGGGCAGCTTGCCGATGTCTTCTGCGGTCACCGATTCGACAATCTGGGCGGCCCGGCGCTTCGTGTTGGTCGCGCTTTCAAGGCTGGCGCGAAAACCGGTCACGACGATGTCGCCGTCCTTGGCTTCGTCGTCTGCCGTCTGGTCCTGCACGGCTGGCACAGCCTGCGCATGGGCAACGCCTTGCCCGGCGACCATCAGCAAGCCAGCGCCCAGCGCTTGCGCGCTGACACTTAATGCCAAACGGCCAAGTCCGCGCGGATTGCGACTCTGAGTTGTGTACATCATGCAGCCCCTCCCGTTGTGCTCGCCCCCGAGCTATCGCGGGGGTCGAGATAAATATGATTACTTAAAGGTTGACGCCAACCGTGTAATATAAATGTCGCGATTCCGCTCAATAGCCAACAAGCGCACATACGTATTCAATCTGCGGCTTTCCCAGGGGATGCGCGCAGGCTAGGTTGCATCGGAGCCGGGCAAATCGGCGGCCAAGGAGAGGCGTCAGGCGCCAGCCATGAAGGAAAAGGCAACGTCGTTCGACATCGCGCAGCTGGCGGGCGTGTCCCAGCCAACCGTATCGCGCGCGCTGAGCGGCAGCCCAGCAGTCAGCGACGCCACCCGCAAGCGAATTGAGGCGATTGCCCATCAGCTGAATTACAAGGTCGACAAAAACGCCTCCAACCTCAGGCGGCGCCAGTCAAACACGCTCGCGCTGCTGTTTTTTGAAGATCCGACGCCGGATGGATCGCTGATAAACCCGTTCTTCCTGTCGATGCTGGGCTCGCTGACGCGCACCTGTGCGCTGCGCGGCTATGATTTGCTCATTTCCTTTCAGCACATGTCGAGCGACTGGCACGTGGATTATGAAGACAGCCACAAGGCCGATGGTCTCATCCTGCTCGGCTATGGCGATTTTGAGGATTATCGCGCTCGGCTCGACACGCTGATCGCACAGGGCACGCATTTCGTCCGCTGGGGCTCGGTGGCGCCAGGGGAGACCGGAACGACCATTGGCTGTGACAATTTCCAGGGCGGTTATGCAGCGTCTGCGCATTTACTCGCAGTTGGCCGCCGGCGCATTGCGTTCCTCGGACAAGCATCGAGCAACTATCCGGAATTCCATGATCGTTATCGTGGCCTCTGCGCAGCGCAGCAGGATCGCGGCGTACAGGTCGACCCGGCACTTCAGATGGATGTGCTCTACACAGAGCAAGGCGGGCACGACGGCGTGGCCGCCCTGTTTGCCAAAAATATCGCCTTTGACGCAATTTTTGCGGCCAGCGACCTCATCGCGATTGGCGCCATCAGGGCCTTGTCGGAGCGCGGCCTGAACGCGCCAACCGATATCTCCGTTGTCGGTTTCGACGACATTCCCGCAGCCAGCCTGACCCATCCCTCGCTTACGACGATCGCGCAGGATTACAGCCTGGCTGGCGAAGTGCTCGTCGATACGTTGCTGCGCCAGATCAAGGGCGAGCGGACCGAGAGCCTGTCGCTGCCTGCCCGCCTCATCGTCCGACAATCGAGCGCCTTCGCCGCCTGATCCGCGTAACGACCGATCGCCTTTCGAAAAAGACCATTGCAGCGACGCGCCGCCCCCGCCACCCTCGCGCGCGAGAAAGTTTTCATTCAGGGGAGCTCCTACCGCATGTCAGCAAGGCCGCGTCAGCCGTTGTCAGGGCTATGGAATATTTCCTTCGGCTTCTTTGGAATTCAGATCGGCTTTGCGCTGCAAAACGCCAATATGAGCCGGATTTTCCAGACGCTGTCGCCCGACGATCCCGACATTTTGAACAAGCTTCCCGCCCTGTGGGTGGCAGCACCGCTTACCGGCCTGCTCGTCCAGCCAATCATTGGTCACCTTTCTGACAAGACGTGGCTTGGCCCGCTTGGGCGCCGCCGGCCGTATTTCCTGACTGGTGCGGTCATGGCAGCGCTTGCGCTGTTGGTGATGCCGCTGGCGCCGTATCTGCTGTTCGCCGCCTTCATGCTGTGGATACTGGATGCGTCGCTCAATATCTCGATGGAGCCGTTCCGTGCCTTTGTCGGCGACATGCTGCCCAAAGAGCAGCACGCGATTGGCTATGCGGTGCAGACGGCGTTTATCGGGGCCGGCGCGGTGGTCGGGTCGATTTTCCCCAAGCTGCTGGAATATTGGGGCGTGGCGAATACGGCGGCGCCCGGCGCCATCCCCGACACTGTGCGCTATGCGTTCTGGTTTGGCGGCGTGGCACTGTTTCTTGCCGTGCTGTGGACGGTAGTGACCACGCGCGAATATTCGCCTGAGCAAATGGCCGCCTTCAATGACGGCGCCGGTGTCGACGACACTGAAACGATCCGCTTGCTGGCGGCCCGCACCCTCACCAGCAGCCTGGCCTGGATCGCTGGCGGCGGGCTTGTGATCTTCCTCGTCAGGCAACTGCAACTGCAGCAGGAGATGTACTTGCTGGGCGCGCTGCTCATTGCCTATGGTCTGGCGAGCATCATCGCCATTCGCATGGCGCGCGTCGGCAAGGGCGCCTCCATGCTTGGCCATATCGTCGGCGATTTTTCAGGCATGCCGCCGTTGATGAAACGGCTGGCGCTGGTGCAGTTTTTCAGCTGGTCCGCGCTGTTCATCATGTGGATCAACACCACACCTGTCGTCGCGCAATATGTGTTCGGCACGACCGATGCTTCCAGTGCGGCATTCCAGCGTGCCGCCAATTGGGTCGATGTGTTGTTCGCGACGTATAACGGCGTTGCCGCCATTGCCGCGCTTACGCTGCTCCCGTTGCTCGCCAAGCGGATTGGCAAGGGGCGGACGCATGTGGTGGGCTTGGCGTGCGGCGCGGCGGGCTATGCAAGCTTTTTCGTCATCCGAGACCCCAACTGGCTGTTGCTGAGCGAAATCGGCATCGGCATTGCCTGGGCGTCGATCCTCGCCATGCCCTATGCCATTCTGGCCTCGTCGCTGCCGCCGCAAAAACTTGGCATTTACATGGGGTTGTTCAACGCTTTTGTGGTTATCCCGCAGCTGTTGGTCGCAACCGTAATGGGGTCCATCTCGAAGATATTCTTCCCCGGCCAGCCCATCTTCACCATGGCCTTTGCCGCCGGCGTCATGGCGCTGGCGGCGCTCGCGATGTTGCGTGTAGGAGACGGCGCGCGCTAGGCCAGATTGCGGCCCGTCCTGGACAATATCGAGCAATCGCGCTTGCTGCCGAAAATTCGCACCAATCAGCTTAGGCTACCACGGTAGTTGTCAATACCGTCGTGAGCAAATTAGTCGAGCGTCGCCGATAGCGCCGGAGCATCGCACAGCTTTAGAGACGGGTTTAGCAATGCCTGTATCGCCGCCCGAATGTCACCCCAAGTTGCGATGTAATACGGTATTTCATCTTGGATGGTTCATCGGCGAGATATTTTATCGCCAGTCGTATCATCGCCACTTCGCAGTGCAGCTTGGCAAAAGTTTTACTGGCTCGATATTTGTTTTCTTGTTCATTTAAATCAAGTTCTATCTTACTTCTCCTTT
Organism: Sphingomonas sp.; assembly: GCA_046155125.1. Classification (GTDB taxonomy): domain Bacteria; phylum Pseudomonadota; class Alphaproteobacteria; order Sphingomonadales; family Sphingomonadaceae; genus Sphingomonas. Next base: position 875 of record JBJXEC010000132.1, on the reverse strand, counting down.
AGATTCCAATGCCGATCTCCCGGCCTCGTCCAAGACCGAGACAATCATTCAAATCATGCGCAATGCCGCCGCCGTCACCAATGTTAAGTCCAAGGCCGATCCGGCGATTGCGCAGCAAGGAATCGACCAGCGCGTCGCGCTCCGGTCCCTTCGCCATGCCGCGCATTCGCTGGTTGTTTGATTGCGTGCGATCATGGTGTCCGACGCGCATCGAGGGGCCGCCGACCCTCGGGTGAGCGCCGCGACCACAAGCGCGACGGCAACGCTCGTGCCGATGATGGTGATCGTCTTCATGATCGTTCCCTCGAGAGAAAAATTCCTCTCCAGGCAAAAAGGGGGGATGCCCGGAGAGGGAGAGATCTCAGCGCCCAGTGAATAAGCGCGAAAAGGGGCGACCACGTCAGACGGCCGCGCGCAGCTTGCCCGGAGGCGTCCATTCGGCACCCTTCATGAAGGGATCGAGCGGCATTGCGGCAAAGTGAACGGTATAGTTCGAGATCAGCTTGGCCGCGCCCAGCACCAGCACGTCGAGCATCGCCTGATTGTCGTAACCGGCGGCCTTGAACGCGGCGACTTCGGCGTCGCTGATCATGCCGCGATTGCGCGTCACGCTGGCGGCAAAGCTGCGCAGAGCCTGGAGCTTGGGATCGTCGATCGGCGTGCCGCCCCGGATAGCGGTGACGTGATTGACCTCGACGCCTGCCTGCTTCGACAGGTTCGTGTGGCCGGGCATGCAATAGACACATTCGTTCTCAAAGATGATCGCGAGATAGACGATGTTGCGCTCGATGGCGGTGAAGTTGGTCTTCTCGGCGATGCCCCAGAGCGTGCCATAGGCCTCCAGCGCTGCAGGGCTGGCGGCGAGCACGCGGTGG
>JBJXEC010000131.1:0-2822 GCA_046155125.1 Sphingomonas sp. | reverse complement strand
GCAGGAAATCAAAGAATCCGCCGATACCAAGGCCGATCAGGAAAAGCTCAACCGGGTTGCCGACTGCGCCTTTGTTGATATTGAACTGGGTGATGTAGTGATGCACCGAATGCGGGAGCCAGAGCGGATACCAATTGTGCATCCCGCGATGCATCCAATATTGCCCGAAATCGAAGATGAACGAGATCAGCACGGCCTGTACCAGCAGCGGCAAGCTGGTGAACCAGGAGAGCTTTTCCCAATCAAAATAATTCTGGACCGCTTCGATCATGGCATCATCGCCGATATAATAGTCGGCAAGGCGGAGCAGCGTGAAGCCGAGCCCGACATAGAACAAATCCGTAACCAGCTCCTTCCAGGTCAGGCGCCAGCTGGCATAGCGCGGGTTGACCCACTCAAGCCCGAGCAACAATATCCTGAAGCCAACGCCGATACCGATCGCGGTCGATGCCTTGGCAATCGAATTGGGAGCATAATACCAAAAAATGATCAGCGCCAACAGCGCCGCGGGCTGGAACCAGGTAAAGACGAATTGCTTCAGCGGGCCGCCTTCGACTCTCGGGATATTCTCCCAGCCGATGGTAACCGGCGCCTGGGCGCCGATCACCCTCTTGCCAACGCGAACGCCGTTCATCGTGCCCCTGCGATGCGGAAAATCACTGCCAAATCAGCCTAAGGTCGGCGGTGGCGCAATACGTCATCGGACGTATGCCGTGTCTGCGGGCGCCGGCAATCGGCGATCGGGGGCCATGTGCAGGCCCTGCAGCCGCGATATCTGGCGGGCCATCAGCGCTGGGGTCAATTGCCGATGGCGCCGGGTTCTTTCCACCATGACAGCGTGTGGAGGTCGTGAGCGCTGGTCCAGACGCCGCTGGGGGTATAGCGCAAGGCGCCGCTGCCCGACGCCTTGCCGACGCGCGCGCTGATGGCCAGGGAAGCCGGATCGATAACGACGAAGGTCTGGCCGGCGGTGGTGCGCAGCCAGACCTTGCCGCCGCCGGTATCGATGTCGCCATATTTCAGGCTTTCGTCGACCCTGACGCGGCCGGTCACGGCGCCGGTCGCGGGGTCGAGCCGCGCCACCGTGCCGTCACCCTGTTCCTGCACCCAGACGCCGCCTTCGCCGGCGGCGAGGAAACCGGGTTGGCGGCCGAGTTTGGTGGTTTTGACGACGCTATTGGTTTGCGGGTCGATTTTCTGGATGGTCCGGCGCAGACCGCTGACCGCCCATAGCGCGTCGAAGCCGAAGGCGAGGTAGCAGCTGCCCGGCTCGGTCGGAATCGAGGCGATTACCGTGTTGCTGGCCGGATCGACGCGCGCGATGACGCCCTTGGCGTCGCTGGCCACCCAGATCGACCCGGCGCCGGCGACGACGTTCATTTCGCCATCGGGGCTGGCGAGACCGGTTGCGATGACGGCTACGATCCTGGCGGTGGCGAGGTCGATGCGGTTGAGCGTGCGTTCGTGGCAGTCGGCAACCCATAGCGACCCCGCTGCAATCGCCATGGCGCCGCACGGGTGCGCCATGGCGACCTCGGCGCGTTTGCCGTCCTGCGACCAGAGCTCGACGCGGCCCTTGTTGGTGACCCAGATCGCCGCGCCATCGACGGCGATGAAATCGGCAAAGCCCGGGACGGCGAGCACCGTTTCCTGCGGCGCGGCGCCCGCCGCCATGGTGAGGCAACCTGCGATCGCCATGACCGCCCAATGCTTTGCCATATGTTGCTGGTCAGCTTGCCGCGGAAGCGGATTGGCCTCGCCGCGTCTTGATCGACTCGAGCCCCGCCCGGACCGGGAACAGCCATTGTTCCTTGATCGACAGACGTTTGCGCTCGCCCTGGCCGACGACCTGCGATTCGCCCTCGCGATAGGTGCCGAAAATGCGGTCGAGCAGGATCAGCGAATTGCCATAGTTGCAGCGTGTGTCTTCATAGCTCAGCGCGGTATGGTGCAGGCTGTGATGCCGGATGGTGGTGAAGACGAAGGCATACCAGCCCGGCGGATCCGAGCGGACATTGGCATGAGCGAAGGTCGAAACCACCGCGGTGACGCTGAAGCCGGCGAACAGCGCCGCGCTTGGCAGATCGAAAAGCGCCAGCACGCTGAGGCTGATCAGGAACAGTTCGAGCGGGTTGCCGACGGCGCCCTTCATGGCGTTGAGCTGGGTGATATGGTGGTGCGGAGCGTGGGTAGACCAGAAGACGCCATTGTTGTGCATCAGCCGGTGCATCCAATATTGCCCGAACTCCATGACGAAGACGACCAGCGCGACCTGGGCGACAAAGGGCAGGTGCATTGCCCATGGGGTGGCAATGCCGAGCGATTGCTTCAGCGCGTGCAGCGGATCATCGGCGAAAAATTGCGCCGCCCAGACGATGACCGTGTTGAAGAGGACCAGATAAAAAAGGTCGGTAACAAATTCGGTGCGGTCGAGCCGCCAGCCGGCATGGCGTTCATGGAGCCGTTCCAGCCCGAGAACGGTGAAGGCGATTGTTGCCACAAGGAGGGTGAGCGTCCACTGCCATTCCACCCAGGCCGGCGGCGCATAAGCCCAGAAGGCCACCACCATCGCGACCATCGCCGGCGGCAAAAGGTTGAAAATGGTCGTCTTCATGGCACTCCCCTAGCGATTGTTCCATAGGGCGGCGATGTCGAGGGCGCAGGTGGGTGATTGACGTAGCTTCGCATATGGTGTCGCCGCGTCAAGCGGTCACGATGCGGCCCCGCGCGCGATATAGGCGCGCCAGCCGCCGAGTGCAGTGATGTCCTCGGCGCCCGCGGTCGCGCGCGGTTCGGCGACGAAGCCCTTGACGCTGCTGCCG
>JBJXEC010000130.1:0-17118 GCA_046155125.1 Sphingomonas sp. | reverse complement strand
CGACAGTGATCGCCGCCCCTGACGGTTCCATTCGGAACGCGATATCGCCGGTGCCGCCGGCCATATCGAGCACGGTTTCGCCCGCGCGCGGCTTGACCCGGCGGACGAAGCGGTCCTTCCACAACCGGTGCATGCCTGCTGACATGGCATCGTTCATCAGGTCGTAGGAGCCGGCAACGCTGGTGAAAACACCGCCCACGCGCGCGGTTTTTTCCTCAGGGGCGATCTCTTCATAGCCAAAGGATACGGTCTCAGTCATGCAACCCGCTCTAGCTTGACCTTGTGGGCGGAGCAAACCCAACCTAGCTGTCTGACCACAATGCCTGAACTTCCCGAAGTCGAGACGACCGTGCGCGGTCTGGCGCCTGTGCTGATCGGCCAGGTCATTACGCGCGTGGTGCTCAATCGGGCGGATTTGCGGCGGCCATTTCCCGATGGGCTTGGCCAGCGGCTGACGGGTGCGCGCGTGACAACGCTGGGCCGGCGCGCAAAATATGGGCTGATCGAGACGGATCGCTGTGACACGATGGTCTTTCATCTGGGAATGTCGGGCCGGTGGCGCGTCGACCCCAGCGAATTGCTGCCGCATGACCATTTGGTGCTGGAAACCGGCCAGGGGCGGCGGCTGGCACTGAACGACCCGCGCCGGTTCGGCTCGGTGGACCTGATGACAACCGTAGCACTCGCCGATTGGCCTGTGTTTGCGGCGCTGGGGCCAGAGCCGCTGAGCGAGGCGTTTTCGGCGGCATATCTCGCGGCGGCATTTTCCGGGCGTGCAGCGCCCATCAAGGCGTTGCTGCTCGATCAGCGGATTGTGGCCGGGCTTGGCAACATCTATGTGTGCGAGGCATTGCACATGGCGGGCATAACGCCGGGCCGGGCTGGCGGGCGAATCGGTGCCGCGCGGCTCGCGGCCTTGGTGGCGGCGGTTCGCGCCGTGTTGCTGGCGGCAATCGAGGCGGGCGGATCAAGCCTGCGCGACTATGCCCGACCGAACGGGGAGCTCGGCTACTTCTCAAAGCAATGGCGGGTTTATGGGCGTGAAGGCGAGGCATGCGGTTGCGGCGCGCCGGTTCAACGGCGTGCAGAAGGCGGTCGCTCGACCTTCTGGTGCACAAAATGCCAGCGTTGATTGGTTGACCGGCAGCGCGGTCTTCGTTAAAGGGCGCGCTCTCGAAGGGCGGACGGCGAAAGTTCCGGGCGCCCTTTTTCATCGCAAGAAGGTTTGAGGACAGCATGGCGAATACGCCACAGGCGAAAAAGCGTATCCGGCGGAATGACCGTCGTGCAGCGATTAACACCAACCGTGTCGGTCGTATTCGTACCTTTGTGAAGAAGGCCGAGTCGGCGCTTGAGGCGGGCGACAAGCAGGCCGCAACCGTCGCGCTGGCGGCGGTACAGCCCGAGCTCGCGCGCGGCGTCGCCAAGGGCGTGCTGCACAAAAACACGGCATCGCGCAAATTTGCTCGACTGACGAAGCGACTCACCGCGCTCGCCTAATTGTCTCTTGACGTCGTGAAATAAGCGCCCGCCGGATGTGATTCGGCGGGCGTTTTGCTGTTTTGGCACGATGGACGCCGATAGCAGTGTAACAACTTCTGGACGCGCGGTTGGTGCGCTCTCCGGGGCAGCATACCGACTCGTCGAAAACGCAGGATTAAGCACGATTCGCAGGCTCTCGCCGAAGTTTACACTAATATTACTGATAATAAACAGTGTTTTGTGCGATTTTCAACGCGTTTCCTTGGGTAAAGCCGAGTCAATCCCGTTTATTTCAGATTCTTGACATCTGCGCCCTTGATCGACTCCGTCATCTCTTCATAATCAGCGCTCGCCGCGACGGGTGCGCCGGTTGCGGTTTCACTCTGGCTTCGAATTCAGTCGGCTATCATCCCGGCTGTGGGGGCGTTTGTTTGTTGAATAACTGGCTGCGGAACCTCGTGTTTCACAGCGTGGGAGAGTTTTGGTGGCGAGCGCGGGCACGGCAAGAACGGATCGACTGGCAGTTGTGGAGGCGGCGTGGGGGCGTATTCGCACCGGCCTGCGCGAATCGGCGGGTGCCCGGCTGTTTGATCAGTGGTTGAAGCCGCTCGCGTTGGGGGACTCCGGGCGAGACGACGCGGTGCTGCTAACGCTGCCGTCAACCTTCATGACGAGCTGGGTTCGCAACCATTATGGCGAGCGGCTGCAGCGCGAATTCAGCGATGCGGTGCCGGCGATTAGGGTCGTGACTATCGAGACGGTGACCGCAGCGCCCGCTCTTCGCGTGCTGCGACCCGACGATGCGCGCCCGGCAAACGCGGAGCTGGCGCCCGACAGTGTAGGCGCTGCAGACAGGCCGTCGCTTGACCCCCGCTTCACCTTTGACAGCTTTGTGGTGGATGGGAGCAATCAAGTCGCATTCAACGCCGCGCGCGCGCTGGCCGAGCCAGGGGTTCCACGCTTCAGCCCGCTGTTCCTCCATTCCGGCACTGGTATGGGCAAGACGCACCTTATGCACGCGATTGGCCGCGCCTTCCTTGCAGCGAGCCCGGCGGCCCATGTCATCATGATGTCGGCCGAACGCTTCATGTTCGAATTTGTGCAAGCAGTGCGCGCGCGCGATACGTTTTCGTTCAAGGCGCGGCTGCGGTCGGCCGACCTGCTGATGATCGACGATCTCCAGTTTATTGCCGGCAAGGATTCCACGCAGGAAGAGTTTTTCCATACGGTGAGCGAAGTGATGAACACGGGCAAACGGCTCGTCATCAGCGCAGACCGCGCGCCGCAAGCGCTTGACGGGGTTGAACCGCGGATTATCGCGCGGCTGTCGGCTGGCTTTGCGGCCGACATCAAGCCCGCTGATCTTGCCCTGCGCCGCGCGGTGCTGGATCGCAAGCTTGAGGATTTGCCGGGCGTCGTGGTGCCCGAAGAGGTGCTGGAGCTGCTGGCGCGACGCATGAGCGCCAACATCCGCGAGCTTGAAGGCGCGCTCAACCGGGTGGTCGCCTATGCGCAGTTGACCGGCGACGTCATTACGCTCGACTTTGCGGTGGCCACATTGGGCGAGGCGCTGCGGGGCGTGCAAAAGCGCGTGACGATTGATGATATTCAGCGGGCCGTTTCCACCTATTTCGAGCTGAAGCCGCTGGAGCTGGTGTCTGCCCGCCGCGCGCGTGCGGTGGCGCGCCCCCGCCAAATCGCCATGTATCTGTCAAAACGGCTGACGACGCGGTCGCTGCCCGAGATCGGCCGCAAGTTCGGAGGGCGGGATCACTCGACCGTGATCCACGCCGTCCGCCGGATCGAGGCGCTGCGCGATAGCGACGGGGACATCGACAGCGCAGTTCGGCTGTTGCTGCGCGATCTTGAGGGCTGACCAGACCAACTAGGTCAGCCCGGTGCGGGATGCCGGAACGCCGACCAGCCCTCGTCGCACCATGGCGATGGCCAGCTCGGCGCCTTCGTTCGGCTAAACCGCCACGACAACCCTATTTCCGCTTTGTCTCCGGTGCGACGGTGATCTTCACCGTTTCGCCCGAATTGCCTGGGAACCCAGTGAACATTGCTTCCACCAGATTGGGCACGAGGTGCGGCAGATCATTGTCACCGGATTGCGCTTTTGCTGTTCCTTCAAACACACGCTGGCCATTGTCGGTGCGGTCGATCTGGAGGCTCAGCTCGCTGGTGTAGATTGTCTGGCTGTACACATCGTTGAAGCCACCGCCGCCAAACAGGAACGGATCGTAAAAACCGTAGATGAACGAGCGACGGCCATAAAACCCAAAGGGCGAGCCAAAGCCGCCGAATCGTCCAAAACCGCCAAAGCCGCCAAAACCGCCATACCCACCGAAACCGCTATAGCTTGAGCGGACCCGCTCCCGGCCATTATCCACATCATAGGCAAGCTTTACGACGAGGTCGGCGCGCGCAGGGTCTTCAGCAGGGCGATAGCCTTGCGCCACCAGCCTGCTCGCGACCAGCTGTGCATATTGACCAAACTCAATACCCCCCTGGAGTTGGGGATTCGCCGCTTGCACAACGAAGCTTTGCCCCGTTAGCGGGGGCAGCGCCTGGAACCGGGAGACCCTTGCGCTGAACTGCTCGGCACAGCCCGGCAGTGCCAGCAACATTGCAGCAACGACTAGAGACTTCTTCATGATTCGACCCTTTTCGAACGCGGTTACTGCCCCATGGCGTTGTTAATCTTACCTTGTCCCGCCCACCCTGAATAGAGGTTGAACACAAGCAGTATTTTGCCCGATTTGTTACACTTGCAGCCCGGTTGCGGCTTGCGCTGCGGCAAGCGTTGGCGCCGCGAGCGCCCGCGCACGTTCCGCGCCAGCGACAAGCAAGCCGGACACGGCGCTACGGTCTTCAAGCAGCGTCGCCAGCCGGGCGCGTATAGGCGACAGCGTGGCGATGGCTAGGTCTGCAAGCGCCGGTTTGAAGGCGCCAAAGCCCTGACCTGCAAATTCCTTCACCACCGAGTCTGGCGTTCGATCAGCCATCGCGGCAAAAATTGTCACCAGATTGCGCGCCTCTGGTCGCCCTGAAAGCTCGGAGAAAGCGTCGGGCAGCGGCGGGGCATCCGTCCTTGCCTTGCGGCATTTTTGCGCAATCAGGTCGTCGCTGTCGACCAAGTTGATGCGGGCCATGTCAGACGGATCGGACTTTGACATTTTTGCTGCGCCATCGCGCAGGCTCATGATGCGGGGCGCGGCCTCGCTGATCAGAGGTTCGGGCAGCGGGAACAGGTCGACGCCGAAATCCAGGTTGAACTTGGTCGCGATGTCGCGGGCAAGTTCCAGGTGCTGTTTCTGGTCCTCGCCCACAGGCACGTGGCTGGCCTTGTAGAGCAGCACGTCGGCCGCCTGCAGCACGGGGTAGCCGAAATAACCAACGCTCAGGCTGGCGCCATCCTTGCCCGCCTTGTCCTTCCACTGCGTCATGCGGCTGAGCCACCCCATTCGGGCGGTCCCGTTTAATATCCATGCAAGCTCGCTATGGGCTGGCACCCGCGCCTGATTGAACAGGATAGATTTGGCCGGATCAATCCCCGACGCAATCAGCGCCGCAGCCATTTCAACGGTGTTGGCCGAGAGGTCGGCTGGAACAACGGGCTGAGTGAGCGCGTGCAGGTCAGCCAGAAAGAACAGGCAATCGCCGCCCTTTGCCGCGACCTCGTCCTGCATCGCGACCCATTGCTTGATGGCGCCCAGGTAATTGCCGAGGTGGAGATTGCCGGTCGGCTGGATGCCGGAAACAACGCGCATTGAAGGGCCTTTCAGGTGGTTGGCGCGGGCGTATCTTCGGGCGCGCGCCTGCGCAACAGCGCAACAAGATCCGCCGGGCGATAAGCGCGGAACAGGAAGCATGCCGCGCCGTAAACGCTGCCGCCTGTGCCAACGAGCACCAGCATCGCCATCCAGCGTGTTATGCCGGGCGCGGTCGTATAAGGCGTGAAGCGGTCATCAAGGAAGTACATCACCACGCCCATCAGTATTGCGGCGGCGCCAAGCCGCAGCACCCTTGCGCGCAATCGAACGTCCGGGAGGAAGTGCCCCCGCCTGCGCAGCGTGACGTACAGCAGCGCAAGGTTCACGATGCTGGCAAGCGCTGTGGCAAGTGGCGGTCCCATGTGTTTCAGCGGCACAATGAACGCCAGGTTCAGGATGAAGTTCACCGCAATCGCGATTGTTGCAAAGCGCACCGGCGTCTTGGTGTCCGATCGGGCATAATAGCCAGGCGTCAGGACCTTGATAAGGATGTAAGCAGGCAGGCCGACCGAAAAGGCCGCCAGCGATTGCGCCGTCAGCAGGGTATCGGCCGCGGTGAACTTGCCGTGCTGAAATAGCGCGGCTGCAATCGGCACGCCGCAGACAACAAGCGCGACGGTGGCGGGCAGGGTGAAGAACAGCGCGAGTTCCATGCCTCGGTTTTGGGTGTCCATTGCTTCTGCATGGTGGCCGCCGCCCAACTGGCGCGAAAGCGTGGGCAGCAGCACGGTGCCCAGCCCAATGCCGATCAGCCCCAGCGGCAACTGGTTTAGCCGGTCCGCATAATAAATATACGATACCGATCCCGCGGGGAGCAGGCTGGCGGCAAGCGCGGTCGACACGACAAGGTTGATCTGTACAGCGCCGGCGCCCGCCGCCGCGGGGCCGATGAGCGCGAGCAGGCGCTTCACTTCCGGCGTCACGCGCGGCAGGCGTGGCTTGAGCGAGACACCCACGCGGTTGCACGCAATTACCAGCCAAGCCAGTTGCAACGCACCCGAGACGGTAACGGCTATTGCTTGGTTTCGAGCGGTTGCCAGCACATTGGCGTCATGGAAAAAAAGCAGCGCGGTAATCAGCGTCAGGTTCAGCAGGATCGGCGCCGCTGCCGCCACCCAGAATTTGTGCAACGAGTTCAATACACCGCCAAGCAGCGAAACAACGCTGATGAGCAACAGATAGGGCAAGGTGATCCGCGATAGCAGAACCGCAAAATCAAACTGGGCAGGCCGCACATCGCGAAAACCCCCCGACAGCGCCCAGGTGATCGGCCAGGCGAATACTTCCATCACGACGAGCATTACCAGCAACACGGGCAGCAGCACCGACAGCGCGTCTTCCGCAAAGCTCAGGCCCGCTGCCAGTCCGCCGCCTTTTTCCGCAACCTTTTTGTTGAACATCGGGATGAAGGCCGCCGAGAATGCACCTTCGGCGAACAGCGCGCGGAACATATTTGGCAGGCGGAACGCGATCAGGAAGGCATCTGATGCAAAGCTTGCCCCTACGAACCGGGCAAACAGGGAATCGCGAACCAGCCCCAGTACGCGGCTGACCAGCGTCAGCCCGCCAACTGATCCAAGCGCGCGCGCCAGATTCATGTCGCGTCGCCCGCGGCGCCCGCGTCAGGCGTGGCCCGCATCCTCAGCTGGCATGCCGCCCGCCGCAAGCCGTTCTTCTGCCTGTTGCTGGTAAAGCGCCCCAAAGTCGATCGGCTCCAGCAACAACGGCGGAAATCCGCCATCGCGCACGGCATCGGCCAGCACGCGGCGGGCAAAGGGGAACAGGATGCGCGGCGCTTCCCCAAGCAGGAAGGGCTGAACATGTTCTTCAGGAATGTTGCGCAGGCCGAACAGCCCGGCATAGGAAAGGTCAACGACAAACGCGACCGTGCCAGCGCTTTCCGACTTAACGTCGATCTTGAGCACGACCTCATGCACGTCTTCGCCTACTTGCGCGGCGCCGATGTTGAACTGCACGTCGATCTGCGGCGGCTCCTGCGATTGATAGATCGCGGGCGAGTTGGGGTTTTCAAACGACAGGTCTTTCACATATTGTGAAATGAGGCCAGCTACCGGCGCATTGTCTACGCCATTGGCAAGTTGTTCGGCACCGGCTGTGCCATTTTCCTGTTCGTTCATCGCAAATAGTCCTCGGGTGGTTATTGTATCGCAAAGGCGGCATGCGCGCCCTTGATCACGCAACCGCGCCTAGCAGGCGGTTTGCCGCAGTTCAATTGCGCTGGCCACAAAGCGCTGTCGTGGCATTTGAATCGCACGCGCATTGCGCCTATGTAGGTCGCTCGCCGAAAAGTGGAGGCACAGTGTTTTACGTCGTTCTTCTTGCGATGATTGCCGGGTTCGCAGCGCTCAGGCTCTATATGGTGCTGGGCAAACGCACCGGGCATGAGCAGCCGCTGCCCAAGCCGGCTGAAGACCGCTTGCCGGCACCGGCACTGCCGCGCCCGATTGAGGCGGCGTTGGAAACCCGCGATGTCGCGCCGCGCCACATGGAGCAGGCTGCCGAGAGCGGTATCCGCGCCATCATCGCAGCGGATGCGCAGTTCAACCTGCCGACATTCATTGACGGTGCCAAGTCTGCCTATCGCATGATCCTTGAAGCATTCTGGAAGGGCGATGAAGAGACGCTTGGCTGGCTGGCTGATGATGAGGTGCGGTCGGCGTTTGCACAGGCGATTGCTGATCGCACTGCGGCTGGCCAAACGCTTGACAACAAGCTGTTGTCGATTGAACGCGCAACCGTGGTCGATGCGTCGCTGGCGGGCAAGCAAGCCCGGATTTCGGTGCGGATCGATGCCGATATCTCGTCGATCACGCGTGATGCCGAAGGTATGGTCATCGCGGGCTCGTTGAGTGATGCCATCGAAACGCAAGAAATCTGGACATTTGCGCGCACGCTCAAGAGCGGTGACCCCAACTGGAAGCTCGTCGAGACCGACGAAGCGTGATCCGTCGTGCTTAAGGGTTTTCTCGCCGCGGCAGTCGCGGTGGTATTGTCGGGGTGCGCCAACGTCATCGTACCGAGGCCAACTGGGGTGCCGCCCCAGGCCGGAGCGCCGCGTCAGCAGCCAGCCCGTCAACCGCAAGCCGCGACACCAATCACGCCGCAGCCAGCGCTGGCCGCGACTGGCCCGAACGCGGCGGCTGCCGGTTTGACAGTCGGCCCGGCCATCGCCTCGTTGCCGATCACGCGGGATCAGGCGGTCCGCGCACTTGGCGCGTTTCGACTTACATGCCCGTCGCTGGTCCGCCGCACGGATACATCGGGGCTTACGCGTGGCAGCGACTGGCAGCCGGTGTGCAGCGCGGCGGATGCAGCCGCTGACAGCGAAGCGTTGGACTTTTTCCGGCGCAGTTTCGAAAGTGTTCAGGTAGCCGACGGCAAGGCGTTTGCCACCGGCTATTTCGAGCCCGAAATTCGGGGGTCACGCACGCGCTCCAGTGCTTACCAAGTGCCCATCTACGGCCGGCCAAGCGATCTGGTCGAGGTCGACCTTGGCCTGTTTTCGGATGATCTGAAGGGCAAGCGCATTCGCGGGCGCGTGGAAGCCAGTGCTTTTGTGCCCTATCCCGAGCGCGCGCAGATTGATGCCGGCGCAATCGCCCGCACCGCCCCGATAATTGCGTATGCCGCGGACGAAGCCGAGCTGTTTTTCCTGCAAATCCAGGGATCGGGGCGCCTGCGCCTTCCCAATGGCGAGGTGATCCGGCTGGGGTATGACAGCCAGAACGGCCGCGACTATACCGGAATCGGCGCGCTGCTCCGCCAGCGCGGGTTGCTCCAGCCGGGGCAGACATCCATGCAGGGGATCGTCGACTGGCTCCACACGCACCCCGCCGATGCAAAGGGCATCATGAACGAGAACAAGAGCTATGTGTTCTTTCGTGAGCAGCAGGGCAACCCGCGTGGCGCGCTTGGGTTTCCGGTCACAGGCGGTGTGAGTGCGGCGGCAGACCCCAAATTCGTCCCGCTGGGCGCGCCTGTATTCCTGTCGCTCGACCGCGCAGACGCATCGCGCCTGTGGGTGGCGCAGGATACTGGCGGCGCAATAAAGGGCGCCAACCGGTTTGATACATTCTGGGGCGCGGGTGATGAAGCGCGGGCGATAGCGGGCGGCATGGCAGGACGCGGCAGCGCCTTTCTGTTATTGCCAATCGGCACGCTCGCCCGGTTGACGGCAGAGGGGCCGCGCGGTGGATCGTCGCCTAACCGCTGAGGAAGCAGCGCTGTGGCGACGCGTGATGGCGAGTGTTCGCCCGCGGGGCGATAGGGCGACGTCAGCCTCCGAAGAACTCATTGTGGCGATGCCCGATGCCGCCAAGCCGCCACCATCGGCTCGCACCCCGCCGCCGACGCCCCTGGCGACACCCAAGGCCGCCCCGCGCGGCGGCCCTGGCACAACGCTAGACGGCAGATGGGACAAGCGCCTGGCAACCGGTGCCGTCAGCCCCGACAGCAGCATCGACTTGCATGGTCACACGCTCGATACAGCGCATGCCCGTCTCGATACGGCGCTGGAGCATGCCATCCGCCGCGGGGACAGGGTGTTGTTGCTCATTACCGGAAAACCACCCGTGCCCGAGAGCGAGCGGCCGCACGCGCGAGGCCGTATTCGCGCAGCCATTGGCGATTGGCTGGCGGCGTCACGCCATGCGCCGCACATCGCCTCCGTGCGCTCAGCGCATGCCCGACATGGCGGCGCGGGCGCACTATACCTGATTTTGCGGCGATCCCGCGACCGGGCCACCCCAATTTATTAACTGTTTCGTGCCATTTTTTTACTCTTGATCGGGCGCAACCGCGCCCTTTGGCAAGGGATATGGTCGGCGCGATGGAAGGGGCAACGCTCAAACGCCGTGCGGTCCTCTTCGCGCTGGCCGCCGGCGCGGTTGCCTTTGCCGTTGCGCTGACTTTGGCGGCAACCTCCAACGGCCCTGTCGCTTCGTTGAGCCTTGCCCATGCGCTTGGGGCAGCGCTGGTATGTGCTGGCCTTTGCTGGGCTGCAGCGCGTCGGGCGATCAGCACAACGGCTGACGCGCTCGACTCAGCAATCGCGCGGCTCGCGACCGCCGCCCAGGGCGATCTGACCGCGCCCATTCCCGATGTTGTCGGCCACAACCTGCCCGAACTTGCCAGGGCGATGACCTCGCTGTTCCAGCAGACCGGCGCAAATATCGAGAGCGTCCACCGGCTCGCGATGTTTGATCCCGTGACGGGCCTGGCCAACCGCACCAATTTTCGTCGCAGCTGCGAGCGGTTGCTGACGAGCTTGCGGCCGGGTACGCGGGCGGCCTTGTTCTTCATTGATCTTGATCGGTTCAAGGCCGTGAACGACACCTTGGGGCATGCTGCTGGGGACATGCTGCTGGCAATGGTCGCCAACCGTTTGCGCGCGATTGCCGACCGGGTGATGCTCGAAAGCGGCACCGCGCAGCCCCTGATCGGTCGCCTCGCGGGTGATGAGTTCACGATGTTCTTTCACGACTTTTCCGACTCGGCCGTTGCGATGCGCGTTGGGCGCGGGGTGCTGTTTGCGCTCGCTGAGCCGTTTGAGATTGCTGGCCATGAGGTCGAAATCGGGGCGTCCATCGGCATCGCGCTGCGGCCTGACCATGGCACGACACTTACAGAGCTGATGCGCGCGGCCGACGCCGCCATGTATCAGGCCAAGGCTGCGGGCAGGGGCCGCGCGGAATATTTTAGCGAGACGCTCGCCGCTGAACTCGCTGACCGCGAGCAGCTCGAGGTGGACCTTCGCGACGCGATCGATCAACGCCAGTTTGATCTTGCCTATCAGCCTCAGGTTTCAGCGCAGGGTGGCAGGCTGATCGCTGCCGAAGCGCTGTTGCGGTGGCGCCACCCCCGTCAGGGCATAACCCTGCCGGGGACCTTCCTGAAGCGGGCTGAGGAAACCGGCCTGATTCTCGAAATCGGCGAGTGGGTGATTGCGACCATCGCCGAGACGATCGCGCGCTGGTCGGGCCTTGGCGTCGAGCACCGGTTTGCGATCAACATCAGCCGGCGCCAGCTGGATCACACCAATTTCTTCGGCAGGCTACGCGCCGCAATGCAGGCGGCTGGCGCGCCTGCGCGGCTGCTTGAACTCGAGATCAGTGAAACGCTTGCGATGCATTGTGGCGAGGAAACAATGGAAGCAATTGAAGCGCTGCGGGTCGATGGCGCGACGATTGCCATTGATGATTTCGGCACTGGTTATTCCAATCTGGCACGGCTGCAGGCGTTGCCGATCGACCGCATCAAGCTTGATCGCAGCCTGATCGAGCATGTCGCGACGCGGCCGGAATCCCGCGCCATCGTGCAGGCGGTCATCGGCCTGATCCACGGCCTGGGCTGCGAGGCGGTCGCGAAGGGCGTCGAGAACGACGCGCAGGCGGAGGTACTTCGCGTCATCGGGTGCGACGTGCTGCAGGGCTATGCCATCGCCAAGCCAATGGACGAAACGGCCTTCATCGCCTGGTCAAAGGGCGATGCGCGTCAGGCGCTGGCCGGCTGAAGCACACGCCGGAGAATGTCTGCATAAATGTCAGACAGCACATAAAGGTCGTCGATTGCGACCGCCTCGTCGAGCTTGTGCATGGTTGCATTTACCAGCCCGAATTCCACGACCGGGCACAGTTTTGACAGGAACCGCGCGTCGGATGTGCCACCGGTGGTCGACAAGTCTGGCTGCTGGCCAGTGCGCGCCGTAATCGCGTCCGCGATCAGGCGGGAAAATTCGCCGGGCGGCGTGAGGAATGCTTCGCCCGAGATTTTTGCGGTGACGATCGCGCCGGGAGCGTAGCGGTTGGCGATGGCCTCGATCCGCGCCACCAGATCGGCGCCGCGGTGAAGATCATTAAAACGGATGCTGAGCCTTGCTGCGGCGCGCGCCGGAATAACATTCGTCGCCGGGTTGCCGACGGTCAGATCTGTGACCTCGATGTTGGACGGCTGAAACCAGTCGGTCCCCTCATCGAGCCGCAGCGCGCCAATCTCGGCCAGCATCGCGACGAGCTTGGGGATGGGGTTGTCGGCCAAATGCGGGTAGGCGACATGGCCTTGTTTGCCGGGCACCTCTATCCAGATGTTAACGGAGCCACGCCTGCCGATCTTGATCATATCGCCAACCCGGTTGACGGACGTTGGCTCACCGACAAGGCACAGATCGGGGTGCAGACTGCGCGCTGCCATTCTGTCGATCAGCGCGCGCGTGCCGAAAACCGCGGGCCCCTCCTCATCGCCAGTGATGATGAGGCTGACGGTGCCGGCGTCAGCGGGAATGCGGGCAGCCGCGGCCACAAACGCCGCAATCGCACCCTTCATGTCAACGGCACCGCGCCCGTAAAGCAGGCCGCCACGTTCGCTGGGGTCGAACGGGTCGCTGTCCCAGCCCTGGCCTGGTGGCACCACATCGAGATGACCGGCAAAGGCAAAGTGCGGGCCGCCCGTGCCGCGCACCGCCAGCAAATTTTCAACCGGTCCATCGGGCGCCTCGCCTGCGGTAAAGCGCTCGACCGTGAACCCGAGCGGGGCGATGGCGGCCTCGAGCACATCGAACACAGCGCCGGTGGCTGGCGTGATGCTCTCGGCAGCGATCAGGGCCTTGGTAAGGGCAAGCACATCGGGCAGACTGGTCATGGCATCCATGGGAGGCGACATTGCCCAAGCTGAACCTTGATACAATCCCCCAGTCCAACGCAACCGGTTATCCGGCACCGTTTGACGCTGATGTTGCCAGGCGGTGGTTCCGGCGACTGGCGCCCGCGGGCGGGCTTACCGCAATGGGGGTGAGCCATGTCGTGTTGCAGCCCGGCGGCTGGTCATCCCAGCGCCACTGGCATGAAAGTGAGGATGAATTTGTCGTCATTCTCTCCGGCGAAGCGGTGCTGGTCGACGATTCGGGCGAAACCTTGTTGCAGGCGGGCGACTGCGCCGCCTTCCCGATGGGTGAGCGGAACGGCCATCATTTGCAAAACCGCGGCGCGGCGGACTGCGTGTTCATCGCGGTCGGCGCTGGCGACCAGCACGGCAAGGGCAGCTATTCGGATATCGACATGACGTTTGACGACACAGGGTATTTTCACAAGGACGGCACGCCCTATCCCACGCAACGCCTGCGCTAGGCAGCGGTCAGACGGCGGCCGGCTCGTACCGCGCGAGCACCCAGTCTTCCTCCTGTGCCGCCGCGATCCAGTCCTGCATCCAGGGATGTGAAAAGACCGCGTCGATATAGGCCTGCGCAAAGCGCGGCACGGGCAGCCCATAGGTCGTAATGCGGGTGCACACGGGTGCGAACATGATGTCGGCAGCCCCAAATGTGCCGAACAGAAAATCACCGCCACCGCCAAAGCGCGCGCGTGCCTGCGCCCATAATTCCATGATCCGTGACAGGTCTGCGGCAACCTCGGCGCTTGGCGGGCGGATGGGGAAGCGCGTGCGCACGTTCATGGGGTGCTGGCTGCGAAGGGCCGTGAAGCCGGCATGCATTTCAGCCGAAATCGCCATTGCCATGGCCTGGGCAGCGGGATCGGCCGGCCAGAATTTGTCGCCGCCTGACCGCGTATCGAGATAGCTGATGATGGCAATGCTGTCCCACACAACGGCCTCGCCGTCCCACAGGATTGGCACCCTGCCTGACGACGGCGCCACATCCGCTTGTTCACGGCGCTTCGCCCAGTCTTCGTCATAGAGCGGCACGACGTCTTCTTCGAAGGGCAGGCCGGATTGCTTGACCGCAAGCCAGCCGCGCAGCGACCAGGACGAATAGGCTTTGTTGCCGATGATGAGCTTGAGCATGGCGCAAGACATATCGCGGCGGCGCACGGCCGGCAACCGGCGTCAGGCCCGGCGTTTGCCCGTGTGAGTCACCTTATCCGCGCGCGAAACTGTGCGGTGAACGCAGGCGCTGTTGCGGCCGTTTGCAAAACCCCCTTGGGATTTAGGCAGATATATCTGACATTGGCGTCATAGCCGGCCGTGGGAGAATAGGTGCAGGCGGCAAAATTCGCCGGTGGTGTAGAGCCCGTCGCATAGCGCAAGTCGGTCGATGGCGTGAAAGTGAGACCGCTGCCGACCTGAGTGAAGGCAATCGCAGCCGTGCCCGGCCCGGCATCATCGAAATCGCCGTTGAAAAACGTGACCTGGGCAGGGAGCCGGTCAACGACGAAAATGCTGTTGGCGGTGGTAATGCCAGGGCCGTTGTTGGTCGCGGTAATCGTATAGACCACCTCATTGCCGGGCACCAGGAACAGGCCGGCATTGCCCGGATCATAAACCGCGCTCGTTTTGCTGAGGACGATGCTGGGAAGTTGCTCAAAGGTGACCGCATAATCTTCGACTTCGCCACTCGGCGCGGTCAGGCTCGGCCCAAGCCCCGCCTGGGTGGACCAGCGGAACCGGGCAAAGGTCTGCGCCAGGGTGGCGGACGACGGAATGGTAAAGGTCAGGCGGATCACACCTGCTGTGGGGTCGCCGTCGCCGGTGCCATTGTCCCGTACATTGGTAGCAATGCGCTCGCCCGCATCGTTGAAAGTACCGTTGCCGTTATAGTCGATCCAGGCCTGCAAGCGTCCACCGGCCCCCTGCACCGAAACACTCACCGTGGCACTTGCGCCGCGGATCAATCCGCCAAAGGCGACGCCGTCATCACCGCCGTCGGCCGATGCATTGGCGTTGTTATAGCCGGTGGCCTCGGATGTATTGGTCGCGCCGATCTGCACGCCGCCTACAATATCATGCGCCGGGTCGCCATATGATGCGGGAGCGTCACCAAAATCTTGCGGCGCCACCTGGGTCGGCGCCGGAAGAGCGAGGGCGGGGCAGCCAAAGTCGAGCGACGTAAGGCGCGTCGTGGCGCCCGTGCCCAGCGCGCCAATCCGGTAGTTGAAGCTGCTGGTTCCGGTGTAGACGATCGCGGCGATGTTCTGGGTGGCGTTTGGGTCGATACCGACCGCATTGGCGGCCGTAACGGACTCGAACCGCGCATTGGTGGGAACCGAAGGGCCGCTGGCATCGACGGCAAGGTTGGTGTTCGCATCGAGCACATAAGCGGAAAACGGACGCGAAAATTCAGAATATTCGCGCAGTGAAACGCCGTCGCCGTCAATGTCGATGCCGGTGGCGACAAAATCGATAGCAACCGGGGTGGTGGTACCAGCGTTGACCAGCGTGATCGTAAAGTCGACGCTGCGTGCGCCGCTGCCAGCCAGTTCGGGCTGGAAGTTCGGGATCAGCCCGGTGTCGCGGTCGATGATGGCGAGGGTTGCATTGGTAAGCGCATTGATCGTCACCAGGGCGTCTATGCCGTTGCTGACGTTGCTGAAGCGATAAACAGCGCCGGCCAACAGGCCTGTGCCCGACTCCAGTACCGGGTTCTGGAAATTCAGCGTCTGGATCTCCCGACCAAAGCAAGTTGTGGTTTGCGCGTGCGCAGGCGCCAGGCTGCCGAGCCCGGCGACCAGTGCTAGAGCGGTGCCGACGCCATGAACCATCGCCACGGCGCGGCGGCGCCATTGCCGGAAAGAAAACCTGCTGCCTGTTTTCATCTGCCTCTGCTCGCCGACAGCGACTGTGCCAGCCGCTGCATTAGCCTGTGGAGAGGGAGTATGACCGGATGATCTGACTTATTGGTTAACGGCGCGGTTACTTTCACCAGCCTGCCCAGGCGTAACGCTTCGCCCTCAGCCAATTGCCTCCATCACGGCAGCGCGCAGACCGGCAATGCCCATGCCCTTTTCGCTCGATGTTGCGAGGATTTCCGGGTGGGCCGCAGTGCGCTTGCGGGCGGCGGCCACGGTTTCATCGGTCACGGTGGCAAGCTCGGTCGCCTTGATCTTGTCCGCCTTGGTCAGCACCAGCCGGTAACTGACGGCCGCCTTGTCGAGCATCTCAAGGATTTCGCCGTCAACATCCTTCAGCCCATGGCGTGCATCGACCAGCACCAGCACGCGTTTGAGCACCTGGCGGCCGCGCAGATAATCATTGATTAAGAACCGCCAGCGCCTGACCATGTCCTTTGGTGCCTTGGCGAAACCATAGCCCGGCATGTCGACCAGCCGGAACAGGGGCGGCGTGCCAATGTCGAAAAAGTTCAGCTCCTGCGTGCGGCCCGGCGTGTTGGACGTGCGCGCCAGGCCATTGCGCCCGGTGAGCGCGTTCAGCAGCGATGATTTGCCGACGTTCGAGCGCCCAGCAAACGCGATTTCGGGCACATCGGCATCAGGCAGGAATTCAAGCGCCGGCGCCGACTTCAAAAAGCTGATCGGCCCGGCAAAGGTCTTGCGCGCTGCCTCCAGCGCGTCTTCGTCAAATTCGGCCACGGGTCATCGCTTTGTCGTCTTTGGCTTGGTTGCCTGCTTGCCCGCGGGCTTGCCGGCCGCGCTCGTGGCCGGCGCCATCAGCTCGGGGTGGCGAGCATAAAGCAGGCGCTGCTGCAAAATGGTCAGCGTGTTTGAGGTTATCCAGTAAATCTGCAAGCCGACTGCAAACGGCGCCATCATGAACATCATCATCCATGGCATGATGGCGAACACCTGTTTTTGCGCTTCGTCCATGGGTGCCGGGTTCAGCTTGAACTGGAAGAACATCGAAATGCCTAAGATTATTGGCACCACGCCAATGGCGATCAGCGCCGGCGGGCTGAACGGTAGCAAGCCGAACAGGTTGATAGGCGTCAGCGGATCGGGCGCCGACAGATCCTGCAACCAGCCGACAAACGGCTGATGCCGCATTTCAATGGTGAGGATCAGCACTTTGTAGAGCGCGTACATGATCGGAATCTGAAGCAAGGTCGGCCCGCACCCGGCCAGCGGATTCACCCCTTCGGTCTTGTACAGCGCCATGA
>JBJXEC010000129.1:0-7647 GCA_046155125.1 Sphingomonas sp. | reverse complement strand
GCGCCGCCAGCCGCCGCCTGACCGATAAGGCGCAGGCGGCGGGGCGCGTCGCTTACCGGGGCTTGCGGCGCTTGGTGCCCAGACCAATCTTCTTGGCGAGCGTGCGGCGCTGCTCTGCATAATTGGGCGCGACCATCGGGTAGTCAGCGGGCAAGTTCCACTTCGCGCGATATTGCTCGGGCGTCATTTCATAATGCGTCATCAAGTGGCGCTTAAGCATCTTCAGCTTCTTACCATCTTCCAGGCAAACGATGAAGTCCGGCTTGATCGAAGAGCGAACCGATACTGCCGGCTCCTGCTTTACTTCTGGCTCGGGAACGGGCGTTCCAAGGCCAGCCAAGGCGTTGTGGACATTGGAGATGAGGATCGGCAAATCTGACACGGCAACGCTGTTATTGCTGACATGGGCCGCAACAATATCGGCGGTCAGGGTGATCAGCGTTTCGTCAATTTCCGTTTGGCTATTCATTACGGGTCCTTCGAATAATGTCCGGCGGGTTACGTGCCGAATGCTGCGGATATCGGCGCACGCCGCGAATTTCGCAAGTAACAATTCGACAATTTTGGGGTGGCACTACCCAATCTCGTGGCTGAACGTTAGTGCATCGAACACTTGGCCAGATGATCCGCGGTAATAATCGCGCCGCTCGCCGACTTTCACAAATCCCGCCTGACGATACAGGTCAATCGCTCGGTTGCCGGCCCTGACCTCAAGATGAAGTTTGGCGATGCGGCGGACCTCGCAATCATGGATTACTGTGCGCAGCAGCGCATTGCCGATGCCACGACGGCGCAGGCTTGGGCGCGTCGCCAGCAGCAGCAGTTCTGCTTCGTCGACTGCAGCCCGGCAAAGCGCAAAGCCTGCCGGATGCCCGTCGACATCGGCCATGGTCAGCCAGATGCCGGGCAGCGCAACGATGGCAAGGCACTGCCCCCTTGTCCATGCTTCGCCAAAGCGCGGGTCAAAGGCCTCGTTCATGATGATGTCGACCGCGCCGATATCGGCAACGCCACCGGGGCGCATGTCGATACACGTAATTGCCGTGCTCACAGCGCGGCCATTGGCTTTGCGTCAGGCGCGCGGCCATATACGGGGGTTGCGGCAAGCGCGGTAAAGGCCAGGGGCAGCAGCCTGACATCAGCGGCGCGCGGCAGCATCACGTCCCAGTCGCGGTCCGGAGCGATCGGGGCCAGAAAGCGCCCGGCATTGCCAATGGCGACCCGCTCCCCAAGCGCGGCGAGCGCTGCCTCGGGTGCGCGCGAGGCAAGCACATCAAGCGGGGCAAAGGGCGTGCGCGAAAAGCTCTGCATGAAGACTTCGCCATGCCCGCCTTCAAGCACGACTGCAAGCGCGTCCAGAGCATCGCGCGCGGCGAACCCTGCTGCCGCCAGCAATGCCAGCGACGAAAAGCCCGCAACCGGCACTCCCCACCCAAAGCCCAGCGCGCGCGCCGCAGCGACGCCTACGCGAATGCCAGTGAAGCTGCCGGGGCCGCAATCAACGAGGATGCGGGCTGCCTGGCCGCCGCCGTTAAGGCTCGCGATCATGGGCAAAAGCTGCTCGGCATGGCCGCGCCCGACCACCTCGTGCCGTTCGCCGACAAGTATCTTCCCATCAATCAGCGCCACCGAACAGGCCGATGTGGCTGTTTCGATGACGAGCGTGCGCACGTCGCTGCGGTCAGTCGATGCGGTTGAAACGGTCAAAGCCGGGTCGCGGCAAGCGTTCAAAAATGCTTGCCGGGTCGCCATAGCCAAGCGTTGCGATGAAGTTTGATTTCACGTGCGGTGTATCGGCAAAGAAGCTGGCATCGACCTTGGCATTGTCGAAGCCCGACATTGGCCCGGTGTCCAACCCGAGCGCCCGTGCCGCGATCAACAGATAGGCGCCCTGCAAGGTGCCGTTGCGC
Organism: Sphingomonas sp.; assembly: GCA_046155125.1. Classification (GTDB taxonomy): domain Bacteria; phylum Pseudomonadota; class Alphaproteobacteria; order Sphingomonadales; family Sphingomonadaceae; genus Sphingomonas. Next base: position 5,737 of record JBJXEC010000129.1, on the reverse strand, counting down.
ATTGCCGAGGAGCGGCGCAGCGCCTCATTGCCATCAAACCACGCCTTGGCATCGGCAGGCGGGAACAGTTCGGGCAACAATTCGTGGAAGTTTTCGTCCATGCCGATGATAACGGTCACCGGCGCTTTGCGGATCTTGTCGGCATTGGTGCCGCTGGCGCAGGCCGCGAGCTTTTCCTTGGCGTGAGCGCTCACGCACCAAACAAGCCGCGCGGGGAGCTGATTGGCCGATGTTGGCCCCCATTTCATCAGCTCCCAAATTTCGTGAAGCTGTTCGGTGGCGACGGGCCGGTCGAGATAGCCATTGTACGAGCGCGCGCTGCGAAAAATCGTGTCGAGCGCAAGGGGGGACAGCTTCTCGCCCATTGAAAAATCGCCTTCTTGTGTGATGGAGTGCAATCAGGCGCCGTTCAGACGGCGCGGACTTCGGTGACTTCAGGCACATAATATTTGAGCAGTTGCTCAATGCCATTCTTCAACGTCGCCGAAGAGCTTGGGCACCCCGCGCACGCGCCCTGCATCTGGAGGTAAACCTTGCCCTTGTCGAACCCGCGATAAACGATATCGCCGCCGTCATTTGCTACCGCCGGGCGAATGCGCGTTTCGATCAGGTCCTGGATCTGGGTGATGATCTCGGCATCGGCCGGGTCGTCGGCAAAGCCCGCGCTATCCTCGGGCACGCTGATGCCACTTGCCGACCCTGCCCGGAACAACGGCATGTTGGCGGAGAAATGATCGAGCAATATCGTCAGAATATCGGGCTTCAGGACCGACCAATCCGTGCCGGGGGTTGCGGTAACCGAGATGAAATCGCGCCCGAAGAACACGCCCGTCACATCGCCAAGCCCGAACAGCGCGTCGGCAAGCGGCGAGGCTTTAGCGGCCTCCGGGCTGGCAAAATCGCGGGTGCCGGCCTCCATCACCGAACGGCCTGGGAGGAACTTCAGTGTGGCTGGATTGGGCGTGGTTTCGGTTTCTATCAGCATGCCGCTCATGTGGCGCGTTGTGCTGGTGCGATCAAGGGGCATAGTGCCGCGCATGGGGCTTGGCGTGCGGGAACCGGCCGTCACCCTTCAAGCTGCTAGCCCGCCGCATTCAACTTTCCCATGTTGACGCACGCGGATGGTGGCTGGCGGTGGCGGTCGCCGCGCGCTACACTTGGGACGATGAGCTTGCTGTACCGCGTTGCGCGCCCCGCTTTGGGCCTTTGCCTTGCCCTTGGATTATTGGCCGGAGCGCTCGCGCCCGCAAGCGGAGAGGGTGGCCCGGCGGCGCACAAGGCGCGCGCCAAGGCGGCTGCCAAGCCCCAACGGAAAACGACACCAAAGACAGCACCCGCAACCGCTCCCGTCGCCGCCCCTGCGCCCGTCGACAAAACCGCCTGGCTTTACAAGGACAGCGACATCACGCCTGATCCCGACTGGCATTTCGGCACGCTCGCCAATGGCCTGCGCTATGCTGTTCGGCGCAATGGCGTGCCGCCGGGGCAGGTCGCCGTCCGCGTACGGATCGATGCGGGCTCGCTCTACGAAACGGACGCTGAACGCGGCTTTGCGCACCTTATTGAGCATTTGAGCTTTCGCGGCTCCGCCTATGTGCCGGATGGCGAAGCCAAGCGCGTGTGGCAGCGGCTTGGCACTACTTTTGGGTCAGATACCAACGCCCAGACAACGCCGACCAGTACCACCTACAAGCTCGATTTGCCCGGTGCGACGGCAGAAAGCCTTGATACCAGCCTCAAAATCCTGTCGGGGATGATGGCGCTGCCCAACATCACGGCGCAGGCGCTTGGCGCCGAACGGCCCGTGGTGCTCGCCGAGCAACGCGAGCAACCCGGCCCGCAAGTGCGCTTTGGCGACGCCACCCGCCAGTTGTTTTTCGCCGGGCAACCGCTGGCTGATCGCTCGCCGATCGGCAATATCGAGACGCTGGAAGCAGCCACTGCGCCAACGGTGAAAGCCTTTCACGACCGCTGGTATCGGCCGGAGCGCGCCGTCGTCATCATCTCGGGCGATCTCGATCCGGCGCTGTTCGAACAGCTGATCGCAAAAAACTTTTCGGACTGGAAGGGCGCGGGCCGTAACCCGGCGGACCCCGATTTCGGCAAGCCTGTGGCGGGGGCGCCGACCACGGCCGCGATCGTCGAACCGTCCTTGCCGCCGGTGGTGGCGGTGGCGGTGCTCAGGCCCTGGAAGTACAATGACGACACAGTGATCTTCAACCAGAAGCGCCTGGTTGATCTGGTCGCGCTGAGGCTCATCAACCGCCGGCTGGAAACGCGCGCGCGCACCGGTGGCAGCTTCATTCAGGCAACCGTGTCGCTCGATGATGTGTCGCGCTCGGCCAATGGCACCTTTATCGACGTGCTGCCGGTGGGCGACAACTGGCAGGCGGCCCTGCGTGATGTCCGCGCGACGATTGCCGACGCGCAGGCGGCCCCCGCCGCTCAGGCCGAGATCGATCGGGAGTTATCCGAATTCGACATCAGCATGAAGACGCAGGTCGACACGGCCCGTGCCGAGGCGGGGGCCAAACAGGCCGACGATCTTGGCGAAGCGCTCGACATTCGCGAAACCGTTACGACAGCGCAGACGGCCTATGACATTCTGCAGGATGGCAAAGCGAAGGGCATGTTTTCGGCCGACGCGCTGCTTGCATCCACCAAGCGCGTCTTTGTCGGGGAGGCGACGCGCGCGCTGGTGAATACCCGCGCCGTCGAGGCAACTGCTGCGATCACGCTCGCGTCCGCGCTGACCGAAGACGTGTCCAAGCTGGCGTCTGCGCGCAAGGCGCTGGTCAAGGCTGACTTTTCGTCACTTCCAAAGCTTGGGGCCCCGGGCAAGGTCACCAAGCGCTCGACGATTGCGCCCATCGGCATGGAGCGGGTGGATTACGCCAACGGCACTCGCGCGCTGTTCTTCCCCGGCAATTCGGAGGCCTCGAGAGTCTATGTGCGCGTGCGCTTTGGTCGCGGCTACAATGCCCTTCCCACTGACCGGCAGAGCGCTGCCTGGGCGGCCGGCCTAGCGCTCATCCCAAGCGGCATCGGCAAGCTTGGGCTTGAAGGCATCGACCAGTTGACTGCGGGGCGACGGATCGGCCTCAGCTTTGATGTCGACGACGACGCCTTTGTCATTGGCTATACCACCTCGCCGGAAGATCTGCCTGACCAACTGAAGCTCATTGCGGCCAAGCTCGCCCAACCCGGCTGGGACCCAGACCCGCTTGCGCGCGCCAAGGCGGTAACGCTTGCCGGGTATAACGGCTTTGCCTCGTCACCGACGGGTGTGCTCGCACGCGATCTGGAAGGGCTGTTGCATGGCGGCGACGCGCGCTGGACAACGCCCACGCGTGACCAGGTGGCCGCCACCACGCTGCGCGCGTTCCGCCAGCTTTGGGCGCCGCTGCTCGCCTCCGGGCCAATCGAGGTGCAAGTGTTTGGCGATTTCCAACTCGATGACGGCATCAAGGCAGTGGCCGCGAGCATTGGCGCGTTGAAGCCACGCGCCAACACGCTCGCCACCGTGCCGCCCGTGCGGTTCCCCGCGCATGTCGAGACACCCGTGACGCGCACGCACGAAGGGCCTGACAATCAGGCGGTCGCGGTCATCGCCTGGCCAACCGGCGGCGGAGTCGAGGGGATTGGCGAAAGCCGCCGCCTTGAAATCCTCGCCCAGATCTTCAGCGACCGGCTGTTCGAGCGACTCCGTTCAGATGCGGGCGCGAGCTATAGTCCAAACGTGCAGAGCAGCTGGCCCCAAGGGCTGCCAAGTGGCGGCCGGGTGATAGCGATTGGCCAGGTGCCGCCCGACAAGGTCGATTTCTTCTTTTCACTCGCGCGCGACATTGCCGCCGACCTTGCGACCAAGCCGATTGGCGAGGACGAGTTCAAGCGCACGCTTGGGCCCTATTACCAATATATCGCGAGGGCTTCGACCGGGAACAGCTTCTGGCTTGGCCAAACATCGGGCGCGACCCGCGATGACCGGATCGTAACAGCGCTCAATACCATCGGGAGCGACATCGGGAGCATCACCCCTGAACAGCTTCAGGCGGTGGCCGCCAAATATCTGCGCGCCGATACAGACTGGTCGATGCAAGTGCTGCCCGCGCGGGTGGCGGCCGCACGGCAGGCGCCGCCGGCTGCGCCTGCGTCGCAAGCGCGCTGACCGCCAACCACCGCCGGCACAAAAACGCCCGCCACTCAGGCTGCGAGCGGCGGGCGCATTATACGCTTAGGACGGCTAAATTTAGGATGCGTCGACGGCCGCTAGGATCGTCGAATTGCTGGGGCGCACCTTGTAATCGGTGGTCGACAGCTTCTTGCGCACCACACCGTTCTTGCCAATGACCAGAACGGTCGCCGTCGGCACGCCATAGGCAAAGCTGTCTGGCGCGTAATTGGGATCACGCAGGCCAAAGGCGTCGATCATTTTGGAGCCATTGTCAGACAGCAGCGTGTAGTTCACGTCCTGCTTGGCGGCGAAGTTGGAGAGGACTTCGGGCGAATCATAGCTGATGGCCGCAAGCGTATAGCCGCGCTTTTGCAAATCCGGGGCGAGCGCGCGAATATCCTTCAGCTGCGCCTGGCAATAAGGGCACCATTTGGCCGAGCGAAAAAACACCATGACCACGCCCTTGCTGCCGGCGACCGACGCAAAGGTGCGCGGCTTGCCCGTGGAATCGACGGCCGCAAAGGTTGCGGGGACTTTGGCGCCAACCGCAATAGGGCTGGCGGCGTAAGCGACTGTTGCCGCGGCAATGGCGACGGGCGCTGCAAGGGCGAGCGAAAGGGCTGGGCGCATCGGTAAAGTCTCCTGGAAATGATCGATCATTCGAAAAGCATACGGGTACTGGGCGTATTCGGTTACACGGCTGGTCGCCTCGCCGGCCTCGCTGCCGATATCCCGCCCCCGCTACCGATACAACGCGTCAAGCTTTGCGCCATATACCTGTTTGATGACATGGCGCCTGATTTTCAGCGAGGGGGTCAGCTGTTCATTCTCGATGGTAAACGGCGTGTCGGCAATGACGAACCGCCGGACGCGCTCGATGACCGACAAGTCATTGTTCACACGCTCAACCGCAGCACTTAGCGCCGCGCGAAAGGCCGGGTTGTCGGCAAGGGCGGCGAAATCGCAGTTCGAGCCGGATTTCGCGCAAAAGCCCTGCGTCCATTCCGGGTCCGGCACCAGCAGCGCAACCATATGCGGTCGCCGGTCGCCAGCGATCATCGCCTGCAGAATTTCCGGCTGCAGCGTCAGCATGCCCTCGATCTTCTGGGGCGCGACATTGTCACCCTTGTCGTTGATGATGAGGTCTTTCTTGCGATCAGTAATCTTGATGCGGCCCTTGGCGTCGATTTCACCAATATCGCCGGTGTGCAGCCAGCCATCTTTCAAGACACGCTTGGTCTCTTCCTCATTACGCCAATAGCCGTGCATCACCAGCTCGCCGCGGACCAGAATCTCGCCGTCTTCGGCAATCCGCACTTCGGTGTTCGCAAGCGGCGGGCCGACCGTGTCCATCTTCAGGCCCACCTTGGGCCGGTTGCACGAGATGACAGGCGCTGCTTCGGTCTGGCCATAGCCTTGCAGGAAGGTGAGCCCGAGCGACTGGAAGAACACGCCGATTTCCGGGTTGAGCGGCGCCCCGCCCGATACCATCGCCTTGATCCGCCCACCGAATCGCTTGGAAATTCGCGGCCGCAGCGTGGCGCCAAGCACCAGGTCCATCGG
>JBJXEC010000128.1:0-8749 GCA_046155125.1 Sphingomonas sp. | reverse complement strand
GACTTGCCGAATCGCCCCGGCAATCGGCGTGCGGTTGATGTGCACATCGAACACGCTCATAAAAATCGATACGCGCACCAGCGGCGCATCGCCAATGCCGCTCTCACCGGCCATTTCAATGGGCACTTGCACGCGCTCGATCATCGTGACAAGGCCGTCGGCCGGCGATACCAGAATGTCATCGCCCTGCGGCGTTACCCGCACCGGATCCCGAAAAAACAGCGCGACCCATAATGTCAGGCCAATCAGCGGCCACGTAAGCGTATCCCAAATGAAGAACGAGGCAAACGCGACACCGCCTGCGATCATCACATATTTGCGCCCTTCGGGGTGAAGTTCAGGCACGCGCCATTTCACGGTCGGCATGTCGGGCGACTTAAGGTCTGGCATGTCCATCAGATAACCTTACCGCTCAGCCCGCACCAATTCAATCGACATCGCAGAATGAGCGGCCGCCGCTCATGCCAGTGGTTGATCGCAGGCCAGCTTGCCCCTAGACCGCTGGCAGTTTCCTCCCTTTTCAAATCAAGCGAGACGTAGATGGCGAAGATCAAGGTGAAGACGCCGGTTGTAGAAATCGACGGCGACGAGATGACGCGGATCATCTGGCAATGGATCCGCGAGCGCCTCATCCTCCCTTATCTCGACATCGACCTTGATTATTACGATCTCAGCATCGAGCACCGCGATGAGACCGACGACCGGGTAACGGTTGAAAGCGCACGCGCCATTCAGAAATACGGCGTTGGCGTGAAGTGCGCCACGATCACGCCCGACGAGGCGCGCGTTGAAGAGTTTAAGCTGAAGAAGATGTGGAAATCGCCCAACGGCACCATCCGCAACATTTTGGGCGGGGTAGTGTTCCGCGAGCCGATCGTCATCAAGAACGTGCCCCGCCTCATTCCCGGCTGGACGCACCCCATCGTCGTCGGCCGCCACGCCTTTGGCGATCAGTATCGGGCAACCGATTTCCGCGTGCCCGGCCCGGGCAAGCTGCGCATGGTGTTCGAGGGCGACGATGGGACGGTCATTGACGAGGAAGTGTTTCAATACCCGTCATCGGGCGTGGCGCTCGCGATGTACAATCTCGACGATTCCATCCGCGATTTCGCCCGCGCGTCCATGCATTATGGCCTCAACCTTGGCTGGCCGGTGTATCTGTCGACCAAGAACACCATCCTGAAAGCCTATGACGGCCGCTTCAAGGATTTGTTCGCCGAAGTTTTTGAGGCGGAATTCAAGGATAAGTTCAAGGAAGCTGGCATCGTCTATGAGCATCGCCTCATTGACGACATGGTCGCCTCCGCGCTGAAATGGCACGGCGAATTTGTGTGGGCGTGCAAGAATTACGATGGCGACGTGCAGTCGGATCAGGTCGCGCAAGGGTTCGGCTCGCTTGGCCTAATGACATCGGTGCTGCTCACCCCCGATGGCAAGACTGTGGAAGCAGAAGCCGCGCACGGCACGGTTACTCGGCACTTTCGCATGCACGAACAGGGCAAGGCGACCTCGACCAACCCGATCGCCTCCATCTTTGCTTGGACGGGCGGTCTCAAATATCGCGGCAAGTTCGACCATACGCCGGAAGTCACTGAATTTGCAGAAACGCTGGAGCGGGTGTGCATTCAAACGGTCGAAAACGGTCACATGACCAAGGACCTGGCGATCCTGATCGGCCCGGAACAACCCTGGATGACGACGGAGCAGTTCTTCGAGCAAGTCCGCCTGAATCTCGAAACCGCGATGGGCGCCAGCGGATAGCGCCTTGAATTGTCAGGGCTGAAAGGTGTTTATGTCTGTCATTTGGGCCGTGGCGATTGCAGGCGCAGCGATCCACGCTGCTGGCGTACAAACCACGCCACCCCCCCACACATCGACCTCCGCCCCGGCCTCGGCAACCGACACACCGGACGATGACATTGTCGTCGTCGGCCAAAATGGCGACAAAACCCGGCTGACGGCGGATTCGTTGCGCGATGCAGCGCAGGCATATGAGAAGTATCGCGCCGAATTTGCGCCCAATGCGCCCTTCCAGTTTGAGATCCGCAATACCGACCCGGCCAAAACACGCGGCCTCACACTCTATCTGCGGCATCGCCTGCGCGAGCGAGACGGCAGTTTTCAGACGCGCGATGTCCCACTCGACCAACAGGGCCGGTTCCTGCTTCCGATTGACCTGGCCACTACTGCGGCATGGGAATTGCGCACGACGCCTAACCGGGCCGGGTTGCAAATCTCGCCGCTGATCCTGTCGCCCGGCACCGACATTACCGACCGGCGAATGGGCGACTTGCGCCTGCAATGCCGGGTAACGGTTGCCTTTGCACGTATTTCAGTAGCGTTCAGAGCGCTGGTTAGCGCCCTAAACCCCTGCAATAACAGATCGTTCGGAATCTACGCGCCCAGCCGCAAACCACTGTTGAGCGCGGAGATTCCCGGCAACAACATTGTGATCCTGAACCCGAAACGACCCAATAGCTACTTGATCCCGCTGTCAAACAAGCGGGTGGCCAATGACGATCGCCTAAAGCTGACCTATAAGTAGCGACACTAACCGCCGCGCCTCGCGCATGGTCGCCAACGGCGCCGCGTTTCCGCATCTGCTTTTGGACAACAATGAGGTGCAGCCATTGACGAACACCGCTAGAGTCAACCCATGGCGCTCGAACTGCAAAACAACGGCTTTGGCGATGCGCTGGTTATCCTGGGGGCAGCGGGCCTCGTCATCCCGGCCTTTGCGCGGTTCAAAATCAGCCCGGTAATCGGGTTTATTCTGGTGGGCATGCTGGTCGGGCCAGCGGGCCTGGGCGCGCTTGTCGGCACCTACCCCTGGCTGCGCTACATCACGATTTCAGACGCGCACGCGATCGAGCCGTTTGCCGAATTCGGCATCATATTGTTGCTTTTCTCCATCGGGCTTGAACTGTCGTTCAAGCGCTTGTGGACTATGCGCACGCTGGTGTTCGGTGTGGGTGCCGCTGAGCTGACGGTATCCGGGCTTATCATTGGTGCAGCACTGCATTTCATTGGGCAGGACTGGCCGGGCGCGATTGGCCTGGGTGTCTCGCTCGCGCTATCATCTACGGCGCTGGTGCTGCCGATGGTCGGCACCCAGAGCGCCGTTGGCCGCCCTGCTTTTTCGATGCTGCTGTTCGAGGATCTGGCGCTCGTTCCAATCATCTTCGGGCTGGGCGCGTTCGCCCCGATGGCGGCGGCGCAAGGATGGACAGGCGGCGCGCTCATCGCCGTGCAGGCGGCCATCACCATCGCGGTCATGTTCCTTGGCGGCCGGTTTGTGCTGCCGCGCCTGTTCGCGCAGGCGGCCCGCACGAAAAGCCCCGAGCTGTTCCTTGCCGCCTCGCTGCTCGTCGTCATTGTCGCCAGTCTGGTCACAACCGCGGTTGGCCTGTCGCCCATCGTCGGCGCGCTGCTCGCTGGCTTGCTGATCGCCGAGACCGAATATCACAGCGAGGTCGAAGTGATGACCGCGCCGTTCAAGGGGTTGGCGCTCGGCGTCTTCCTCATCACTATTGGCATGCAGCTGGACCTGCGCCTGATTGCGGCAAACGGCGCGTCGCTGGCAGCGGCTGTGGCAGGCGTGGTCGCGGTGAAGGCGCTGGTGACCTATGGCCTGTTGCGCCTTTCGGGCGAGCGGGGAGCGCCCGCCGCTGAGGTTGGGCTGCTGATGGGGAGCCCGTCGGAAACCACGCTCATTATGCTCGGGGCAGCGGCCCAGGCGCAGCTGATTTTGCCGCAAACGGCAGCTTTCTGGCAGACGGTTACCGCCATCGGGCTGACCATCACGCCGCTATTGGCCCGCATCGGCCGAGAGGTCTCGCGCCGGATCGACCGAGCAGCCGACACCGACGACCGCGACGACGGCGCGATGGACGAAGGCCCGGGCAGCGTCATCATTGGCTTCGGCCGCGTCGGGCAAATGGTCGCGGATATGCTGCGCGTCCACAACAAGCGGTTTGTCGCGGTCGACGCTGATATCGACACGGTCAACGCCGCGCGCCGGGCCGGTTACCCGATCATCTTTGGCGATGTCGCGCGGCCCGAACTGCTCGACCGGCTCAATCTTGGCCGCGCCGACGCGCTGATCCTGACCATGGACGATCCCGTGCTCAGCGTACGGATGGTGCGCCGCGTGCGCGGTTGGGTCCCCAACCTCACGATCATCGTGCGCGCACGCGATCCGCGCCATGCCGCCGAACTCTACCGCGCCGGCGCGACCGATGCGGTGCCAGAGACGGTCGAAAGCTCGTTGCAATTGTCAGAGGCCGTGCTGGTTGACCTTGGCGTCGCCATGGGCCCTGTGATCGCCTCGATCCACGAAAAGCGCGATGCGCTCCGGCTTGAAATCAAGACGGCCGCAAATCTTGATCGCGACCCGCGGCTGCGGCGGATACGGCCAAGGCAAAGCGAGAGCTAAACTGCCCGCCGCCCGTCAGGCGGAGCCAGCGTGCGCCGCGATCGCCGCGCGCACGGCAGCTACCGCCGCCTGAGCCGCAGCGCCATCCGGCCCGCCACCCTGCGCCATATCGGGCCGGCCACCGCCGCCCTGCCCGCCAAGCGCCGCAACGCCGACCCTGAGCAACGCAACCGCATCATGCGCGGCGATCACATCCTCCGTCACGCCGACCGCAATCGACGCCCGACCGTCATTCACCGCAATGAGCAGGGCGACACCGTTGCCAAGCCGGGACTTCATTTCATCAACCGCGCCGCGCAAGCCCTTGGGGTCCAGACCCTCAACGACCTGCGCTGCAAACGCCACACCCCCCACCTGCTCGGACGCGGCGGGCACTGCACCTGTGCCCCCACCGAGCGCGAGCGCCCGTTTCGCGTCCGCTAACTCGCGCTCCAGTCGGCGCCGCTCCTCGACAAGCGCCAGCACGCGCGCCGGCACCTCGTCAGGCGCCGCTTTCAAGGCGTTTGCCGCTTCCCGCAGCTTGGCATCGCGGTCAGTCAACCACAGGCGCGCGGCGTCGCCGGTCAGCGCTTCGATCCGCCGAATGCCGCTGGAAACCGCGCCTTCCGCAACGATCTTGAGCAGCGCAATGTCTCCCAGCGCCGTAACATGCGTGCCGCCGCACAGCTCCACCGAATATGGCGTCGCCGCTTCCTGCCCCATCGCCAGCACGCGCACCTCATCGCCATATTTCTCGCCAAACAGCGCCAGCGCACCCGCGGCAACCGCATCGTCGGGCGTCATCAACCGCGTGGTGACTGGCTGGTTGCCCCTGATCTGCCGGTTCACGGCTGCCTCGATATCGGCAAGCTCGCCCGGCGTCAGCGCGCTTGGGTGCGAAAAGTCGAAGCGGAGCCGGTCAGGCGCGACAAGGCTGCCCTTTTGCGTGACGTGCCCGCCCAACCGCGCGCGCAGCGCTGCGTGCAGCAAGTGCGTCGCGGAGTGATTGGCGCGCGTGGTGGCTCGCCGCTCAGTATCGATCGCCAGGTGCACCGTGTCGCCAACCGCAATGGCGCCCGCGTCAATGTGCGTCTGATGCAGATGCAACCGGCCCAGCGCCTTGGCCGTATCGTGGACGGTCGCCGATAAGCCATTGTCGCCAGTTATCCGGCCCGCATCACCCATCTGGCCGCCGCCCTCGCCATAAAAAGGCGTCTGGTTAGTGAGCACCAGCACATCATCGCCAGGCCCTGCCCGCTCGATGCGCGCGCCATCCTTCACCAGCGCCACGACGCGCCCCTCGCCTTCGTTGGCGGTGTATCCCGTAAACTCGGTGCCGCCCGCCTCCTCGGCGATGTCGAACCACACATCGTCTGACGCGCGCTCGCCAGAGCCCTTCCACGCCGCCCGCGCCGCTCGTTTTTGCTCGGCCATCGCCGTATCAAAGCCGGCATGGTCAACACCAAGCGACGCCGCGCGAAGGGCGTCTTCGGTCAAGTCAAACGGAAAGCCATAAGTGTCATAGAGCTTAAACGCGGTCTCCCCCGGCAGCACGTCGCCCGGCTTCATCCCTGCAGTCGCTTCATCGAGCAGCTTCAGCCCCTTGTCGAGCGTCTGCCGGAAGCGCGTTTCTTCCTGCTGGAGCGTTGCCTCGATCAGCGGCTGTGCGCGCACAAGCTCGGGGTAAGCCGCACCCATTTCTGCCACCAGTGCTGGCACCAGCCGGTGCATCAGCGGGTCTTTCGCACCGAGGATGTGCGCGTGCCGCATGGCGCGCCGCATGATCCGCCGCAGCACATAGCCACGCCCCTCATTCGCTGGCAGCACGCCATCGGCCACGAGAAAGCCAGAGGTGCGCAGATGATCGGCAATCACACGGTGGCTCGCGGTGTTGGCCCCATCAGGCGCTGTGTGGCTGAACGCGCTCGATGCCGCGATCAGCGCCTTGAACGTGTCGGTATCATAATTGTCGTGCACGCCCTGCAGCACGGCGGCCACCCGCTCCAGCCCCATGCCGGTGTCGATCGACGGGCGCGGCAGCGGCGTGCGCGTGCCGCCCGCCGCCTGTTCAAACTGCATGAACACCAGATTCCAGATCTCGACGAACCGGTCGCCATCCTCGTCCGGGCTACCGGGCGGCCCCCCTGGGATGTGCGCCCCGTGATCGTAGAATATCTCCGAACACGGCCCGCACGGGCCAGTGTCGCCCATCGACCAGAAATTGTCGTTGGTGGCGATGCGGATGATGCGATCGTCCGGCAGCCCCGCGATCTTCTGCCACAGCGCGAACGCCTCGTCATCGGTGTGATAGACGGTGACCGTCAGCCGCGCAGGATCAACACCCCATTCCCTGGTGATAAGCGTCCAGGCGTGGAGGATCGCTTGCTCCTTGAAATAGTCACCGAACGAAAAATTACCGAGCATTTCGAAGAAGGTATGGTGGCGCGCGGTATAGCCGACATTGTCAAGATCATTGTGCTTGCCGCCAGCCCGCACGCATTTTTGCGCGCTCGCAGCGGTCGTGTAGGCGCGCGATTCCAGGCCCGTGAACACATTCTTGAACGGCACCATGCCGGCGTTCACGAACATCAGTGTCGGGTCATTGTGCGGCACAAGCGGCGCCGACGGCACGCGCGCATGGCCGGCGCCCTCGAAATACTCAAGAAAGCTGCGGCGGATGTCGTTTGTCGATGTCATCAGGGGGATTTAGGACGGCAACGCTCAACGCTCAAGCGAAACGGTTGATCTGCCGCAATTGGATGCACTATCGGCGCCAGCGACTTCTCCTAATGGCGCCCATTCGAGACTGCCCGGAAGCGTCTGTGCCGACATATCGATTTGCAACACACGGCGCCGGTGGGGGCTAGCAGCCGGGCGGGAAGCGTGCAGAATAGGCGTCGCGTACAGCCAAACATCGCCAGCATCCGCCAGGCAAGCGATTGGCGAACCCGCGCCGACCGCACTACCGATATCGGGCTCGTCCACAATCCCCAACTGGTGTGATCCGGGCAGCACCAGTAACGGCGCATTGCCCTCATCCACCGCATCGAGATGCAGCCGCGCCGTTACCATCTGCGCCAGTACGGCAAAAGGCGGCGCAACATGCGGCCTGCCCGCCTTTTGTGTCCACCGGCCAAAGCCCGGCGCGTCAGCCTGCCGTGCCACTTCAATAACGCGGTCTTGATGCCAGCCTAGCGTCCAATTGGCGTCTGGCGACTTGTTGAGGGCCAGCGCGCGGATGACCCGCGTTCCTGTGCCCAGCATTTCCCCGACCAAATCAACGACGCGAACAACAGCTGAAAAGCCAGCGACGGCCGACACGGTTGGGCGGCTGCCGGCGGCCCGTGTGTGATCGAGAAACAGCGGAGCCATTTCCCGCAGCTCAACCTCGGTGAAAAAACCAACCTGACGCCAACAGCCGGCTGCGCGAAGTTCCTCGGCCAGCGCCTTTTTCATAGCCCCAGCGGCGCATCGAGCGATACGGGCGGCACGCTGAACCATTTGGGGCCTGTGGTCGTCATGTGGAAGCAATCCTCCAGCCGCACCCCAAACTTGCCGGGCAGATAAATGCCCGGCTCGTTGGAAAAGCACATGCCCGGCGCAAGCGACGTCGTTTCGCCATGCACCAGGTTCACTGGCTCATGCCCGTCCAGCCCGATGCCATGCCCGGTGCGGTGCGACGTACCGGGCAGCTTGTAGCGCGGCCCATAGCCCCAGGCTTCATATTGTTGCCGAACGGCATCATCAACGCTGCCCGCTGACGCGCCGATTCGCGCCGCCGCCATCCCGATCTGTTGACCCTGCGCAACATGGTCCCACACTCGTCGCTGTTCGGCAGACGCTGCGCCATAAACAAAGGTGCGCGAGATGTCGGACTGATAGCCATCCACAGCGCATCCGCAATCCATCAGCACGATCTGGCCATCCGCCACCTTTTGCGGCGCCTTGGAGCCATGCGGATACGCCGCCGCCTCGCCAATCAGCACCAGCGCAAATTCAGGGCCACCACCCAGTTTGCGCGTTGCCGCGTTCATCAGGCCACCGATATCGGCGGGCGTCATGCCCGTTTCCACCCGCGGCCAGGTCCAGCGATAGGCCGCAATCGTGATGTCGCTCGCTTTTTGCATCAGCGCAATTTCGCTCGCCGTCTTTATCATCCGGCAGCCGCGCACGACGGGATTAGCGGATACGAGCCTTGCAGCTGGTAACGCGCGGGCCAGCCCATCCGATGCAAAAAAGCGCGCGGTCTCCTCGATACCGATCGGGAGACTGGTCAGTTTTCGCTCGCGCAGGAACGCCGCGATCAGCGCAACCGGGCTCTCATCCTCCTGCCAT
>JBJXEC010000127.1:0-13360 GCA_046155125.1 Sphingomonas sp. | reverse complement strand
GAAGGGTTGCGCTGCTCGGTAAAATAGGCGGTGAACAGCCGGTGCTTGAGCGCGGCCTGCTTGCCCTGCTCCCCGGCCCAGTGGAGCAGCCGGTGCGCGTCGAAGGTGTTGTAGATGCGGCTGTCGGCCGTCCCCGCCATGGTGAACCCCAGTTCTGCCGCGCGCGCCGTGATGCTCGCGCGGTTGCTCGCCGATTGTTCTGGCGTCGACCCATATTTCTCGGCGATATGTTCGACGATGTTCTGGCCTTCGGGCGGCATGTTGGGGTTTAGCTCGAACGGGGCGAACCGGATGTCGGCGGCCACTTCATCGCCAATCGCGTCAAGCGCCTGTTCCAGCCCCGCCAGCCCGATGATGCACCACGGGCACACGATGTCGGACACGAACTCGATCGTCATCGATTTCGTCACGCGTGCGGCCCCTCAGCTCTCGGTAACGATCTTGACCAGCATCCCGCGGGTGAGGACGGAGGTGCTGGCGAGGCCGTTAAGCGTCAGGAACCGCTCGCGCTGAAAATTGGGATAGGCCATTTTCGCCGCAAGCGTGTCGATCGTGTCGCCCCGGCCAACCGTCAAGATGCGCAGGCGCTTGCCCTTCACGGCGGCGGCATCGCCAGCCGAAATCGTCGTCATGCTGCTGACCAGCGAGCCAAATGGCCCAATGCCGGCGCCTTGCGGCGTAATGATGGTGAACAGATAGGTCGCGTTGGGGAACCGGTAGGCGACCACGGTTGCATCCACCGCACGCCCGCTCGCGGTCGCTGCGGTTGTGGCAAAGCTATAATCAATGCCGTTGGTGCGGCCGGTCTGCACTGGCGCGCTCGCGCCATTGGCGCCGAGCGTGGTGAAGCGCTGGGTGATGGCCGCGCCAAGATCACTGGTGGCGGTGCCGAGCGTAAACTGCGCTTGCCCGCCTGATCCCTGGATGGTCACCGCATCTGAGCCGTTAGCGATCTGGTAACCGGCAGGGGCGGTAAACGCGATTCTGAGCCCCGGGTGGCGAAAGGTTTGCCCCGCAACCACGCCTTGGCCCGGGTCATCGTCATAGACCATGCCGTCCAGCATCTTCAGGAACACGATATCCTGTGCCGGGCGATCCTCGGGCTTGCCCGTTGCCTGCGCAAGCTCGCGCGCCTTGGCGATGCGCGCGGCGCCATTTGGGTGGGTGGAGGCAAAGCTTGGCACGCTGCTGGTTCGGCCCGCTATCTGGCCCTGAAGGGTTGTTTCGTTGTTAAGCTGCGTCAGCATCCGCGACATTGCATAAGGCGAATAGCCGGCCGCGTATGAATAACGCACGCCTAGCCCGTCGGCCTGATATTCCTGGCTGCGGCTGAAGCCCAGCGTGTACAGTTGCGCGCCCGTGCCGGCGATCTGGCTGAGCAGGCCGCTCCCGGTTGCTGCACCAATGCCGGCGGCAAGGATTGACCCGATGGTCGCCCGTGTGTTGCGCTTTGAGGCGTGGTTGGCCGCGACATGGCCGACCTCATGGCCGAGCACCGAAGCGAGTTCGGCTTCCGAATTCATCAGCGCGAGCAACTGGCGCGTGACATAAACATAACCGCCGGGGATGGCGAAGGCGTTTTCGATCGGCGAGTTGAGCAACGTGATGGTGAAATCGTCCGCAGCATTTGAAAGCCCAGATTGCAGCGCCACGCGCTTGCCCACCCGGTCAACAAACGCGACCTGCGGCCCGGCATATTTGCCACCATATTGCGCGAGCAGCTCCGGGTTTGCCTGTGCCCCTTGCGCCTTGTCGCTGGCCGAAATCGAGCGGGTTGCCTGTGCGCCAAGCGGCGCGACGGGCGCCGCCGCCAGTAGCATGGCCGCCATGATGGTTATGCGCATCGTCTATCCCCTCGCTATTGATCGCGTTGGGTAAGCTTAGCCCGGTCAGGACGGGCTATCCACCCCATCGCCGCGATATTTGATTTCGAGATACCGCCCATGGGTCGCCAATTGATCCAGATCGCCTTGCGCGAGCTGCGCGGTCATTTCGCCAATCTGCCCTTCAATGACGCGCAACCCTTCGACAAGCTGGGCATCCGGCGTGGCGCCGTTGCGCTCGACCGCGCGCAATTCCTTGGGCACACGGGCATAGCCATTGATGAATTCCGGCAATTGCTCGCCCACCAGCTTGCGCACTTCAGCCGCCGCCGGATCGTCATTGCCAAGCGTTGCCAGCTGCGGCGCGAGCGTGTCGAGCCGCACGCCGATCTGGTCAACGAGCGTCATCGCGGGAGCGGGCAGGGCTGCACGTTGCGATTGCAGCCAGCGTGCGGTTTGGGAGGGCAACGATTGTATTGGCGCCGCGCGCAGTTTGTCGGCGCGGGGCGGCGGCGGGCCAGGGGCCAGCGCGATCATCAGCGTCGTCGCGATGAGCAGCGCCATTACGGCCAGCGCGCCGAACATGCCGATGGGCACGATCAGCCCCACGATAACCGCAGCGACCAGAATGGCGCTATCGGCGAGTGCTATCCGGGTGAGCCGCTTGCCGACCTCGTTCACGCGCTGGTTGCGCACCGCCCCGTCGCGGTAGCTGGCCGAGGTGCGGTCGAGCACCTCGCGCGCCATCGCCACTTGCCGGTCAACTTCTGACATGGTCACACCGACTCCAGCTTGAAGGCGTCAGGCCCGGACAATTTGTTGCCCGAGGCGCCTTCGGCTCGCGCGATATAACCGCGCGATTTCTCCACCTCGTTCGACAGCGTGTTGACCGTGGTCTTCATCGAATCGAGCGCCTTGAGCTTGAAACTGTCGATGGCGTCCATCGTATCATAAATGTTCTGGAACGCGCGCTGCAGCGTTTCCAGCGGGATGGTGGAGGCCGCCGCCTGTTCGTGGATGGTTGCGGTCTGGCTCTTGAGCAGCGCGCCGGTCGATTCGATGATGTTGGTCGTCGTCGTGTTGAGCTGCGTGATTTGTTCGAGCACCAGCTTCTGGTTGGTCAGCGCCTGCGCAACCGTAACCGCCGTACGTAGCGCCGAGACGGTGGTGGTCGACGCGCGGTCAACGCCCTTTACCAGCTCGACATTGTTTTTCTTCACCAGATCAAGCGCGAGATAGCCCTGCACCGTCACCGCCATTTGCGTCAGCAGATCCTGCGTGCGCTGGCGGACATAAAACAGCGCGGTTTCACGCAGCGCCTTGGCCTTGGCGGGGTCGGTATGATCGAGCTCGTTGGCGGTGTCTTCGAGCTTTTGGTCCATGGTCTTGGCGAGCACGATCATTTGCTCCAGCCGGCCCATCGCGGCCCACAGGTTCGCGCGCTCCGTGTCGATGGCGGCATTGTCCATCAACAGCTCATCCTTGCCCGACGAGAGCGACTTCAGAATCGACGAGATGTGGGTTTGCGACGACTTATACCCGTCAAAATAGTTCCGCATCTTGTTGCCGAACGGGATGACGCCAAAAATTTTGCGGGGGGCAAGCAGATTGCCTTTTTTGCCGGGGTCCAGGTCTTCGATGGTCCGGCGCAGCTGCGCCAGGTCCGCGCCGACGCCCGATTCCTGGTCCATCGCCTTTACCGGGCGGTCGAGGAAGCGGTTGGATTGCCCGGCGGCATCGCGGATTTCCTTTTGCCCCATCGCCGCAATCGCATCCACGCGCTTGCCAAATTCCGGCGAATTGACGTCCTGCGCGACCAGATCAGTCACAAAGCTGTCGACCTTGGCCTGCAATTGCGTGCGCTTTTCATCATCGACCGGCACCAGCCCAATCGCCTTTTCGGGCGCGACCACGGGCACTGGCTCAGGCGGGGTCAGCACCAGGCCGTTGGTTACGGTCGCCGTCTCGCTTGTCGTGGCCATCTGAGTTCCTCATTCGCTGCCTAGTGCGTATGTTCCTAGCAATGACGCCGAACGGCCTGCCATTCAAGTGTATCAATCATGTAATACGCTGATCGTCCTTGGCAAGGCGCGCTGCAACCACGGCGGACAGCATCAGCTGCATCTGGTGATACAGCAGCAGCGGCAGGATGGCAGCGCCCGCCAGCGCCGGGGGAAACAGGATGCGGGCCATTGGCGCGCCGGTTGCCAGGCTCTTGTGTGCGCTTGCGAACAACAGGGTCGCCCGGTCGGCCCGGTCAAGGCCCATGGCCGCGCCGATTCCCCAGGCGCCTGCGAACACCGCGATCAGCACGCCCGCCATCAGCGCTGCAAGCATCACCAGCGCGCCCGCGTCAATGCGGTGCCAAAGCCCTTCGGTCTCGGCCTGCGAAAAGGCGACGTACACCGCAAGGATGATCGTCATCTTGTCGATATTACCCGCCACCCAGGCATGGCGCTGGACGATAGGCAGCACGGGTACGCGCAGCAGCTGCCCCATCGCGAACGGCAACAGCAACAGCGTCGCGACCTTGCCAATGCCCGCCAGCGACACGCCGGCCACCGCAGAACTCGCGATCAGCGCAAACAGCACGGGCGTTACTACCACCGCCAGCAGGTTGGAGGCAGCCGAAGCGATGACCGAGGCAGCGACATTGCCGCGCGCGATGGAAGCATAGGCGATGGAGGACTGCACCGTTGTCGGCAACACCCCCAAAAAGAGGAGTCCTGCAAGCAATTCCGGTGCGAACCGCCCGGAAAGCGCGTGGGCGGCCACCCACATCGCCAGCGGGAACAGACCATAGCCAAATAGCAATATGACGCTTAGCAACCGCCACTTCTTCGCCCCGTCCAGCACCGCTTGCCGGCTGAGCCGCGCGCCGTGGAGGAAGAACAGCAGCACAATCGCCGCATTTGACGCCCAGCTGATTGCGGACAACAGCCATCCGGTCGCGGGCAGCAGCGTTGCCACCACCACCGTTGCCACCAGCAGCATAATGAAGCGGTCTGGCAGCAGGCGGCGGAGAATCGTCATGGCTGGCGGCCCTAGCCCAGTGGTGCGCGCGTGCAAGTCCCGACACCCTTTCCGCGTCGCAACATTTGCGCTATGGGCCGCCCAATTCAACTTCCGCGCCAACATCAGGACCGTATATGAGCCTTCGCAACGTGGCGATCATCGCCCACGTCGACCACGGCAAGACCACCCTTGTCGACCAGCTTTTCCGCCAATCCGGCACCTTCCGCGACAATCAGCGCGTGGAAGAGCGGGCGATGGATTCGAACGATCTCGAAAAAGAGCGCGGCATCACCATTCTCGCCAAGTGCACGTCGATCGAATGGGACGACCATCACGGCCACAAAACCCGCATCAACATTGTCGACACGCCGGGCCACGCCGATTTCGGCGGCGAGGTGGAGCGTATCCTGTCGATGGTCGATGGCGTGATCCTGCTCGTGGATGCCGCCGAAGGCGCGATGCCGCAAACCAAGTTCGTGACGGGCAAGGCGCTCGCACTTGGCCTGCGCCCGATTGTCGTCGTCAACAAGATCGACCGCAGCGATGCGCGCGCCCAAGAGGTGCTCGACGAGGTGTTCGATCTGTTCGTCAGCCTTGAAGCCAATGACGACCAGCTCGATTTTCCGGTGCTGTTTGCCTCCGGCCGCAACGGCTATGCGGGCGACACGCCCGACGTGCGCGAAGGCACGCTCGACCCGCTTTTCAACAAGATCGTCGAGCATGTGCCCGCACCTTCGGCTGACCCGGATGGCCCGTTCAAGTTCCTGGTGACGTTGCTCGACCGCGACAATTTCCTCGGCCGCATTTTGACCGGCCTGGTGTTTTCGGGCTCGGTCAAGACCAACATGCCCATCCATGCGCTTGATCCCGACGGCAAGGTGGTGGAAACCGGCCGCGCTTCGAAAATCATGGCGTTTCGCGGGCTTGAGCGGCTGCCGGTCGACGAGGCCAATGCCGGCGACATCATCTCCATCGCCGGGCTTACCGTCGCAACGGTTGCCAACACCATCTGCGACACGAGCGTTACCGAGCCGCTCCATGCCCAGCCAATTGATCCGCCAACACTGTCGATGCGGTTTGCGGTGAACGATTCGCCAATGGCAGGGCGTGAGGGCACCAAGGTCACGAGCCGGATGATCCGCGACCGGCTGTTCCGCGAAGCCGAATCGAACGTTGCCATCAAGGTCACCGAGAGCGACGACCGCGATTCCTACGAAGTCGCCGGCCGCGGCGAATTGCAGCTTGGCGTGCTCATCGAGACCATGCGCCGCGAAGGCTTTGAGCTGGGCATCAGCCGCCCGCGCGTGCTGTTCAAGGATGATGAGAACGGCAGCAAGACCGAGCCGTACGAAACTGTCATCATCGATGTGGACGAGGAATATTCCGGCACCGTTGTCGAGAAAATGAACATCCGCAAGGCAGAGATGACCGACATGCGCCCCTCGGGCGGCGGCAAGACGCGCATCACGTTTTCAGCGCCGTCGCGCGGCATGATCGGCTATCACGGCGAGTTTCTGTCGGACACGCGCGGCACTGGCATCATGAACCGGCTGTTCGAAAAATACGGCCCGCACAAGGGCAAGATCGAAGGTCGCAAGAACGGCGTACTCATCTCCAACGGGTCGGGCGAGGCCAATGCTTATGCGCTCGGGCCGCTTGAGGAGCGCGGCATCATGATGGTGGCGCCCGGCGAAGCGCTTTACGAAGGCATGATCATCGGCGAGAATGCCAAGACGGATGACCTTGAGGTCAACCCGATGAAGGCCAAGCAGCTCACCAACTTCCGCGCCTCCGGTGGCAAGGACGACGCCATTCGCCTTACCCCACCCTGGCGGATGACGCTGGAACAGGCGATTGCCTATATCGACGATGACGAGCTGGTGGAGGTGACGCCAAAGTCCATCCGCCTGCGCAAACGCCATCTCGATCCCAATGAGCGCAAAAAGGCGAGCCGGGCCAAGGTCGCGGCCTGACCGGGCGTGCGCGCTACCGGGTGGTGAGCACCCGGTAGCTCCAGGCAGGGAGGGTGACGCTGGCCTGATCGGCGATGGTGACGGCGGCACCCGTTTCCCAATCCCGGTAGCGGCCGGCTGACGGGCCATCGGTAAGCGTCACCGTTTGTGCCTGAGCCGACATGTTGAACATCGCGAGCAGCTTGTCGTCGCCCTTTTGCCGCACAAAGCTGAGCACCTTGTTGGGCGCAGAGTTCACCACCGGAACCATGCGCGCGCCCCAGGCGCCGTTCCACAACGCCGGGTGCGCCTTTTTCAGCGCGATCAGCCGCTTGAAAAACGCGCCATTGGGGTGATCGCGCCACACAATCGGGTCGCGCTCAAAAAACGCCAGCCTTTTGGTATTGCCCGCTTCCTGCCCGTTATAGATGAGCGGAATGCCCTCTGACACAAAGCTCAGCACCATCGTGTTGGCAAGGTTGGGGCCAAAGCGCTCAAACTCGGTGCCCTCCCAGGAATTCTTATCATGGTTGCTGGTGAACAGCATCCGCATGGCACCGACCGGCCAGGCGCCGTCGTTCCACGCATAATAGGTGTAGAGCGCATCCGGCCCGGCGCGCCCGGCGCCGATTTCGTGCATCGGCCCTTCCCAGCCCCACGCATAGGTTGCGTCAAAGGCACGGCGGTGGAGCTCGGGATACTCCCACTCGGCGAGCATGAACACGGGCTTGATCGCGTCGAGTTCGGCCCGCACATTCTCCCAGAAGTCGATTGGGACCTGCCCGGCCACGTCGCAGCGATACCCATCGACGCCCGCTTCCTTGACCCAATATTTGAGCGCGCCGGTCATGTATTGGCGCAAGGCCGGCTTGGTATAATCAAAGTCGATAATGTCGGCCCAGTCCCACCAGGTGGTCGGGTGAAAGGCGCCCTTCCAGTCATGCTCATACCAGTCGGGGTGCTGGCTCGTGAGCTTATTGTCCCACGCCGAATGGTTCGCCACCCAGTCAAGGATGACATGCATGCCAAGCTTGTGTGCGGCGCCCACAAAGGATTTCAAATCGGCCAGCGTGCCGAAATCAGGGTTCACCGCATAATAATCACGCACGGAATACGGGCTGCCGAGCCCGCCCTTGCGGTTCTTTTCGCCAATCGGGTGGATTGGCATCAGCCACAAAATGTCGACGCCAAGCGCTTTCAAGCGCGGCAGCTGCTTTTCGGCCGAGGCGAAACTACCCTCCTGCGTGAATTGCCGGGTGTTGATCTGATAGAGCACCGCGTCGCGGCTCCATGCCGGGTGCTTCAGCTCGATATAGGGTTTGGGCGTATAGCGCGCCGGAATCGCGCCGGGTGCCGCGGCCAACGCCGGTGCGGCGCAAACCGCGCCCAAGCCCATCATAACGGCGGCAATGCTGCTGAAAATCCGCACGGCACCCTCTCCCCATTTTTCGTTCCTGCCAGCCTGCCGCGTTGCGGGTGCTGAGGGAAGCGGGTTGGAGGACGAATACGTATGTGGTGAGCGTGGGTGGGGGCGTGAAGTCTGGCACTGCAAGCTCGTCGTAACGGCTGGCGATACGGCGGAACTGTGTGAGCTTGCTGAAGAAGCGCTCGACCTCATTACGCTTGCGACAGAGCGTCCCGCCGAAGCGGGGTTTCCACGTGCGGTTCGACTTGGCCGGCTGCAGGCAGCCAGCGACGCGCCAGACGCTCTCGTCACGCCATCATCAGCGCCTCAAAACGCGTTGATCAAGGTGCCCACCTTTGCAAACATTCGCGCGGCCCTGTTGGCGCTGTCTGTGGGGCAGCAGCGCCCGGGTGCAGGGGCATCGGCGCGCGCGCACGGCATCCCCCGCCTTAGGCCGCAGGTGCTGCCCCCATCGCCAGCAGCAGCGCCCATTCCTCTGCGCGTACCGGCGCGACCGACAGGCGGGATTGGCGGAGCAATTCCATCGCCGCAAGCGCTGGCGTGGCCTTGATGGTAGCGAGCGTCACCGGCACAGCGAGCGCGCGCGCTGGCTCCACCTGGACCGAGGCCCATTTGCCGTCGTCACCATCGGGCTGCCATGTCCGGCTGACCCTGGCGATGCCGACCACCGCTTTTTCCGATACGCTGTGATAGAAAAGCGCTTCATCGCCCACCTGCATCGCGCGCAAATTGATGGCGGCGGTGTGGTTGCGCACGCCAGTCCATTCGGTATGCCCCTCGGCGACCAGGTCTGCCCAGCCATAGGCTTCGGGTTCCGATTTGATCAGCCAATACGCCATGCTGCCCCCTGCGGTGCGATGGCGGGCAAAGCTAAACCTGTCATTAATGCTCCATTCCGCGTGCGTTCAGTGCGAATCACTTAGGCCTTATGCCATGCTCTCAAGTCTGCACGCAGGCCAAAGGGGCAGCTAGACCGAAAGGAGATTGGTATGAAGAGTCTATTGAAAAAGGCCGGTCTCGGTGTGGCGCTCGCGGCGACCGCTCTGACCGCTGCAGCCCCTGCCGAGGCACAATATTATCAGGGCCATGATGACCATCGCGGCCATGGCGACGGGGCCGGGGTCGCGGTAGTCGCCGGCATTGCCGGGCTTGCGATTGGTGCTGCAATCGCGAGCAATGCGAACCACGATGGTGGATATCGTAACCGCGGCTATTATAACAACGGATACTACAATCGCGGTTATTATAACCGTGATTATAATAATCGATATTACAACAATTACTATGATCGGGACCGAGACTATTATCAACGTCAGCGTTATTACAACTACGATCGGAACGATTATCGGCCACGCTGCTACACCGAGCGGCGCTATGATCCTTATTATGACCGGGTTGTAAAGATCCGGGTTTGTCGCTGATAGCGGCTTGCCCATTTAGGCGGCGGCGCGATTTTCATCGGTCGCGCCGCCCGCCAATCGCGAGGGTCTGGCATTTTGCGCGACATTGCGCCAAGAGCAGCGCCCATGAGCGATACTCCTCCCGACCGGCTGTCGGTCAACCCGCGCAGCCCCTTTTTCGACCAGTCCTGCCTTGAGCGCGGCATTGGCATCCGTTTCAAGGGCGTCGTGCGCCACGATGTCGAGGAATACAGCCTGTCCGAAGGCTGGGTCCGCGTGTCGCTTGGCAAGAAGGTCGACCGCCATGGCCAGCCGCTGACCCTGAAGCTGTCGGGCGAGGTCGAGGCGTGGTTCGAACGGCCGGCAGACGCCGAGCCCGAAAGCTAGGTCTGGCCGTCGCAGCGACGCGCCCGGCGCTGATTTGCACTACCCCACCCTGAACACGGGCCCCCTTGGCGCGCGCGAATTTGGCGTTAGACCTAAGCGCAATAAGATTTCAGGGGAGACTATCGTGCATTACCGCGTTCTTGCCGCCTGCGCCGCTCTACTCGCGTCCACCTCTGCCACCGCGCAGACAGCGGCGAGTGCCGACAAGCCGATGCCGCCCAAATGGGATGTCAATGCACCACCCGGCATGACGACCCGACAAGTGCCGATTGATGTCACTGAAGGCAGCTGGATGAACGTCGACGTGTCGCCCGACGGCAAGCTGATCGCGTTTGACCTGCTCGGCGACATATACACCATGCCGATCACGGGCGGTACGCCCACGCGCATTGCGGAAGGGCTGACCTATGAGCAGCAGCCGCGCTTTTCGCCGGATGGCAAGCGAATCGCCTTCACATCGGATCGCGGCGGCGGCGACAATATCTGGCTGATGAACGTCGACGGCAGCGACAAGCGCCAGCTGTCGAAGGAAGATTTCCGCCTGCTTAACCAGCCGAGCTGGAGCCCGGACGGGCGCTTCATCATCGCCAAAAAGCATTTCACCACGCAGCGCTCGCTCGGCACTGGCGAGATATGGATCTACCACGTCTCGGGCGGCGGCGGCGTGCCGCTGGTGAAAAAGGCGAGCGAACAGCTCCAGAAGGAGCTTGGCGAGCCAATCTACGCGCCCGACGGCAAAAGCCTGTATTATACCCGGAACGTGACGCCGGGGCCGATTTTTGAATATGCCCAGAACTCCAATACCGATCTGTTCCATATCGAGCGCTACGACATGGATACGGGCGAGGTATCGACGGTGGCGTCCGGGGTCGGCGGGTCGGTGCGGCCAACGCCGTCGCCAGATGGCAAGCTGATCGCGTTTGTGAGGCGGGAGCGGACCAAGTCGAAGCTTTATGTGAAAAACCTTGCAAGCGGCGAAGAGCGCAAGATTTACGACGCGCTTGACCAGGACGTGCAGGAAACCTGGGCGGTGAGCGGCGTTTACCCCAACATGGCGTTCACGCCCGACAGCAAGCAGATTGTGTTCTGGGCTGGCGGCAAGCTCCACCGGATCGGCGCGGATGGCACGGGTGCCGCCGAAATCCCGTTCCGCGTCAACGATACGCGTGTCGTCATCGACGCAACGCACCCGCAGATCGCGGTGTCGCCCCCAACCGTGGTGACGAAGATGCCGCGCTGGGCCAGTGTATCGCCGGACGGTCGCAGCGTCGTGTTCGAAACGCTTGGCAAGCTGTGGGTCAAGCCAATGGCGGGCGGTGCGCCCAAGCGCCTGACCAGCGCCAGCGACGCGACTTTCGAATTGTGGCCGAGCTGGTCGCGGGACGGCACGTCGGTTGTGTATGTCGACTGGTCAGATGCGGGCCTCGGCGCAATCAAGACGGTTGGGGCAGCGGGCGGCGCGGCGCGCGCGGTAACGCGCGACCCCGGCCATTATGCGGTGCCGCGCTTCTCACCCGACGGCAAGACGATCGTGTTCGAAGCACGCGGCGGGGGCGGACTCACGTCTGACCGGTGGAGCGAAAACCCAGGCATATATCGCATCGCGAGCGCAGGCGGTGCCGTAACGCGGATCAGCAAGGAAGGCGCCGGACCGCAATTTGGCGCGTCGAACGACCGAGTGTTCATGCTCGGTCGCGACAAGGGCAAGCTCCAGCTAATCAGCACCGACCTCAGCGGCGAGGCCAAGCGCGTGCATGCAACCGGCGATCTGGTCAACGACTACCAAGTATCGCCCGACGGACAGTATTTTGCGTTCCGGCAAAATTACGAAGCGTTCGTGATGCCGATGCTGCCCGGCACGCAAGACGTTTCGACCGACCCCAAGGGAGGGCCACTGCCCGTTACCCGCGTGAGCGGCGAAGGCGCTGATTTCATCAACTGGTCCAACGGCGGACAGCAGCTGCACTGGAGCCTCGGGCCAACGGTGTTCACCGCGCAGACGAGCGCGTTGTTTGCCGACGCGCCGGTGGCGGCGGGCGGCACGGCGGCGAAATTCACCCCGCCTGCAAGCGGCATATCGCTGTCGATGGAGGTTGCGGCCGACAAGCCCACGGGCACGGTTGCGCTCGTCGGCGCGCGGGTTGTGACGATGGCTAACAAGGCCGGCGGGATCATCGACGATGCTGTGGTCTTGGTAACGGGTGACCGGATTGTTGCGGTAGGCAAGCGGGGGTCGGTCGCCATCCCGGCGGGCGCCAAGACGGTGGATGTGACTGGCAAGACCATCATCCCCGGTCTGGTCGATGCGCATGCACACGGGCCCCAAGGCGATGACGAACTCGTGCCGCAACAAAACTGGTCGGCAACGGCTAACCTGGCCTTCGGCACCACGACGATTCACGACCCGTCATCGCGCGCGGCGGAAATTTTCGTGGCATCCGAAATGCAGCGGGCGGGCAAGATCATCGCGCCGCGCATCTTCTCCACCGGCGAGATCATCTACGGTGCCAAATCACCCGGCGTCTATGCTGAGATCAACAGCTATGAAGACGCGCTTGCTCATATCCGCCGGTTAAAGGCGCAGGGTGCGCATTCAGTGAAGAACTACAACCAGCCGCGTCGCGAGCAGCGGCAAATGGTGGTCAAGGCAGCGCAGGCCGAGGGGATGGAGGTAGTGCCGGAGGGCGGCTCGCTCTACAATATGGACCTCAGCCTCATTCAGGACGGCAACTCGACCGTCGAGCACAACGTGCCGCTCGGGGTTTTCTATGCCGATCTGGTCAGCTTGTGGACGCAGACCAAGACTAACTATACGCCCACCTTGGTGGTGACCTATGGCGGCCCGGCTGGCGACCCCTATTGGCGCGCACACACCGACGTCTGGAAGCATCCGCTGCTTACCAGGCACGTTCCGCCCGGCCTGCTTGCCGCGCAGAACGTTCGCCGCGATCTCGCGCCGGAGGAGGACTATGTCGACCGTACCAGCGCGCGCGAGGCCAAGAAGCTGGCGGACGGCGGCGTGCAGGTGTCCATCGGCGCGCACGGGCAGCAGACCGGACTTGGGCCGCATTGGGAGATGTGGTCGTTCGCGCGCGGCGGCTGGAGCCCGATTGAGGCGCTGGCGGCAGGCACCATCATGCCTGCCACGTCGCTTGGCTATGCCAAGGATGTTGGCTCGCTTGAGGTTGGCAAACTCGCCGATCTGGTCGTGCTCGATGCGGACCCCACTGCCGATATCCGCAATTCGGACAAGATCAACCGGGTGATGCTCGGCGGAAGGCTGTATGACCCGGCGACGATGGACGAGGTTGTCACCGGCACCCGCAAGCACCCGCAATATTGGTGGCAGGCGGACGG
>JBJXEC010000126.1:0-3991 GCA_046155125.1 Sphingomonas sp. | reverse complement strand
CAAAAGAAACGGGCAATCCCGATTGCTCAAGATTACCCCCCAACCAAACGCAAACCCCATTTGCGACCGGATTTGTTTCCTAATGCAGCTTTAACGCATTATCGGTGATTCGGAAACCACTAATGGCGCCGCCCGTGCCACAATGAAACGTCGCGACGTGAGTCGCCGCGCTGCGGGTTACACGCTGTCGACAGCGCGCCGGGCGCTGTATTTTGGCAGCATTTGGCGCACCTTCCGGGCGCCCAAACGCAAACCGCCGCCCGGTTGCCCGAGCGGCGGCGTTGCGAAATCACCTGTCCGGCGAAGGATCAGCCAGCGAAGCGGACCGATACCTTGCTGCGGCGCGTGCGCATGGCCCCGCCGACGGCACCAAAGCCAACGATCATCATCGCCCAGGTGGCGGGTTCAGGGATCGCGCCGGTCACCGAGACATTGTCAAGCACGCCGTCAACGCTGGCCGTGAACGGGTCAACATTGAAGGCGATCGTCGAAGTTGCGCCATTAGCCACGAAGCTCAGCGTATAATTGCCAAAGGTCGTCGCGAGATTGGGATTGGCGCCGCGGGTTGCGCTGAAGGTGCCGAGCTGCGTCAGACCATCGCTGCCGAGCAGGTTGGCGAAAATTGTCTGCTGGCCGCCGCCGAACGCGCCGAAATCAAACGACACGTTGTAAGTGGACCCCGCCACCGTCGAGAAGGTCTGGCGCAACGTGCTGATATTGGGTTGGTCGCCCGCACCAAAGCTCGCAAACTGATTGGCTAGCTGTGCAGGCGAACCAAACGCCCCGCAGCACGGCACATAACTGCTGCCGCTGAGCGTGAGGATTTCGCTGCCGGGCGTCACAACCCAGCTCACCGGGACGCTGCCGGTGCCGCTCAGTTGGAAGCCGCCATTGACGATGCGCTCAGCCGCATTCGCAGCCCCTGCCGACAGCGTCAGCGACGCTGCAACAATAAATCCAGTAAACTTCATGCGATAGCCCCCAAAATTGTTTCAGCTCAGCACCTGACGAGCCTTGCAAAACCCCGCAAGCCGCCTTGTGTAAAAAGCGCTCGCATAACCATGAAGATGAAATACACCATCTTGCTGCCGGTTTCGAGTCAAATATGGATGGAGCTGCCCAGAATTGGAGCGCCGTTGCCCCTGCTCCACGCAAACGGGCCGCCGCCTCTGGGTGAGGCGACGGCCCGGATTGTGCCGCCTGAAACGGCCTAGCTGTTCAGATAATCGCCCGCATCGGCATCGGTACCATGACCGGAGGTTACCACCTGGCCCAACGCGTCATCGCCCGTGCCACCGGCATCGCGCGGGCTTCGCGCAAGTTCAGCGGCATGTTCCTCGGCGGCCGAATTGGGCGCGATTATCGCCACCTCGTCCATCCTGCGCTGGGCGACCCGCATGGCCGCATCGCGCGAGTTGGCGGTCACGCGCAGGCGGTTCATGCCGGCGCCAGTGCCCGCCGGGATGAGCCGGCCGACGATCACGTTTTCCTTCAGACCGATCAGCGTGTCCTGCTTGCCCTGAACGGCGGCTTCGGTAAGCACTCGGGTCGTCTCCTGGAAGGAAGCGGCCGAGATGAAGCTGCGTGTCTGGAGGCTGGCCTTGGTGATGCCGAGCAGCACCGGCTTGCCAACCGCGGGCGCCTGGCCCTTGGGCAGCTTGACGTTGATCGCGTCCATTTCCTCGCGGTCGACCTGTTCACCGGCCAGCAGCGTCGTGTCGCCACCATCGGTAATCTCAACCTTTTGCAGCATCTGGCGAACGATCACCTCGATGTGCTTGTCGTTGATCTTAACGCCCTGCAGCCGGTACACTTCCTGGATTTCCGACACGAGATATTCGGCGAGGGGCTCAATGCCGAGCACTTCGAGAATATCATGCGGATCAGGCGAGCCGCCGATGAGGTTGTCGCCGCGCTTGACGTAATCGCCCTCCTGCACGTCGATAACCTTCGACTTCGGCACCAGATATTCGACGATCTCGCCGCCATCCTCGGGCTGAATACCGATCTTGCGCTTCGCCTTATAATCCTTGCCGAACACCACCCGCCCAGAGACCTTGGCGATTATGGCATTTTCCTTTGGTTTGCGCGCTTCGAACAACTCGGCCACCCGCGGCAGACCGCCGGTGATGTCGCGCGTTTTGGCCGCTTCCCGGCTGACACGTGCCAACACGTCGCCGCCCGAGACCTGCGCCCCGTCTTCCACCGACAGCGTGGCACCTGCTGCCAGCATGTAGCGCCCGGCTTCTCCGGACCCTGCATCGAGCAAGGTCAGGCGTGGCCGCAAATCTTCCTTCGACTTGGAAGCGGCGCGATACTCCGTCACCACGCGCTGGGTGATGCCGGTCGCTTCATCGGCCTGTTCGGTCAGCGTCTTGCCGTCGATCAGGTCGACATATTTCACGATGCCGGGGTTTTCCGTAATCACCGGCATGGTGAACGGGTCCCATTCGGCCATCCGGTCGCCCTTGGTCAGCTGGTGACCATCGGCGAACAGCACATAGGCGCCGTAAGGGATGCGGTGCACTGCGCGCTCGCGACCGTCTGCATCAATGATTGCAAGTTCGCCCGAGCGGCTGAGCACCACGCGGCGGCCGCGCTGATCCTCGATGATCCGCAAGTCGCGATATTCCATGCGACCGTCGGCAACGGCCTCAAGGTTCGACTGCTCGTTGAGCTGTGCCGCGCCACCGATGTGGAAGGTCCGCATGGTAAGCTGCGTGCCCGGCTCGCCAATCGATTGCGCCGCGATAACGCCCACCGCTTCACCGATGTTAACGGGTGTGCCGCGGGCAAGATCACGCCCATAACATTTGCCGCACACGCCGATCTTGGTTTCGCACACCAGCGGGCTGCGGATCTTGCACGCCTGCGTTCCGAGCGCTTCAATCTGCGCGATCATCGGCTCGTCGAGCAGCGTGCCCGAGGGGATGACGACCGCGTTGGTTTTGGGGTCAACAATATCCTCAGCCGTGGTGCGGCCAAGGATGCGCTCGCCAAGGGAGGCAATGGTCGACCCGCCTTGCACAATCGCACGCATTTCCAGCGCCCGCTCGGTGCCGCAATCCAGCTCGACGATCACGCAATCCTGAGAGACGTCGACCAGACGGCGGGTGAGATACCCTGAGTTTGCCGTCTTGAGCGCGGTATCGGCCAGGCCCTTGCGGGCGCCGTGCGTCGAGTTGAAATATTCAAGGACGGTAAGCCCCTCCTTGAAGTTCGAGATGATGGGGGTCTCGATGATCTCGCCGCTCGGCTTGGCCATCAGCCCGCGCATACCCGCAAGCTGCTTGATCTGCGCCTGCGAACCACGCGCACCGGAGTGGGCCATCATGTAAATCGAGTTGATCGGCTTTTCGCGGCCCGCGTTCGGGCCGTCGGTGAAGCGCTTTACCGAGCGGATTTCATCCATCATGGCGTTGGCCACCTGGTCGCCGCAACGGCTCCACGCGTCGATCACCTTGTTGTACTTTTCCTGCTGCGTGATGAGCCCGTCCTGATATTGCTGCTCATAATCCTTCACTTGCGCGCGTGCATCGTCGACCAGCCCGATCTTGGCGTCGGGAATAATCATATCGTCCTTGCCGAACGAAATGCCGGCCTTGAACGCGTGGCGGAAACCAAGCGACATGATCGCATCAGCAAACAGCACGGTCTCTTTCTGGCCGGTGTGACGATAGACCTCGTCGATCACGTCACCGACATCCTTCTTGGTCAGCAGGCGGTTGACGATGTCGAACGGCACCTTGTGGCTGCGCGGCAAGGTTTCGCCCAGCAGCATCCGGCC
Source organism: Sphingomonas sp. (assembly GCA_046155125.1). Classification (GTDB taxonomy): domain Bacteria; phylum Pseudomonadota; class Alphaproteobacteria; order Sphingomonadales; family Sphingomonadaceae; genus Sphingomonas. Next base: position 204 of record JBJXEC010000126.1, on the reverse strand, counting down.
CGGCGTCGTCTCGAAGCGCTTGAGATACGGCTTGCCTGCTTCATCGGTCTGCGGAACGCGCGCGATGATCTTGGTGTGGAGCGTTACCGCGCCGGAATCGAGCGCGTGATGCACTTCGGCCATGTCGGTGAGCATCATGCCTTCGCCAGGCTCACCCTCTTTCAGCATGGTGATGTAGTACAGCCCAAGCACCATGTCCTGCGA
>JBJXEC010000125.1:0-10144 GCA_046155125.1 Sphingomonas sp. | reverse complement strand
GGGCTCGCCTTGCCGCCCGCACCGCGTACGCGCATGGTGGAAGCGCTGCGCGCGGTCATTGACGGCCGACTGGCGCGTGAAAGCTTTGGCGACCAGCGGCTGCGGCGGCTGGCGGCGTTTACGGCGCTTGCCCGGGCAGGGGCGGCGACGCCCGCGATGCTTGGCCAGCTCGGCATGACGCCCTCTGAAATGCCAACGGCGCAGCTTGCAGATTATCTCGTCGCGCTCGACCGCGTGGCAGGGCTTGCCAACGGCGCAGCGCTCAAGGGCGCGGCCGAAGCGGCGCTGCGCACGCGGCTCGTGTACGAGGGCGCGCGGCTCGACCTGTCCGATCAGGACAGGGCCGCCTGGTGGCTGATGTCGTCCGGTGACGAGGCCGCCATCAAAGCGCTTGCCGCAACGCTTGGTCGCGCCGGGTGGCAGGATGAAGCCGCGCGGATGATGGTGGGCACAGCGCTTCGCCAGCAGCGCGGGCATTGGGACACGACGACCGCCAACGCCTGGGGTGTGGTGGCCGCGCATAAATTTGCAGCGCTCTACCCGGCATCGGCGATTTCCGGCGCGACCACCGCCTCGCTCGGTAACGCCACCCTCACGCGCAACTGGCCGCTGGCAGACTCGTCGCGGCTCCTTGCGTTTTCGCTGCCGCGCGGGCCCACCCCGCTGCGCCTTTCGCAGACCGGGGGCGCCGGGCCATGGGCGATGGTGTCGGTTGCTGCGGCCGTTCCGCTCGCCGCGCCGGTCGCCGCCGGCTACACGCTCGCCAAAAAGGTTGAGGTGATGCAAGCGCGCACCAAGGGCGTGCTGACGCGTGGCGACGTGCTGCGGATCACGCTGACCGTGGCCGCGACGGCCGAACGCAACTGGGTGGTGGTGAGTGATCCCGTTCCGGCGGGCGCCACCATCATCAGCGATACCGGCGGCCAGTCGGCGCTGCTCGGGGGCGATGGTGGACAGCAGCCAAGCTATGTCGAGCGTGGCGGCGCGACCTGGCGCGGCTATTATGACTGGGTGCCGCGCGGCAGCTTCTCGGTGAGCTATGCCGTGCGGCTGAACGGCACGGGCCGTTTCGTGTTGCCGCCCAGCCGGGTCGAGGCAATGTACTCTCCGGCGATTCACGCAGCGCTGCCCAACGCGCCCGTAACCGTCCGCCCGAACTGAGCCGCGCCATGGTCGGTCGCCTGATCGCCTGGTGCCTGGCCTTTCCGGATCGGTTCTGGGATGCAATTGGCGCGGCGTGGCAGCAAATGCGGCTGGTGCATGTCACTTTGGCGGCGCTCCTGCTGGCCGTGATGGGCGCAGGAGTGCTCGACTACGCAACGCTGCCGCCGACGCTGCCGGCCTATGCAAGCGTGCGCGCCGCCTGGCGCCCGTCCGAGGCCTGGCTGAACGACCGGCACGGCATGCTGATCGACAGCGTGCGCGTGAATTTCACGACGCGGCGGCTGGCATGGGTGCCGCTGGCGGGCATGGCGCCCACGCTCAAGAGCGCGATCATCATGGCCGAGGACAAGCGCTTCTTCCAGCACGGCGGCGTCGATTTCGTGGCGTTGGCGAGCGCCCTGCGCGCAAAGTTCTCGGGCGGCCATTTACGTGGGGCAAGCACTATCACCATGCAACTGGCCGGATTTCTGGCGCCCGACCTTGCCAATCCCGGCGCGCGCGGCTGGCACGACAAGCTGCGCCAGATGCGCGCGGCCTGGGTGCTTGAGCGCCGCTGGACGAAGCCGCAAATCCTTGAGGCGTATCTCAACCTGGCGGGCTTTCGCGGCGAGGCGCAAGGTGTGGGCGCCGCCTCGCTCAGCCTGTTCGGCAAGACGCCGGAGGCGCTGTCCCCCGATGACGCGCGGTTGCTGGCAGCGCTGCTGCCTAACCCGCAGGCGCTGCCCTCAGCCATCGCCGCGCGCGCCTGTGCGTTTGCCAAAACCAGCGATTGCGCGCGGCTTGAGGTGGCAAGCTGGGCGATGCTTGGTCCACAGCGCCGCCTCGCGCTCGACCCCGGCCTTGCCCCGCATCTGGCGCAGCGGCTGCTGACAGTGCCAGGCACGACCATCACCAGCACAATCGATGCCCGGCTTCAGCGGATCGCGGCCACGGCCTTGTCACGGCAATTGCAAGGGCTTGGCGGCGCGCGCGCGCGCGATGGGGCGATAATCGTCGTTGATAACGCAAGCGGCGGCGTGCTTGCCTATATCGGTGGCGTTGGCGGCGCGTCGACTGCAGCGCAAGTCGATGGCGCGGCGAGCTATCGCCAGGCGGGTTCCACGCTGAAGCCGTTTCTTTACGCCCAAGCGCTGGAAAAGGGATATCTGACGCCTGCCTCCATCCTCGATGATTCCCCCGTGCAGCTCGACACCGCTTCTGGCCTGTACGTCCCGCAAAATTATGACCGGGATTTCAAGGGGCCAGTGTCCGCGCGGACCGCGCTTGCCGGGTCACTCAACGTGCCGGCGGTGCGCACGTTGCTGTTGGTGGGCGTCGAGGCATTTCGCGACCGGCTATGGGACAGCGGGTATCGGGGCTTGAGTGAGGACGGCGATTATTATGGCTTTTCGCTCGCGCTCGGCTCCGCCGAAGTCACGCTTGCTGAACAGGTCGCAGCATATAGCGCGCTGGCGAATGGCGGACGCTGGAGACCGCTTCGCTACCGGTTGGATGCGCCCGCGCCACCTGCCCGAACGATCACCTCGCCGCAAGCAGCATGGCTGGTGGGCGATATGCTTGCTGATGCCAATGCCCGGGCGGCAACCTTCGGCATCGACAGTGCGCTGAGCCTGCCCTTCTGGGCGGCGGTCAAGACGGGCACGTCAAAGGGTTTACGCGACAATTGGTGCATCGGCTTTTCGCAAAAATTCACGGTCGGGGTATGGGTCGGCAATCTCGAGGGCGATCCGATGCGCGCCGTCTCTGGCGTAAGCGGCGCCGCGCCCGTCTGGCGCGATGTCATGCTGGCGCTTCACCCCGATGGCGATAGCGTGGAACCCCCGCCCCCTGCGGGCATCGACACGCGCCTGGTGCGGTTTGCAAGCGCGCTAGAGCAGCCGCGCCGCGATTATTTCCTGCGCGGAACAGCGCAGTCGGTAATTGCTGGGGCACCGGCCGCCGCCCGTCGCCCCCGCATCAGCAATCCGGCGGGCGGCAGCGTTTATGCGCTTGATCCAGACATTCCGCTTGCCAATCAGCGGCTTATTGTTGCGGTGTCGGGCAATGCGGGCGCTCACCGACTTGTCCTTGACGGTCACGACCTTGGCGATGCCACTGCCAATCCAGCGATGCTACCAGCGCCAGGTCGCCACCTTCTTGCGCTGATCGACTCGAACGGTGGCCGCGTCGATCAGGTCCGCTTCACGGTGCGCTGATGCAAGCACGGCCCGGAGAAAAATTCTTCCGGGCCGGCAAGTCGGGTCACCAACGCGCCCGCATCAGAGGTAGAACCCGCGAACAGCGTCAATCACGATGCCCCGCCTTGTGTCGACCAGAACCACGTCGTTATAGTGGCGTACCCAGCACTGGAAGCGGCCCGGCTGCGGCAAATGATACCGCCACGGATCGGCGATCACATAACGCGTGGCATAATAGCCGGGCGCAATCCGCACCCCGCGATTGAAAGCGTGATACCGAAACGGTGCATTCCACGATCCCCGGACGAACACGTCGCGGCGGGTGTCGCGATAGCGGCGCCAGTCATCGCGTCCGAACTGACGGTTGCGGTCAGCCAAGTCTTCCCGATATTCTTGCCGGGCACCGCGCACGTCGCGTCGCTCGTCCCTGATGTCGCGGGGGTCGCCACGGCGCTGTGCCTGGTTGAGTTCGCGTTGCTGCCGCTCGATGTCCTGCCGATCACGCCGAAGCTCTTCGCGCGACTGGGCTTGGGCAGTGGCGGGTAGCAAGGCGGCCGCCATGAGGGCCATGATAATCGTCTTACGCATAATATACTCCGTTCTTGGGCAGACAATGGGAACATCACCCCAGAGGGTGCGGTTCCATCGTCACGAACGGATATGGGGATTTTGCCCTGAACGGGGTCGGAATGCGGTTGTAAGCTAGACGAAAGCCTGTGTAACAAATTGTCGCAGAACGACATTGTCCGAAAATGACTATGGTCTGTTGCCGCCGCCCTGACCGCCACCGCCTGGCCCGGCAGCGCCAGCACCGACCGCGCCGATGTTGCCAAACAAATCCTGAAAGAACGTCCGGCGCCGACCAAGCGTCGGTGTGGTCTTGCTCTCCGGCCTGATGCTTGCCACTTGATCGAGCCCCGTGCGCTCAATCGCGCGGACAATGCCCTTGTCGTCGAACGCAATGCGCAGCGTTATCTGTGTGTTCGGCTTGGGCACGTTGAACGCCAAATGCTTGGTATCGCGCGACACATAATACCATGAGCCCTGATCGAACTGGCTAGTGAAGGTGGGCTTGCCCAGTACTTGCAATACTGATTCACGGGTGTCGACATTGGGCTGCACCGAATTCACCAGATCGGAATCGATGATATAGCCTTCATGCGCGCGCAGCCGCACGCACCCGCCCAGCGCGGTGGCAGCAAGCGCCAGCGACAGAATAAGTTTGGCGCGCGGGGAAACGAGGGACATCACACTCTCCAACCGGGTCGCGGCTTGGCATACATTGCAAGCGCGACGATTTGCTTCAATATGCCGGGCGGGCTTGCCATACAAGGCCGATGCCACCAACTGCTGCGCCTCCACAGCCGGGAATTTGCCATGGGACTGATCGACGCCTTGTTTGGCCGCGCCAAATCTTCGACCACCGCCGGGCTTTACGCTGCCATTGTCGCGCGCGGGCGGGCGCCGCACTGGTATGTCGACGGCGGCGTGCCGGACACGCTCGATGGCCGCTTCGACATAATTACCGCAATATTGTGCCTCGTGATGTTGCGGCTGGAACAGCTTGACGAACCAGGGACCAGCGCCCGGCTGGCAGAGGATTTCATCGCCGATATGGACGCGCAACTGCGCCAGAGCGGCGTTGGCGATGTCGGCATCGGCAAGCATGTAGGCCAGATGATGGCGCTGTTGGGCGGCAGGCTCGGCGCGTATCGCGACGGGCTGGCAGGCGGCGACCTCGCGCCAGCGCTTACCCGTAACCTCTATCGTGGTGAGGCGCCTGCGGCCGCGCTTGCGCATGTCGCGGCCAGACTGACGGCGCTGCAGGCCAGCCTTGGGGCAACGACCGCTGGCGCGCTGCGGACGGGCGCGCTTCCGGCATGACGCCGCCCGAATTTTCGCGCCCGCAACCGCTGGACCGGATCGGCGACAGCGCCCGCCCGGTCACCATCGACGCAAATGAGGCCGAGCGTCGGGCGCTTGCTGATCGCTTCGGCTTGCGCGCAGTGGAGGCACTTTCCGCCACTTGCGGCCTGCACCGCGACGCGCAAGGGGTTACGGTGACGGGCATGGTTCAAGCCCAAGTCGTCCAGACCTGTGTCGTAACTGGCGATGCCATTCCTGTCTCGATCGAAGCGCCGTTGGCGCTGCGCTTCGTGGCCGACGATAGCACCGCCACGGCGCCAGAGGAGATCGAGCTGTCTGAAGACGCGCTGGACGTGATCCCCTTCACCGGCAGCGCGATTGACCTTGGTGATGCGGCGGCCGAAACGATGGCGCTCGCGCTTGATTCGTTCCCCAGGGGGCCGCGGGCAGACGACGCGCTGCGCAAGGCCGGCGTGTTGAAGGAGGGCGAGGCCGGGCCCTTTGGGGCACTTGCCGGCTTGCGCGATGCACTGGCGGGCAAACCTTCGGCCGATACGCCCTAGTCGGCGTCGGGCCCAAGCGTAGGATCAAGGTCGCGCGGGCGCACAAAGCGGGTGAGGCGCGCAGCTTGCGGCGCAACGGCTGCCCAGTGCGCCACTTCCAGAGCAAGCTCGGCGATGGAGGCGGTGGGGAATTTCTCCTCGACGCGAGCGCGCAGGGCGTCGTCGCTCTTGTCGGGCACGAGCGTCAGCACCAGATCTTCCAGGCCCGGATTATGCCCGACCATCAGCACGGACTGCGCCGTGTCGGGCAAGCCATGAACCACATCCAGCAACGTGACCGCAGAGGCCAGGTAAATCCGCTTTTCCCAATGCGTCGTGGTGCCTTCACCATAACCCCGGGCAAGTTCGGCCAGCGTTTCGGCAACGCGCACCGCGGGTGACGCGATCACATGGTCGAACCGCAGCCGCTCGCGCGCCAGATACTGGCCCATCAGCGCCGCTCCCCTGTGGCCCTTGGCGTTGAGCGGCCGGTCATAATCGCGCTGCACCGGGTCATCCCAGCCGGATTTGGCGTGCCGGAGCAGTGTGAGCCTCTTCATTGCGTCTCCTGGTGCACGGCGGCAATGCCCTCATGCCCGATCGGCATGACGGAAGAAAGACGCTCGGCAACGAGCGCCACGGCCTCATCGAGTGTCACCCGCCGAACCGGCACGCCCAGCGGAAAGGCGGTGAGCAGGCGCGAGGGCATTGCCGCTGACAGGAGCACAAATGTGCCGCGATCATCGGCGCGGCGGATCAACCGGCCAAACGCCTGCGCAAGCCGTGCGCGCACCAGCCGGTCGTCATAATCCTTGCCGCCGCCCGCCAGCCGCCGCGCACTGTGCAGCACGGTCGGCTTGGGCCACGGCACGCCCTCCATCACCACCAGGCGCAGCGAATGGCCGGGCACGTCCACCCCGTCGCGCAGTGCATCCGTGCCCAGCAACGAGGCGCGTGGATCGTCGCGGAAGATGTCCACCAGCGTGCCCGTGTCGACCGGGTCGACATGCTGCGCGTGAAGCGGCAATCCCTCGCGCGCAAGCCGGTCGGCAATCGCCGCATGCACGCTGCGCAGCCGCCTGATTGCGGTGAACAGCCCGAGCGTCCCGCCGCCTGCCGCCATGATGAGCCGGGCATAGCCGTTCGCAAGCGCTGCCATGTCGCCGCGCTTCACGTCGGTCACCACCAGCACTTGGGCGGCGACGGCATAGTCGAACGGGCTTGGCGCCTCGAACCGGGCCGCCGGGCGCGCAAGATACGCCGCCCCGGTGCGCGCTTCGGCCGCGGCCCAATCGCCGCCGCCTGTCAACGTCGCAGACGTAATCAGCACGCCATCTGCCGGCGCGAGCACGGCCGCGGCAAAGGGTCGCGTCGGGTCCAGCCAATGCCGGTGCAAGCCAATATCGATGTCCCGACCCTCGATCCGGTCAACCGCCAGCCAGTCGACAAAATCGGGATCAGCCGGGCCGCCCACGCGCGCCCGCAGGGCAAGCCAAGCCGCAACGGTGTCTGCGCGCCACGCCAGTGAATGGATTGCCCCCTCAATGCGCGCGCGCGCGGCGCCGTCCATCCAGTCCGGCGCCTCGGCAAGCACCGCCTCCAGCCGCTGGCCAAGCGCCATTAGCGGGCGGTGCAGCGCCGACAGCGCCTCAACCCCCACCCCGGCGGCATCGATGAGCCCGGAATCTGGCTCAGCAAGCTCGGTCTCAAGGCCGTATCCCGCCTCATCACGGTTCTGATCGCGGGCATAGACGAGCGCGCGGACGCTCGCGAGCAGCGCCTCGACAGGGCCAAAGGGCTGCCCCTCTGCAAGCCGCTGCAACCAGCCATCGGCCGGGAGCGCCGCCACCGCGCCCGCTGCATCGCCTATGGCGCGCGCGCCGAGTTCGTCATAACTCGCCACATCGGAGAGCCTGGCAGCAAGCCCACGCCTGCGGCCGCGCCCGCTGGATTCCGGCCCCAGCACCCAGCGCCTCAGCTCAATCGCCTCCTGCCCGGTAAGCGCGACCGCAAACATCGAGTCAGCGGCATCAAACACATGGTGCCCCTCGTCGAACACATAGCGGCTAGGCCGGGTCGCCTGCTCGCGGCCGCGCGCGGCATTCACCATCACCAGCGCGTGGTTTGCGATAACAATGTCGGCGTCGGCGCTCGCCCGCGCGCTGCGCTCGATAAAGCACTTCCGGTAGTGCGGGCAGCCGGCATAAACGCATTCGCCGCGCCGGTCGGTGAGCGCGGTCGGGCCATTGCGGCGAAAAAGCGTTGGCAACCAGCCGGGCAAGTCGCCGCCGACCATGTCGCCATCCGCCGTATACGCAGCCCAGCGTGCCACGAGCTGTGCGAGCACCGCTGCACGGCCCGCAAAGCCGCCTTGCAGCGCATCTTCAAGGTTCAGCAGGCACGCATAATTTTCACGGCCCTTGCGCGTGACAACGCGCGCCTTGCGGACGACAGCATCGGGATAGACTCGCGCGCTTTCCTGCGCGAGCTGACGCTGCAACGTTTTGGTAAAGGTCGAAATCCAGACCGGGCCGCCCGCTGCTGCTGCCCAAAGCGAGGCTGGCGCCAGATACCCCAGCGTCTTGCCAATGCCCGTGCCAGCCTGTGCCAGCACGATGTTGGGCGCGTTGGCGCGGTGGCGGGGGGCAAAAGCAGCAGAGGCAGCATCGGCATAATCGCGCTGGCCGGGCCGCGGTTCTGCGCCATCACCCGTCAACAACGCCAGCCGCGCCTGCACGTCACGAGCGTCGAGCAAGACGGTGCGCGGCGACGGGCGCGCGGCGGCCTCCTCCCATTCCGGGAGCCGGGAGAACAGCCAGCGCTCAGCCTGCTCCGGTGTTGCGATATGCTGTGACAGCACCCCAGCCCAGGGCCAGCGCAGCCGGGCAAGCGCTTGCAGCGCGGTCCAGGCGCCGTCGCGTTCAGGCCAAATGCCGCCGGTTCGCGCGATCAGCGCAGCGGCTGCGTCCCGCAGAAATGCCGCCGTCGCCGCCTCGGACGCCGGCTGAGGTATACCCGTTTCGCGCGCCAGCCCACGCGCCGTCGGCACCATGAACCGGGCAGGGTGGAGAAAGGCGAACAGCTCCAGCACGTCCAGCCCGGACAGTTCGGCATAACCGAGCCGCTGCGCGACGAGCGGCGCGTTCATCATCAGGAGCGGCGTATCGGCGGCCAGCCGAATCGCCTCACCACGGCCGATCTGCCGCGTTTGGTCGCCTTGCGCCACCCAGATGCCGCCATGGCTCGCATGGAGCGCCGGATACAGGAGCGGGCCGGCCGCCATTCAGCGCACCAGCGACCGGGCGATCATCGCTTTTGCCGCCGCCATCGCCGCTGCGTCCCGCTCGCCGAGAATGCCGCGCGCGGCAGCGGGTATGTGTTCAACCGGCGCGCTGTCGCCGAATATATAATGGTCGAAGAAATGCCGCCACCGGGCGCGCTCTTCAGGGGCCGTATCACGCAGCGTCATCACCGCCAGCGTCAGCGCCTTGATGGGCGAGATGGCATCAGCGGGCGCATCGCGCCACCAATAGTTGATCATCGCACATACGGGGCCCTCGGAGCGCACCGCATGCCACCACAGGCTGGGCAAATACAGGACATCGCCTGGGTCCAGCTCAGCGACCTGTGCATGTGCCAGCGCCTCGCGGAATTTGGGGAACCGGTCAAAATCAGGCGCATCGACATCGACCAGGCTGCTCGGCTGCCCGGCGAGCGTGAAATCGAGCGGCCCGACATACAGATTTGCCACCTGCTCAGTCGGGAACAGCGTGAAGCGCCGCCTGCCCGCGACCACGCACGCAAGGTTCTGCGGCAAATCCCAATGGGCGGCAGTCGAGGTGCCGTTGCCAAGCCATAACGACACCAGCATCTGCCGGGCTTCGTCAAGCAGGGGTTGGGCGTTATCGGCGACAAAGCCTGGCATATGGCGGCGGAGCGGCAGCGCCCCCGCAAAAATGGACCAGGGGTGCGGATCACCCTCCTGCCGCAGCAGCAGATCGAGCAATTGCGCTATCGTGGCCGCCTTGCGCTCGTGATTATAGCCGTCAACCGCCGTGTTGAAGCCAAACCGCCCGGCAATCTCCGGCGCGCCAAACCATGCCTCGCCGGCCACGTCATTGGCATGACCGCGCAAATAGGCCGCCAGCGCCGCCGGCCCGGCACGACCCGCCACAACCACCGGCCAGCCGGCGACCGCCCCGCGAAACACCGCCGGTTGTGCAGCGGGCACGACCTCTGCCTCAAACCGGGCGCGGTCCATCGACGGATAGGTTTTGACAGGGGGCAGCGTGGTCATGCGCGCCATGCTAGCCGCGCGCGCTGCGCTTCGCTAGGAAGCTTTCCCCTGCTCAAGACGCAAACCCGGAAAAACGTGATGACCATCGACCCTGCAAC
>JBJXEC010000124.1:0-17364 GCA_046155125.1 Sphingomonas sp. | reverse complement strand
CGGTAACAAACCAAGATTCCGATTTCACCAGCGCCGATCTGATCGGCAGCAATCTCGCAACGCAGCGGATCGGCACCTACACCAGCGAATTTCGCGTTTCGTCAAACTTTGATGGCCGCTTCAACTTCCTGGCGGGCGCTTATTATTTCCGCGAGAATATTCGCACGACTGACGACCTGAGCTTTGGGCGTGACTTCCGGAGCTATGCTGGCGGGCTCATCAACCCCGCATTGTTTGCGCGTGGTGTGCCCGGAAGTACTATTGTTGCAGGCCTCGAAGCATCACTCGCACCGTTTGGTGTTCAACCCGGCTCCGCCTTCCAACAAGGTCGCGGTGTGTTTGACCGGTTCCGCTATTCCAACACCTCCTATTCCTTCTTTGGCAGCGCGGATTTCAAGCTGACCGAACGGCTTATTTTCACGGGCGGCCTCAATTACACCAACGACCGCAAACAGGTTTCGTCGCTCGACACATTCAGCAACGACACCTTCTCGGCACTGGACTTCGTCGCACTTGGCCGTGCGGTAATCACACAGGGTGCGATTTCCAGCGGGGTAGGCCAGGCGCTCGGTCTGGCTGCCGGCACCTCGCCAACCGCTGCACAGATCGGCGGGTTTGCCGCAGCACAGCCGGTGATTTTCGGCCAGATTCAGGCCGGCGCGGCCGCCTTTGCCGCCGCCAACCAGAGCAATCCGGCGGTCAACACGCTGCTCGGGCTGCGGGCGTTCCAGTTCCTGCCGCCGTTCCTGAACTTCCCCAACGCGGTGGAAAACGGGCGGACGCGCGACAGCAATGTCTCGTACAGCCTGCGGCTTGCTTACAAGGCGACTGACAATATCAGCACCTATTTGACCTATGGCACGGGTTTCAAGGCCTCGTCGTTCAACCTGTCGCGCGATTCGCGGCCGTTTGCGGCGGACTTCATCCCCGGCTCGCCGGTGACCAACCCGGCGCCGTCAGCCATTCGAACAGCAGGCCTGGCGTTACCCAACCTCACTGCCGGTTCGCGATTTGCCGGGCCTGAGCGGGCACGCGTCATCGAAGGGGGCATCAAGGGGCAGTTCGCGCGCGGCGCGTTCAACATCTCGGCGTTCCAGCAACGCCTGAACGGCTTTCAGAGCAACATCTTCACCGGCACCGGGTTCATTCTTGGCAACGCACCAAGCCAGTCGGTGGTTGGTGTGGAATTTGATGGTAATTACCGCGTCATCAACCCGCTCACGCTGAATTTTGCGCTGACATATCTCAGCGCGAAGTATGATTCATTTCCTGGTGGGGCAGCCATCAACCCAGCGACCAATCTGGTCGTGCCGACCAACCTGACAGGGCGAACGGTTGCCGGTATCGCGCCGGTTTCCCTATCGGGCGGTGCCACCTACACGCGCGATCTAACCGGCAATTTGAAGTTGTTGCTGCGCGGTGACTACCAGTATGAAAGCGCGACCCCAATTGCGGAGGGGCTGCCAAACCTCACCCGCACCGTCAATTCGCTGAACCTTGCGGCGACACTGCAATTCTCGAACGGCCTTGAGGTTTCCGCATGGGCGCGCAACGCCACCAACGCGCGCTATATCTCAACAGTGTTTCCGTCAGTGGCGCAGGCGGGCAGCCTTTCGGGCTATCCCAATCAGCCGGCAACGTATGGCGGCACCATCCGGTTCAAGTTCTGACGCCGTCGGGAGCGGGTTTCGCTCCGCCAGGGCTATGGTTTGAAGCTAGGTAGAAAGTGGTCCGGGGCAGTTCGCCTCGGGCCATTTTTTTCGCTTCGGGCTGGCGCTAGCGGTGCAGGCGGGCGGCGTGCCAGGTGATATGGTCCGCCATAAAAGTCGAGACAAAGTGGTAGCTATGGTCGTACCCCGGTTGCATCCGCAGCGATAGCGGCATCCCGGCGGCAGAGCAGGCGGCTGCCAGCAACGCCGGTTTCAGCTGCGTGTCGAGAAAATCGTCGGCATCGCCCTGATCGATCAGCAACTCCGGCAGCCGCTCGCCGTCTTCGATCAGCGCACATGCGTCATAAGCACGCCATGCCGCACGGCGCGGGCCCAGATACCCGCAAAGCGCCTTTTCACCCCAGGGGCATTTCATCGGGGATACGATTGGCGCAAAAGCCGACGCGCTACGAAAGCGCTGGGGCGTTCGGAGTGCTAGCGTCAATGCGCCGTGGCCACCCATCGAATGCCCGGTAATGCCTTGCTCGGCCATATCCGCCATCGGGAAGGCGGTGGCAACGAGCTCGGGCAGCTCCTGTTCAAAATAGCGCCGCATCTGAAAATGCCCGGCCCAGGGAGCTTGCGTTGCATCCACGTAAAAGCCTGCGCCCTGTCCGAAATCATAGGCCGCATCGTCGGGCACGCCGTCGCCGCGCGGTGATGTGTCAGGTGCGATAAAGATTATACCATGCTCGGCACAGGCTGCGCGGTATTCGCCCTTATCGGTTACGTTGGCGTGCGTGCAGGTGAGCCCCGACAAGTACCAAAGGACCGGCATCCTGGCACCCGGTGCGTGGGGCGGCACGTACACCGAAAAGGTCATCGGTGTGCCGGTCACTACGGAGTGATGGCGGTACACGCCCTGGACGCCCCCATGGCTCTTGCCAATCGACAGGGTTTCCAGGGCGTGCATCAATCAGCCCATTCGGTGCATTGTGCAAACCTTGTTTCCACACGGGTCACGCAGATAAGCGAGATACAGCTTGCCGAACCCGCCATCACGAATGCCGGGCGGATTTTCAATTGCGGTACCGCCGGCAGCAAGGCCCGCTGCATGCCAGGCATCGGCCGCCTCGGGCGAGGACGCGGCAAACCCGATCGTGCCGCCATTGGCACCGCAAGCGGGCTCGCCATTAATCGGCTTGGTCACCAGCAACAGGTTGCCGCCATGCATGTACACCACGCGGTCACCGTTCATCATGCCCGGCTTGGCGCCGAGCGCGCCGAGCGTGGCGTCGTAGAAAGTCTTGGCCTTTTCGAGATCATTCGTCCCGATCATGACGTGCGAAAACATCGAGCTTCTCCTTGAATGTGTCGCGCGCTGGCGACCGGTGGATCAATAAACGACGACGCTGCGAATGCTCTCGCCAGCGTGCATGAGGTCAAAACCCTTGTTGATTTCGTCGAGACCAAGGACGTGGGTGATCATCGGGTCGATGTCGATCGCGCCGTTCATGTACCAGTCGATGATCTTTGGTACGTCAGTGCGCCCGCGCGCACCGCCAAACGCGGTCCCCTTCCACACCCGGCCCGTCACAAGCTGAAATGGCCGCGTGGCAATTTCTTTGCCCGCCTCCGCCACGCCGATGATGATCGATTCGCCCCATCCGCGGTGGCAGCATTCCAGCGCCTGGCGCATCACGTCAGTGTTGCCCGTGCAATCAAAGGTGAAGTCCGCGCCACCATCGGTCAGCGCGATCAGGTGCAGCACAAGGTCGCCCTCGAACGACTTGGGATTCACGAAATGCGTCATCCCAAAACGACGACCCCATTCCTCCCGCGCCGGGTTGATGTCGACACCGACGATCATAGCGGCGCCAGACATCCGCGCGCCCTGCAGCACGTTCAACCCAATGCCGCCAAGCCCGAAAACGATAACGGTGTCACCGGGGCGAACCTTGGCTGTGTTGACGACCGCACCAACCCCGGTGGTAACGCCACAGCCCACATAGCAGCTGGTTTTGAAGGGCGCATCGTCGCGGATTTTCGCTACCGCGATTTCTGGCAGTACCGTGAAGTTCGAGAAGGTTGAGCACCCCATATAGTGATGGACCACTTGCCCCTTATGGGAAAACCGGCTCGTGCCGTCTGGCATCACGCCCCTGCCCTGCGTGGCCCGGATCGCCGTGCACAGGTTGGTCTTTCCCGAAAGGCAGGATTTACATTGGCGACATTCCGGCGTGTAGAGCGGAATGACATGATCGCCAGCTGCGACCGAGGTCACGCCAGCGCCGACGTCACGCACAATGCCCGCGCCTTCATGCCCTAATATGCTGGGGAACAGCCCCTCGCTATCCAATCCATCCAGCGTGTAGGCGTCGGTATGGCAGATGCCCGTCGCCATGATCTCGACGAGCACTTCGCCAGCCCTTGGGCCTTCCAGATCGAGCTCGACGATTTCGAGCGGTCGCTTCGCTTCAAAGGCCACCGCGGCACGGGTCTTCATGAGCAAGGTCTCCGGGATCGGTCGCTTCTGTCGCTGCCATGCGGCGCGACGCGGCGCGTTGCAAGCAATCTTGAGGCGTTATGAACACCATTGACCCGTTCAACCGCATTGCCAATAGTGACAATTGCGAAAAGTCGGCGCAAAAGCATCTCCGCGCCGCCCCCGGTGGCGCAACGCCAGGTCGCCGGAAACTTCCGGTCACGTTTAGGGAGGACAGCATGGCAAAAGAGGCAACTACCAAAGCAGCCGGACCAAAAACCGGCGGCATCCACGCTCCCGTGCAGCCCTCGGCTGATCTTGCGGCGATTGTCGGCGCTGACAAGCTGCCGCGCAGCGAAGTGGTGAGCAAGGTTTGGGCCTATATCAAGCAGCACAACCTGCAAAACCCGGAAAACAAGCGCGAGATTTTGGCGGACGCCAAGCTCGAGAAGATTTTCGGGAAGAAAAAGGCCACCATGTTCGAGATGAACAAGTACCTCTCAGCACATGTAAAAGCCTGATTTTTGCCGCTCGCCGGGGTGCGCTGCTAGTGCGGCCATCCCGGCGACGTCTCGATACGGGCAACGTCGCGCGGCAAGCGTTGCCACCCTGCGAGGGAGGTCAGGGTACCGGAGCAGGTTTGCGACGATGGTGCCCCCGAGTGGAATCGAACCACCGGCCTGCGGTTTAGGAAACCGTCGCTCTATCCTGCTGAGCTACGGGGGCACAGGTGCCGTGCTATTATGCAGCGGCGGCCGGGTCAATCGCCTGCACGATGTCAGTCGCCAAGCGGCGTCGGTTTCGAAGCGGCGTCAGTTTCGAAGCGGCGGTGGCACAATCGGCAGAACCAGCGGCGCGACCGGGACGCCTTCCGCCACAAGATCCGCTGCATCCACAGATGTTGCTTCCCCATAAATTGGCGCTTGCGGAATATCCCCGTGGTGCATGGCGCGCGCGCGCTCGACAAATGCGCTGCCGACCCATTCCGATTGCGCCAGCACTGCCGCCTGCGCCTTGGCAAGCGCGACAAGCGCCGCTTTACCGTTATCGAGCGCAGGCACCCGACCAACCCGATTGCTTTTGGCAGCTATATTTGGGGCCATAACGGCCTTGGTCACAGCAGAGCTGCCACACAAAGGGCACCGCACAAGCGCTCGCTCTTGCTGTTGCTCATAGGCGGCTGACGACGCAAACCAGGCTTCGAACACATGGCCCGCCTCGCACTGCAGATCGAACACGATCATGATTTGTGCTCAACGCTTGGGATTGGCCGGCGGTGTTGCAGCACCGGTATCCGCGCGCGAACATCAGCCGTGCGGGCCGGGTCGATTTCTGCAAAGCCAAGGCCGGGCTGGTCGCCCATATCCAATATGATGTCGCCCCAGGGATCGACGACCAGCGAGTGACCATAAGTCTGCCGGCCATCCGCATGGCTGCCAGTTTGCGCCGCCGCCACGACATAGGCGGCCGCTTCGATAGCGCGGGCACGCTGGAGCAGCTCCCAGTGCGCCGCCCCTGTCGGCCGAGTGAAAGCGGCCGGAATCGCGAACATGGTCGCGCCTGCATCGCTCAGCGCGCGGTACAGATCAGGAAAGCGCAAATCGTAGCAAATCGACAACCCAAGCGCGCCGACCGGCGTATCGACAACACAAGCCCCCTCGCCGGCCGCGTAGGACGCCGATTCGCGCCAGCTCTCCCCGGTCGGCAAATCGACGTCGAACAAGTGCAACTTGTCGTACCGCGCGCGAACATTGCCGTGGTCGTCGACTACAAACCCGCGATTGGCGAGTTTTCCGTCCGGCCGCAGCACTGCCAGCGAGCCTAAATGCACCCAAATGCCATAAAGCGCCGCCGCTTGCCGCACGGCGGCGAGGGACACATCCTCGTCTTCTGCCATAATCGAACGCGCGGCACGCGCCCTGTCACGGTCGACAAGGCCCGACATTTCGGGCGTAAACAGCATGACCGCGCCGCCCGCAGCGGCACCGGCCACGCCGCGCGCCAGAGCTTCGGCATTGGCAGCCGGGTCGACCCCGCTCGTCATCTGGAGGAGCGCAATCTTCATGCGGCGAGCAGCGCATCCAGCTTACCGGCTCGCTCCAACGCGGCCAGATCGTCAGAACCGCCAATATGTGCGCCGTTCACGAAAATTTGCGGCACCGTTGCGTGCCCCGGCGCCCGTTGCAGCATCTCGGCTCGTTTGGGCCCGCCCAGGGTGATGTCATATTCCGCAACTTCAACCTGCTTGTCGCCGAGCAAGCGCATCGCCCGGGCGCAGTAAGGACAAAATGCTTTGGTGTAGATTTCGATTTTAGCCATGCGGCAAAAGGTGTGTTCCAAGCGCGCACTTGTCAATCGTGCTGAAGGTCCTGCAATACCCGTGCCCAGCATAACACGGTCACTTTCCGTGCCCCGGCCGCGAGCAAGACGTTGACGCAAGCGGTGCTGGTCGCGCCGCTGGTGTGGACATCATCAATCAAAACTACCGCTTTTCCAACAAGGCGATCAGCCAGTGCACCGCGCACCGCAAACGCGCCGTGCACGGTTTTCGCGCGGGCCGCAGCGCCCAGACCTTCCAGGGGCCGCGTCCGCTTCGTCCGGACCAGCAGCACCGGGTTGTTCGGAACATCTGTAAGCCGGGTGAGTGCCGCAGCCATCAGTGCGGCCTGATTGAAACCGCGGGACCATAGCCGCCAGCGATGCAGCGGCACCGGCACGAACAAGTCGCCATCTGGCGGCACCAGCCGCGCCATATGGACTGCCGCCGTCGTCGCAAGCGCTGTTCGCTTGCCATATTTCAGCCGCAGCACCAGCGCGCGGGCGATGTCGCCATACGCAACCGCCGCCAAAACCCCTGAATGGCGCGGTGGACTGGTGAGGCACGTTGCGCACAGTGCCGTACCGCCGCGGTCAAACCCGAACGGCGTGTGGCAGGCCGCGCACCAGGGAGGTGCCAGAAATCGCAGGCTAGCCCAGCACGTGGCGCAAAACCGGTGATCGGCAGACGTCACTGCACCACAGCCTGCGCAGCGGGGCGGCAATATCACGTCGATAATAACGCGCATGGCGGCGGGCATTTGCATGCCATCTTGTCGCGCGCTCCAACGCACGGCACAAGCGCCCGCATGGCGCCTACCGACATCTTTGACCGCGCGCTCCGACGGCAACGCCGCGACCGCGCGGCACCTGGCTATCAGCAGGCCGATTTCCTGCGACGTTTCATGCTCGACGAGCTTTGTGCGAGGCTCGCTGCCGTGAAGCGGACCTTTACGGACGCGCTGGACCTCGGCTGCTTTGACGCCGCGCTCGTCATCCCGGCCAAGCGCCTTGTCCGGTGCGACGCTGGCTTGGCGTTCGCCACGGCGGCGCAAGGTGTGCAGGCCGACGAGGACCGCTTGCCCTTCGCGGACGCGAGCTTTGACCTTATCGTCTGTGCGGGCATTCTGGATCAGGTAAATGATGTGCCAGGCGCATTATCGCTCATTCGTCGCGTGTTGCGGCCGGACGGGCTGTTCCTTGGCGCATTTGCAGGGGCGGGAAGCCTGGCAACGCTGCGCGAGGCGATGCGGTTTGCCGAGGACAAACGCCCGGTTGCGCGGCTGCACCCGCAAATCGACGTGCGTGCAGCCGGCGACCTGTTGCAACGCACCGGGTTCGCGTTGCCCGTTGCCGATACGCAGCGGCTGACCGTGCGTTACGGTTCGCTCTTCGGCCTCACAAACGATCTGCGCCAGATGGCTGCCGGCAATATCGCACCCAAGCGACACCCCTTGCGCCGGGATTCGCTGGCGCGCGCCAGTGACCGGTTCGCAGCGCTGGCTGATCCCGACGGGCGCACGGCAGAGTCTTTCGATATGATATTTCTGACCGGCTGGTCGCCGGGCCCCGACCAGCCCAGGCCAGCTCGACGGGGGAGCGCCACAACATCGCTTGCAGACGCGCTTAAGTCGTCCGGCAAAACAGACCTATAACAGCGCCTCGAGCAGGCCGATCAGTGGCCGGTCAGCCGGCGGCATTTCAATGGCGTGGAGTTCCAGCGGCCTAAGCCAGCGCAGCGCCGGCGACTCTACCGGTCGCGGGATGCCTTGCCATTTGCGGCAGAGAAACAGCAGCAACAGCAGATGCTGGTCGCCGAGCGGCACGCTCGCAAACACTGCTGGCGCAAGGCAAGATTCGGTAACGGAGATTGCCAGTTCCTCGGCCAGTTCGCGGCACAATGCGGCCTCGGGCGACTCGCCGGGTTCCAGCTTGCCGCCGGGGAACTCCCAAAGACCGGGCAGGGCTTTGTCAAACGGACGCTGTTGCACGAGCACCCGGCCATCGCCATCCACCAGCGCGGCAGCTGCAACCGGAAAAAGTACGGGCAAAGAGTGCCGCTCGTTTTTCATCGACGATTAACTCTCTGGTGATAACTCTGACGGCAATCGAGGTTCAAACCGGGGTGTTGGCCGTGCGTCATTGGCTGAAATATCTAGCTAAAGACCAGTCAGGGGCAAGCGCCGTTGAATATGGGCTTATCGCTTCTCTCATCGTGATCGCCATGATTGCGTCGTTCCGCCAGGTAGCCACTGTTACCACCGGAATGTGGAACAACGTGAGTTCCACAGTCTCGCAGGCGCGGTAATCAAGCAAAAATACACTAAAAAATTACCATTCGACTTAAATATTTATCAATAAACACTGCGTATTTTTCATGATGCTGACCCGAGATATTCGGTCGGCCGGGTGACTGAAGTATATAAACTGGAGACCGATATCATGCAGACGATTCGCAAGTTCATCAAGAACAACAAAGCAGCTACCGCCATCGAATATGGCCTGATCGCAGCCCTCATCGCGGTTGCAGCAATTGCAGCCATGCAGGGCCTGGGCAACCAGCTGAAGACCACGTTCAGCAACGTGACGACCGGCCTGAAGGGCTAATCGCACCACTTGCTAGTGCAGAATTGGGCGGCGAGGCATTGGCTTCGCCGCCCTTTTTCTATTAGCCCAGCTCGATCAGCACGCCGCCGAAGCAAAAATACTCAAATTTTCCCGATACTGAGAAACTTCCGCCGACGGTCACGCCGCAGCGCATCACCATCCATGCTGCCCAGCGTCTCCAGCGCGCCATCAATCGCATTTCCCAGCGCCACGATTGCCTTGGCCGGATCGCGCTGCGCACCGCCAAGTGGCTCCGCTACCACGGTGTCGACAACGCCGAACGACGCAAGATCCTGTGCCGTTATCTTCATGGCCTCAGCAGCATCGGCGGCCCGGTCCGCCGTCCGCCAAAGGATGGAGGCGCAGCCTTCGGGCGATATTACCGAATAGACCGCATGCTCAAACATCAGCACTCGGTTGCCGGACGCCAGCGCGACCGCGCCGCCGGAACCACCCTCGCCCACAATCGCACTGATCATCGGCACGCGGAGCGCGAGACATTGCTGAGTCGAGCGCGCAATCGCTTCCGCCTGACCGCGTTCTTCGGCCTGGATCCCCGGAAAGGCACCGGATGTGTCGACCAGTGTAATTACCGGCAGACAAAATCGGTCCGCAAGCTGCATCAGCCGCACTGCCTTGCGATACCCTTCCGGCTTACCCATCCCGAAATTGTGACGCAGCCGACTGGCCGTATCGTCGCCCTTTTCATGGCCGATAACCATCACCCGGCGATCCCGAAACGTTGCGAACCCGCCAATAATCGCCTGGTCATCACCAAAATTGCGATCGCCTGCGAGTGGCATAAATTCCGCGAACAATCCGGCGACATAATGCTTGAAATGTGGCCGGTCGGGGTGGCGGGCGACCTGGGTTTTTTGCCATGGTGTGAGCCGCGCATAGGTCTCACGCAGCAGCCGGTCAGACTTGGCCTGGAGCCGGCCAATATCGACCGTCAGGTCAACCGTACCGCCTGCTGCTGTCTCGCGCAGCTCATCGATGCGGCCTTGCAGCTCCGCAATCGGTTTTTCGAAGTCGAGAAAACTTGCCATCTGGCGCTGTCGGTTAGGGCGCGCGACGCTTCACGTCAACGAGCGGATGGCGCTGATTGACAAGTTGCACTAGCCGGGCGCTGTCCACATGCGTGTATATCTCCGTCGTGGCGATGTCCGCATGGCCAAGCATGGCCTGGAGGGCCCGCAGATCAGCGCCGCCTTCCAGCAAGTGCGTGGCAAAGGCGTGGCGCAACACATGCGGGCTTACCCGCTGCGGCGGCACGCCCGCATCAACAGCAAGCGCCTTCAAGAGCTGAAACAGCCTGATGCGCGACAAATGCTTGTCACCGCTTGGAAAAAGCCAGCCAGAGTTAATGGGCACGTGCTCGCGCCACGCGGCAACGGCGGCGCGGGCGCGGTCAGAAATCGGCACCAGCCGCTCGCGCCCGCCCTTGCCGCGCAAGATCAGAAACGGCCGGTCTGGCGACACTGCCGACCGCGGAAGAGCAACCAATTCGCTTGCGCGCAGGCCCGATCCGTACAGCAACTCGACAAGTGCCGCGAGGCGCAGCGCGAGCGGATTGACCAGCGCCGCTCCAACGCGAACCTCAATTTCGGTGAACAGCCTATCGACATCTTCATGGGACAGGGTCTTTGGCAGCGCACGCGCGGCGCCGGGGCGCGGCAGAGCAGCGCCGGGATCGTCTGCGCGTAACCCCTCTTCCGCCAGAAACGCGAAAAAGCGCCGGATTGCCGCCGATTTGCGCGCAACGCTTGCCCGCGACAGCGTCACCCAACCGTCCCCTAGGGCAGCGAGCGCTGCCGCCTCGGCCGTGGCAAGCGCGCCGCCGAGTGCCTTGGACGCAAGCATCAGATCGCTCCGATAGGCTAGCAGCGTGTTTGGTGCAGCACCAATCTCGGCCGCCATCATCTCGAGAAACCGCTCGATCAGCGCGGTGTCGGGCCCCACGGTCAAAGCCGGGTCAGCGCCTCGACTGCAACCATGCGCGCCTGCCCCATCAGGCCCACGCGACGCATTGCCGACACGATCCGGAACAGCGCTTCGGGCGATACGCCGCGCCAATCGTTGGTCTGCATACCGACCGCGGCAAGCACCATCACGGTGCCGGGCGCCCGCTGCGCAACCGCGCGGTCCAGCGCCCGTGTCCAACTGTTTTCCAGGCCGATCCTGACGTTCATTGACGGCGCAAGTTGCTCCATCGTGCCGATATCGAGCCGACCAAGCCCCGCAAGCCCTGCGAAATACATTTGCGCCTTGCCCGGGCCGTTGCCGGTTTCAGCAGGCTGATAAGCAGTAACATCGGCCCGGTTAAGGCGGACGGCGTCGTTGCGATCCGCCAGGGTCAACATCGCCCAGCCATCGCTGCCACGAGTGACCGCTGACCGCCAGCGCAGCGCCTGTTCAACGAGCCCCGCTGTCAGCATCGATGCGATTAGTCGGCCAGCGTCGTCATTTTTGGCGGTGGGCGGCAGCAGTGCGGCTGCCCGCGCTGTCAAGATCAACCGCGCATACCGCGTGCGCGCCGCTTTGGGCTCGTTCCACAACTGGCGAAACGCCGCCATCCGGCCAGCTAGTGTCGCCTCCGAGTAAGCACTGCGCAAATCCTGGGCGATGCTGGTTTCGGCGGCCCCGGCATCTTCCTGCTGAAGCACTTCACCGTAAAGCCCCACCAGTGCCGTATTGGAGAACACCCCCTGGCTCGCTGCGCGCTCGGCTGCGTCAAGCTTGATCTGGGCTGGCCAGACCGGTGACTGGGCGAACCAATAACGCGCCTGCGGTGCCGCAGTTGCGAACAAATCCGCCGGGATTTCGGCGGCAGTTGCCGTAGCAAGGCCATAGCGCCAGATCGTCAGCCGATCGACCCCGTCCCACTCAATGGTTACCGCACGCCGCCCGTTCGAGCCGGCGCCGACAGCCTTTTCGGCAAGCAACAGATCAATCCCGCCGGCGATGCGCTGCCGGCGTGCGGAATCGATCAGCGGCCCGGCCGCACGCGGCTCGCCCGACAGCCCGGTACAAATTGCCTTGGCGAGGACCCAGCCCGGCTCGTTGAGCGCAGCTTTGCCCTGATCCACGATCGGACAAACCGCCGCCGGGTCGCCGTTTGCCAACGCGGCCTGCATCGCCACCTGCAACAGCTTGGGCGTGTACTGATCGTTGTCGATAGCCGACACAAGTGCCCGCGCAACGACGCTTTCGCCCATGCGAATGAGCAGCCATGCACGTTCCGCCGCAAAATCGGCACCGCCAACACGGCTTGGCGTGGTCACGGTTGACGCCAGCGCTTGCCGGAGGCCGATCGACACCCAACGCGATGCAACCGGCGCGTTTAGTCGCCGCATCAACGCTTCAAGATATGGCCCGTCCGCTTGCCCAAAGGCATCCGCGCCAAATCCGCCCTGATCAGGCTCGACCACACCGACAAGCTGCGTCGACCGCCTGGCAAAACTCGGTAGTTCATATTCAGCCAATATGGCGGGGTCGACAGGCTTTACCGTTGCCGCCTCATCGGGCGCGATTGCCGCACCGTCGGACCCGGAGGTGCTGTCGGTGGTTGCCCCTTCACTCGTTGGAGCAGAAGCCCCAGGCGACGTCGGCGCGGTCGGTGGTACAGGCGACGGCACTGCGGGTCGCCGCGTTGGCGCGGGAGTCGGCGTCTGTGGCGGATCATTGAATCCCGGGGGGAGGATTGATTCGGGCGCCTCCTGCCCAGCGGCCGCGTCGAACCGCGTTACCCCGGCAAGGGCGCAACATACCGCAAGCGCGAGCGCGCTTACTCGGGCGCTATTGTTGAAGCGACGCAAGCGGCACAACCTTCTCAACGCGCACCTGCGCTTTTTCTCCGTGGCTCCTGGCGAGCAATACCATGCCGCCCGCGAGCAGCGCGAGCACGACGATCAGCAATAGGACGGGGCGGGTCATCAACAACCTTAACTTTGAATGGTCCAAGCCCGCGCCTTTTGCCCGACGCGTGCCCTCGCTGTATAGCCCCAAGAACGATGTTGCAAAATCACGCCGCGCACTCTGCCCTAGCGGGTAAACCTATCGTCCTTGTCGGGCTGATGGGGGTCGGCAAATCGACGGTAGGTCGGCGGCTCGCGGCAAAGCTTGGCATACCGTTTGTCGATGCGGATGCCGAGATCGAGGCCGCGGCCGGGATGTCGGTTACCGAAATTTTTGACCGGTTCGGTGAGCCTTATTTCAGAGACGGGGAGCGCCGGGTAATCGCCCGGCTGATCGATGGCTCACCCAAAGTCATTGCAACCGGCGGCGGCGCCTTCATCAATGCAGAAACGCGATCGCTCATTTTGCAGGCCGCCGTTGCGGTTTGGCTGGATGCGCCGCCGGCCGTCCTCGCGGAACGCGTCAGGCGCCGCGACACGCGCCCATTGTTGCGCGGCAAGGACCCCGAAACGGTCCTGATCGACCTCGCCAGCATCAGAAATCCGCTATATGCGCTAGCGCCAATCCGCGTCGCCAGTAACCGCGCGCCGCACGAACTGACGGTGAACGCCATTTTGAACGCGCTGACAAAAGCACCTGTCGCATGACCGGGGAGACGACGGAAATCATCGTCGAGCTTGGGGCGCGGCGTTACCCGATTATCATCGGGGCGGGATTGCTGCAGCGCGCGGGCGCGTATCTTGCGCCGCTTGCGCGCGGTCGTTCAATAACGATCATCACCGACCGCAATCTTGGCATGCACAGGGATATGCTGTTGGCGAGCCTTGCCGATGCCGGTGTCCAGACCGCGGTTCTCGAGCTGCCGCCGGGCGAGGCGACCAAATCATGGGCGACGCTGGCGCAGGTGACGGACTGGCTGCTCGATCAAGGTGTCGAGCGCGGCGATCATGTGGTGGCGCTTGGCGGCGGGGTAATTGGCGACCTGGTCGGTTTTGCCTGCGCCATCCTGAAGCGCGGGTGCAATTTCGTGCAAGTGCCGACCACCTTGCTGGCGCAGGTCGACTCGTCGGTTGGCGGCAAGACGGCGATCAACACGGCCGCGGGCAAAAATCTTGTCGGGGCGTTTCACCAACCCGCTCTGGTGCTGATCGACCCCGATACCCTCAGCACGCTTGATCCACGCCAGGTTCGCGCAGGCTATGCCGAGGTCATCAAATATGGGCTGATCGACGATGCCGGCTTTTTCGGATGGTGCGAACAGCAGGGCAGCGCGCTGCTTGCGGGCGACGGCGCAGCGCGCGCGCAAGCCATCGCTCATTGTGTCGCAGCCAAGGCGCGCATCGTGGCCGCAGACGAGCGCGAAACGACGGGTGTCCGCGCGTTGCTGAACCTTGGCCACACCTTTGGCCACGCGCTGGAAGCGGAAACGGGGTTCTCCGATCGGCTGCTCCACGGCGAGGGCGTTGCTGCTGGTATGGCGCTGGCCTTTGGCTATTCCGCGTCCCGGGGGCTGTGCCCACCGCAAGACGCTGTGCGCGTTGCCGCTCATCTGCGCGCCGCCGGGCTGCCGGACGGGCTGGCCGCTGCGAGAATAACCGCAAGCGGCGCGGCGCTGGTTGAGCATATGCGCCATGACAAGAAAATGGCCGCTGGCACCCTGCCCTTCCTGCTCGCGCGCGGCATTGGGCGGGCCTATCTCGACAAGCACGTCGATCTTGCCGACATTGAGGCCTTTCTCGACGCGCAACTGCGCTGAAAGGCTCAGCCGCGCATCGCCAAAACCGCCAGCCACACCCAGCCAGCGATGAGCAACAGGCCGCCAACCGGCGTGACCGCGCCAAGCCAGCGGGGCAGGTCAAGCGCCATCAGGTACAGGGTGCCCGCAAACACCGCGCCGCCCACGACGAACATCCAGCCAGGCCCGCGCGCATCGAGCCTCACAGCGACAAGCGCCGCGACTGCATGAATAAGTTGATAATTCCCGCCCGTTTTCAGCCACTCGGCCGCTTGACCAGACGTACCATGGGCGCCGAACGCGCCCGCTGCCACCGCCACACCGCCCGAAAGCGCTGCCATAACAATCAACAGGTTCATCCCGGTGTCTCCTGCGACGCGGCAGCCAGCGCTCCTTGGGTAAACATGACATCGCGCCCGGCATACATATCTTGCGACTCGGTTTGTGCCTGCAACCGCTCGGCATCGCGCCTGCGATACTCGCCTTCGGTGCGGCTGATTTCCTCTGAATCCACCCCCAGATTCTGCATCGCCTGGCGGGCCATCACCACTGCCGATTCGAGGACTTCGCGCACAGTGCCGACAGTCGTCGGACCCGCCATCTTCATCAGGCTCCGGCGATCATAAGCGCGCGCGAACAGCGCGGCGTTCGGAAAGGCATGGTGCACCGAGTCCAGAAACGCCGCGTCGATCACATCGCCGTCAATGCAGAACAACAGCGCCTGCGCCTCATCACCACCAGCCTGGCGCAACAGCTCCATGCGCGTACCGTCGCCATAATAAACCTTCATGCCGAACGAGCCGGCCGTGTCTATCATGTCGGGATCACGATCGATGAGCGTCACCGAAATTCCCTGCGCGGTCAGCATTTGTGCCACTGTCTGGCCAAACCGGCCATAGCCGATGACCAGCGCGTTGGCGCCGTCATTATGCGGCGTCTCCATCCCGTCGACCTTGCGCGGCGGCGCCGCACGGAACCGGCGAGTTAAGGTCATCAGGAACGGGGTCGACGCCATCGACAACGTGACGACGGCGCCAAACAGGCTGGCCGCTTCCGGCGCGATCAACAGCGCGTCGCGCGCCTGCGCGAACAGCACAAAGCCGAATTCGCCGCCCTGGCTGAGCAGCAAACCCAGCGCAAAGGCCGCGCGCCACCCCATTTTGAAGGCAAGGCCAATGCCCATGATGATGATCGTCTTCGTCGCGATCAATGCCGCCGCCATGCCGAGCACGAACAACGGCCGCTCGGCAATCGCATGCAAATCGAGCAACATGCCCACGCTCAGGAAAAACAGGCCAAGCAGAATCGCCCGGAACGGGTCAACATCCGCCTCAAGTTCATGGCGATACGGGCTGTCGGCCAGCATTACGCCGGCGATAAACGCACCAAGCGCCGTCGACAATCCCAGCGCCTGCATGATGGCGGCGCTCGCGATGACCGTAAACAACGCGGCAAACACAAACATCTCGCGCTCGCCAAGATTGCCGATGAGCCGGAACATCGGCCGCAGCAGAAACCGTCCCGCCAGTACCAGCCCGCTGATCGCCAGCACCGTATAGACTGCCGTAAGCCACCCCGGTGGGGCATCCGCCCGGGGGGCCGCGCGCGACAGAATGGCGACGATGGTGATGAGCGGCACAATCGACAAATCCTGAAACAGCAGGATTGAAAACGCGCGCTCGCCAAACGGGGTCCGCAAACGCCCGGCCGATTGCAGCATCGGCAGCACCTGCGCGGTGGACGACAGCGCGAGCGGCAGGCCAAGCGCTACCGCTGCCGCCGTCGTAAATCCGGCGCCGAAGGCCACGAGCACGGAAACCGCAAGGCCACAAAGCACGACCTGCAACAAACCCAGGGCGAAAATATCCTGTCGCAATCGCCACAGCCGCTGCGGGTTCAGCTCCAGGCCAACGATGAACAGCAGCAGCGTTATGCCAAGTTCGGCAATACCCATCTTGGCGTCGGCATCGCCGACCATCCCAAGCCCTTGCGGCCCGACCACCGCGCCTGCCACGAGGAAGCCGAGCGTTGCCCCCAGCCCCAACTTCCTGAACAGCAACACAAAGGCCAGCGCGAACCCAAGCAGCAACGTTGCGTCTCGCAGCGTGGTGTCGCTCATCGGCGCATGGCCTCCTCAGTGGCTTGAGTTACGGCTTCAAAGGCAAGGCGGATGGACGCATGGCGGGCGGTATGCGGCAGTGCCGGCGCGAAAATGTCGAGGCCCGGCCAATCTGGAACAGGCCCCTTGCCGCCAAGCCACGCCGCGAGCGCATCGCGCGCCGCCCCGAGACTGGCTGCATCCTTACCAACGGCATGCGCCGCCATCAGGCTGGCCGACGCCTGACCCAACGCACAGGCCCGCACGACAAGACCCAGCTTACTGACCCGGCCGCTGGCATCGGTATTCACATCAACGATCACGCGGCTCCCGCACACCGGGGAACGCCGTTCGGCACTTGCCATTGGCGAGGCAAGCCGAGCCGGTGGCACCGTCGCCGCCAGCCGCAAGATCTGATTATTATAGAGGGGCGCGTTCATCGCGCCGTCGCTGGCTCGCTGCTCGTCGCATTGTCGACGCCATCGAACACGGGCCTGCCCTGCCGCCGCCGTTCGACGAAATCGGCGATGCTCGCGCTGGTCGCCGACAGCAGCGG
>JBJXEC010000123.1:0-14710 GCA_046155125.1 Sphingomonas sp. | reverse complement strand
GCGCCGGTTACGCCAAGCGCGTTCATTAGCGCCCAGGCGTTTGTTTTGGTGCCGTCGCTGGTCGCAAAGCCGGGCATGGTGAAGCCGAGAATATCGGTGCGCGGGCGCTTCAGCCGGTCCATCACGGCGGCCGAGACGATGAGCGCATGGGTTGAATCGAGCCCGCCTGAAATGCCGAGGATCAGTGTGTCTACCCGTGCCGCCTCAAAGCGCGTCATCAGCCCTTCGACCTGAATGTTGAAGGCTTCGTAGCAGTCTTCGTGCAGCCGTTCGGGCGTGTTGGGGACGAACGGGAAGCGGCGCAACGGGCGCCTGAGCCCGATATCGGCGAAGTCCGGCTGGTGATCGAATGCGACGCGGCGAAAGTGTGCCTCCGGGTCGCCAGCTTGCCGCGCGGCATCGTTGAAGGTGCCGTTGCGCATCCGCTCGATCGCAAGCCGACCGGTATCGACATCAGCAAGGATGGTGTCCGCCTCGCACCGAAACCGCTGCGACTCGGCCAGCAGATCGCCATTTTCGTGGATCAGGCTTTGCCCGTCCCAGGCGAGGTCGGTCGTGCTTTCGCCCGGCCCGCTTGCCGAAAAGACATAGGCGCAGATAGCGCGTGAGGATTGCGCGGCCGCCAGCATCGCCCGGTCGCGCGCCTTGCCGATAAGGATGGGCGAGGCCGACAGATTGCAGCAGATGAGCGCGCCCGCCAGCGCGCCGCGCGTCGACGGCGGCGTCGGCGACCAGAAATCCTCGCAGATTTCGACATGAAAGCTGAAATGCGCAAGGTCGCTGGCGGCGAACAACAGGTCCACGCCAAACGGCACTGTCTGCCCCGCAACATTCATCTCAAGCCCGGCCAGCCCGGCGCCGCTTGCAAACCAGCGCTTTTCGTAAAATTCGCGGTAGTTGGGCAGGAAGCTTTTGGGCACGACCCCCAGAATGCGCCCGCGAGCAATCGGGACAGCGCAGTTATATAGTCGACCGTTGCGGGGGAGCGCCGCGCCGACCACAAGCACCGTGCGCAGGTCGGCCGTTTCGCTTGCGACGCGGGCGAGCGCTGCTGCGGTCGCGCGGTGCTGCGCTGCTTGCATGTGGAGATCGTCAATCGCGTAGGACGACAGGTTAAGCTCGGGAAACACGAGCAGATCAGCGCCCTTTTCCGCCGCCTGGCGCGCGAGCCGTATCGCTGCATCGGCATTGGCGACGGGATCGCCGACGGTTGCACGAGGGGTGCATGCCGCGACCCGCACCATGTCGTGCGTGTGGATGGAGTGGAACGGGTGCGGAGCGGCTTTGGGCATGGAGCGCAGCTTTACTGTGCTTTATTGCCGGGCGCTACCGCTGCTGTTGGCGGCGGTGAGGTGCGGGGATGCAAGCGCACGGCGGCGCTTCCCGAACTGTCCGATCAGCGCTTGCCCAGGCCCAGAAAGCCAAAGCTCGTCTGGTCGAATTTGAGTCGTGTTGCGAGGAAAAAGCCCTGGCGCGTGGCGCGTGCCTCGCTGAAATCCCGGTCCGCAAATCCTGAGAAATTCCAGCCGGCCGTTATCAGCAGATTCTTTGCCGGGCGCACGCCGACGACGGGGCCGACAGCATATCGATAGGCGCCGCGCGAGAGTTCGCCACGTACTGATCCCGATGCGCCCAATTCGACATGCTGCCCGACGCCAATCCGGAAATCGACGCCGATAAGCGTGGAGACGCCTTGCACATCGAGCGAATCAACCCGTTCGCTGACATAGCGATTGGCGAAGAATACGGACACTTCGTGGCGTTGATATGCGCCGTCTTCATCGCGGCCATCGGGTGCCCAGGCTGCCGACAGGCTCGCAATGACCCGCTGAGACCTTGCGTTGCCGTTGACCAGCAATCTGCCGGCACCTGGCGCTGCCGCGCCCAGCGTCGCGCCCGTCACTTGATCGCGGCGAAACTCCAGCTTGCCGAGCAGAGCAAGTTGCGCCGACGATGGACGAAACGCCCCGGAAAGTGCCAGATTTGCCGTTTCGGTCGTAGCGCCGCGTTCGGTCACGCGTGCCCAGGTTGCAAGGCCGCCAAACACCGTGCCGTCGCCCACTTGCCGGATGGCGCCAAAGGTGAACCCGGCGCGGTCTCCCAGGCTGCCGAACCGATATTCGCCGCGGGTCGTCGCGCTAAAGCGACCGGCGCGGTAGCCAAAGCCGAGCGTCAGCGCGTTGAAATCTTCAGTTTGCGCGCCGCGGGTTCCAATAAAGCCACCGTTCGCCACGGGTTGGGCTGGGTTGTTGACGCGCGCCGGATCGAAGCCGCCAAGCGTACGATTGCCATCAAAGCTTGCATCTGCCGTCCAACCGCCGCCAAGCGTGAGCGTTTGCGAAAGACCATAAGCGGCGTAACTGCGCAGGCCATATTCCGTGATATCCTGCCGGCCCAGGCTGGTGGTGATGCGGCTGCCAAGCCAAGGTTTCAGATCAACGCCGACGCGCGCGGTCCGTGCATCAACTCCGGCGCCATCGGCAATTTCATAGGTGCCGACAATCGTCGCCCAACTGGTTATAGCAAAGCGTCCGCCGACACGATATTGTGACGGAAAGTCAACGCTGTTCGCGCTGCCGAGCGATACGCTCGAACTCGCGCTCAACTCCAGCCGGTTGCCAAATAGTCGGTGCGCCGTGCCCCCTTCGAGCAACGTCGATTGCGCGGCACTGCCATCGGCTAGCGTGTCTGCGGCATAGGTCGCGCCTAAGAAATAGTCGGTTGCCTTGCCCTTGCGCTCAGCGCGTACCCGCAGCGCCCGGCGATTGCGATTGTCGGTGAGGCTGTTGTCGAGCCAGCCGCTGACGGTCGCGGACAATTGCTCGGTGATCCGGAGCCTGGCATCGGCGCCAAACTTGCGGCGGCCGCGTTCGGCCAGCTGTTGTTGGGCAATGCCGAAATCTGCATCCTGCTGACGGACATAGGCGAGCAGGTCGATCTTCCGCGTGTGATGTTCAGCCTCGATCAGCCACGCAGCGCTGGTCGCGGCACCGGGTGCTGCGCCCTCGGCACGGCTGACGGCCACTTCCCCGCGCAGCTCGCTGTCGGCCGCAAATTTTACCCGCGCGTCAGCTGCGACGAGGTTGGTTGAGGCGCCGTCGCCAGCATCGTGGATGGCCGTCGCGCCAAGCAACAACGCACCGCCCGCCGCCGAATAGCGCACGCGCCCGCCTGCGTTGATGGCGCCAGTACCGCCCTGATCCACTTCGAAATCGACGATGAGGAACTGGGGGTCGAGTGCGCTCGTTCGGCTGAGGATGGGCTCCGAAAAGCGAATCGTCCCGGCTGTATAGTCGATGTCATAATCGGCGAACCGCGTGAGCACGCGGCGCTCTACGACTCGGTCCGAGCGCAGCCGGTCGCGCACTTCGATGGCAACTTGCTCGCTATTGGCGATTATGTCGCGCGCGGAGAGCGAATAGGGGCCAGACAGGCCGTTGCCCTGAATTTCGTCGCGGCGGTGACGGGAGGTTAGCTCGGCTGCAAAGACCGTGGCGGACACATGCTCGGAGCGGAACTCGGCCTTGCCGCCAGTTGCAGCACGCGGATAGCGGCCAAGCACCGTCTCGTTAAAGCCTGTCTCAAAATCGCCGAACAAGGCATAGAACTGGCGTCGCTCTAGCTTGACATAGAGCTTGCTGAGCGAGGCTGCATCATAGCGCCGTTCTGACCGGTCGGCATAAACGGTGTAATAGGTGTTTGGGTCGATGGCGCCGGAGAGTCGCTGGTCGTCGCGGCGTTTGGCGCTGTCATATGCAAGCGTCAACAACCACGAGCCGCGGACCCGACCCTTGGCATAAAAGGCCAGCCGACCCTTCGTGCGCAGCTTGTCCGGCCGGTCGGCGAGCGGTTCGATATGCCCGGCAAGACCGGCCGCTGTCAGCTGGCCCTGCGCCAGCCCGACAATGGTCCAGTCCCGTTTGCCCGGCTCTAGCCAGGTCTCCAGTCGTTGCGTGCGAACCTGATCGCCTTCTCGGAAGGTGAAGGTGAGCGCGACTGCACCACTGACGGTCGTCGGTGCAAGATCGATATGGGCAACGCCGTCGTCGCCTGCGACGCGCCATACCGAGTCCGCGCGGCTAAGGCCCGAAAGCTGGCGCACCTGATCGGTGTCGACCTCGGTCGCCAGGCGATAGGGGGCGGACAGCGCCACGCCACCGATCGATCCTGCATGGACTGGCCGGCCAGCAGAATCGACAATCCGAACGGACAGCCTTGGGCGGCTGACGCCATCGGCAATTGGCAGCGATTTGTTGGCAATCAAGGTGGCCCGCGCACCGGTTTCGACAAAACGCACATCGCGCGCCAGACGCGCGACCAGCGTGCCGTCGGCTGCCAGCACCTCGGCCATCAGATGCGTTGTTCCGCGAACAAGCGGCACGCCGCGCCAAAGGCTGACGGCAAAGTCCTCGGCGGGCGACTTTCGGCTCCCGTCAACGGTAACTGGATCAACCGGCTTGCCGTCGGCCAGCAGGCGCACCGTCTGGGCGGGCAAATGGCGGATCGCAACGCGTACGCTAGGCGCGCGGGGATTGTGGTCGGGCGCGGGGAACAGCCAGGCGATGTCCGCATGCCCATCTGCAAACCAGTCGCGTTCAGACCCGGCAGCGGCCGCATCGCTCAGCGGCGAATCGTCTACACCGGCCGGTGGTGTAACAGCTGGGCGGGAGGGGATTAGCGCATTGAAATTGGCAATTGCGACGGCGCCGCCCGCGCCGCTCACAAACCGTGAAATCGCGCTGCCGGCAGAACGGGTCGAGCGGGTGCAGTCCACGAAGCGACCACCCGGTGTCAGCGTGGAGGGATCGACCTGCACCACGTGGTCGCCCGGTACGACACCTTCAAAATGATAGCGCCCGTCGTCGTCGGTGATGGCGTAGCTGCCGTCTTCGAGGATCACGCGGACGCCGCCAACACCGGGGCGGGTCGCGCCTTGCGCAGTGCAGGCGCCTGCCTCGACCTTGCCGACAATCGTCATCCGCTGGGCAATCGTCTCCTGGTCAATGCGCACGACCGCGCTCGCTTGGGCCAAGGTGCCGCGGCTGTCCGTTACGCGGGCGCGATTGAGTGCCTGGCCGGGCGCTGCATCCGCGCGGAGTTGCAGCGCATACCGAATGGTGCGCGTCGCACCAGGTGCCAACTGGCCAATGGCGATTGTCAGCTTGCGGCCATCGGCAGAAAATTGTGCCGCTGCACCGGCTGCGGTGCCATCGATCAGCACGCTATCAGCACGTGCGCGCATCTGGGCGGGGAAGTCGTCAGTCACCACGACATCGCGCTTCCCGCGTGCCTGATCGGTGTTGGTCACGGTGACGGTATAGATGACGGGATCGCCAGGCGCCGCGACCGCCCGGGATGCTGTTTTTGAGAGCGCAAGCGCAATCGCTGGCCGGTCGACTGGAATGTCAAAGGTAATAGGCTCCTCGCCCGCAACGTCGAACGCGCCGCCGAACGACCCGTCGCCAATCAGGAACAGGCGCCCGGCGCTGTTGGTCAATTTAGCCAATGCCGCTGGCGCGGCGGTGGAGGGGCTGGAATAGGGCGCGGGTGGCTCGATGACGAGGCGGTATCGGCCGTGGCTCAACAGGGGAAACCGATATTGCCCTTGCGCTAGCAGCGTGGTTTGGCCCGCGCCGTCCACGACCGTGCCGCCGGTGATGACGGATGCGGGGTAGGGTGTCACGCCATCATCGGCAAAAACGCGGGCCGGAAGACCTGTTGCAGCATCGACGACGGATACTCTTGCCC
This sequence comes from Sphingomonas sp., assembly GCA_046155125.1. Taxonomy (GTDB): domain Bacteria; phylum Pseudomonadota; class Alphaproteobacteria; order Sphingomonadales; family Sphingomonadaceae; genus Sphingomonas. The sequence continues at coordinate 8,962 of JBJXEC010000123.1, read as the reverse complement.
CTGATACGGGGCTGCCATCTTCGCTGTCAAAAACGGTACCGGCGGGATCGACCAGCACATTCACAACCCGCTCCAACGTGCGCTGGTCGGCGCCGCCGGAAAATCCCTGAACGGTGACCCGTTCATTGCCGCCCACGCTGAGCACGCAATCCCCGGCAATCGGACTGGGTGGGGTCGCCCGGGTCTCGATCATGCCAAAAAATTCGCCACTGTCGGGGGCGGTTTCGCGCACGCGGATCTGCTCGCGATCGCCAGCCGGGGTTGTGAACGTAATTACGGTGGTGTCGATTGCCGTCGGATCGATATTGTCGGCAAGCGAGAACAGGCGGACCACCAGCGGCTGGCCGGGCCGGATCGCGTTGGTCGCGACAACGCCGAGGCTAACCTGCGCGGTGGCGGCAATCGCCCGGGCATTTTGCGCAATTGATATTGCCTGGCAGCTGCCGGGATCGACCGAGACGCTCGTCGTTGCTTGCGGGTCCACCCGAAACACCGACAGCGTGGCATCTGACGGCTGCACCAAGATCGACACGAGGTTAGACTCGACGTCGCCGCCGCTCCACGCGCCATGTGCGACATTGTTGATGCGCGATTGGGCGATGGCGGCATGCGGCACCAGTGCCAGCATCGCGGCCAGAACCGCCGCGATGCCGGGTAGTATCCGGGCCGCACCGGCCAGGGTGACCTTGACGCCGGCCGCATAGCGCATTGCGGCGGCCATGCGGCGGGCTACCGCGCGCTGGGGAGGGTTGCCACGGCAGGACAGCGCAGGGTTGCGCGCGGGATCAGCGGATGGTTGCACGGAACAGCAGCGTCCGCGTTTGCCCCGCCGTAAGGGTGGCAATCGTGCCCGTCACTGTACCGCTTGACTGCGTTCCCGTGTTGGCGCCGTCGGCGTTGCATGCGCCCGATGTCACCGTCCCCCCGACCAGCACGCCAAAGCTCCCAAGATAGGTGAGTTGCGTCGGTATGGGGTCGCTTATCGCGACACTGGTTGCATTTGCGCCGCCGGCCGCATTCGTCACCATGATGCAATATTCAACAACCGCACCGGGAATGAATTTGGGGTTGGTGGTGCCATTGACGGGATCGCTCACAATTCCGGCGGTCTTGACGACTGACAATGCCGCGGTTTGCACGGTGTAATCGTCGCGTGCCGAAAAGGCGGCATCCCGCGTACCGTCAGAAATGCCCGCGCCATCGGCGAAAACGGTGTCGACCCCTGAAGTATTGGCTCCAACCGTTGCAACCAGTGCGGCGCCTAGTGATCCCGAACCGCCAGCTTCGCGACCGGTTGCAGTCAGCGTAACGGCAGCAACGTCGTTGGTCAGGCGGCCGGTTGGCACGTCGACCACGACAAACACTGTGCGGATGGCGTCTGCCGGCAGCTCGTCAAGATAGGTGACGAGTGCGTCGCCACCGTCGAAACTGCCGTTGCTGTTGGTGTCGACGTAGATCCGCACGTTCGTTACGTCAAAATTGTCGGTATTGGCATGCGCACCGGCACCGCCGGTCTGTTGCGCCACTGCAAGCGCAAAATCGAGCGGGGCATTGGTGAGGTTAGTCACCTGAAAGCTGGTGACGGCCGCCAACATGCCCGGCGTCACTTGCGTGGTGCTGTTGCCGATTTCCGCAACGGTAACGTCGACCCGGCGGTCAACAGTGAAGGTGTTGCTGGCGCCAAGCTGCGGCTGCTGAACGCCACTTACCTGGTAATCGACCGTGACGTTGTTGGTGACATTAGTGCCTGACGCCGTCGACTGGGCGACGGCAGGCGTCGCCAGCAGGGCAGCGCTGGTCACGAGCGCCACGATCGCGAGGCGTTTGGCGAGGGATGCGACGCCGCGGGCCAGCCGCGAGGCGAGGGTCTGAAGCTTATCGAACATTGCCGTGATACCTTACCGCGCCGCTGGCGCCGCTTGTAATTACTGGGATCGTCCAGCGGATGTGTGTGACATCGACAGGCTGGGCGGCACGTGTCGTGCCTGAAGGAGTCGTGATGCGAAGATCTGACAGCCGTCCATAGCGGCGACCACCATCAACGGAGACCACCGCGCCATCGCTGGCGTCGCCCGAAAACGCGATTTGCGGAGGAACGGCGTTGATCACTACAAATTGGCTAACCGGCACCTTGCCGGAATTGCGATAGGCTGTTTCAAAGACCATCCTGTCGCCGGGGAACACGCGGCCTGGCTCGGTAAGCTCGATTTTTTTTGTACCTTCGCGTTCAACAACATGCTCCACAAAAGCCTTGGAGATGAGCGTGACGGGCTGCGGCGCTGCTGCCACCAGACCGAAAGCTGAAAATGCCAAAAGCGCGGTTCTTGTCATGATAGCCTCAGTTGATCCGGGTCTTGAATTGGACCTGCCGGGTGGTCCCGGTCGTTTGCGTCGCGATCAGCACATCAATGCCGGCGCCTGACGCGGTTCCGGCGTCGCTGTCTGCGACATCGGAAAGTGGCGCGCCGTCGAGCGTCAAGGTGCTTGGCTGGTAGGTCGTGCCTACGGGAATGTTGTCTGTGATCCGCAGGTTGGATACCGCACCGGTGCCCGAGGCCGCAGCGCTGATCGTCCAGGTTATAACAGCGCCCGGAATGGCGCGGCTGCCACCAAACGGATCGAGGATCGCCGCGGACTTGGTCAGCACCAGCGACGTGCGCGACACGACAAACCCGCTGGTGGCATTGGCAGTCGCGGTGGTCGCGCCGACGACAGCGTCGCCGCCTCCAGTACCCTGGCCGGCAAAAACCTGGCCTGGTGTGCCGGTGCCCGTTGCTGCCGACGCCGTGAACCGCAAGCGGCCGCGCTGCTGATCGGTTGCAGTGCCGGGGACGTTAGACAGCACAAACACGGTCACGCTGGCATCGGGGGCAAGCGTAGGCGTCGATCCGCCCAAGGCTAGTGCTGTGTCAACGCCGGGATCGTAAACGCCGTTATTGTTGCTGTCGATCGCGTAGCCAGTGATCGCTGGATCGAAATTGTTCCCAGACACCGTAGCTAACGTGTCGAGCCGGAACGCCTCATCCCCGTTGCCGGTGTTCGTCACCGTAAAGCCAAGCGGCCGCGCTGTGGCGCCCGCGGGGACCGCCACGTCGGCCGTTTCGCGCGCAGTGACGGTGACGTCCAGAACCTCGTCGACCAGTACCGTGACGGTATTGGACGTAACGCTTTGCGTGGATGCGCCATCGCTGAACGTCGCGGTTGCGGTGTTGCTGATGACCGTGCCGGCGCGGACGCTTGCGGCGTGCCCCGGTGTGATCGCGGTGGCAGCAAGCGCCAGGAACGCCAGGCGTGCCGAGCCGATGCGACCCAGTCGGCGCAGCTGAAGGATGTGGCAGGGCCATTTACTGATCATGCAAACAGCCTAAACCGATGGCGTTAACAACAGGTTGAGATGGAACCAATACTGCCCCATTTTTTGGTAACCTGCTATTCTGGCAGGAAGATTCGTTGGAAAAAGGTGACGCGCCAAAGTGACCTTGGCGACCCGATAGCCTTAACAGCGACGCCAAATCAAAAGGGTTAAAACACCGAAATGCGCGAAACATGGCATTGCTGGTTGCGGTCGCCGCACCTGTTGGTGAGTGGCGCGCCCGGCAGGAGTCGAACCTGCGGCCTCAAGATTAGAAGTCTCGTGCTCTATCCAACTGAGCTACGGGCGCCCGGGCGTTTCGATAGCGCGGATTGCACTCCGGCGAAACGGCGATATGCATCATGCTTTGGTCAAGGGGTCGCTTGTGTCGCTCAGGAAAGTCAACGCGCGCGACATGGCGGGCACGCATTTTCGGTACTATGATTTCGTCATGGCGGCATTTGTCGTCATTCTGGTGCTATCCAACGTCGTCGGAGCCGGCAAACGTGCAGAAGTTGACTTGCCGTTCGTTGGTCTGTGGCCGTTTGGTGCGGGCATATTGTTCTTTCCGCTGTCCTATATTCTCGATGATGTGCTGACCGAAGTGTATGGATATGCGCGCGCGCGCCGCGTAATCTGGGCAGGCTTTGCAGCGCTTGCTTTTCTCGTGCTGATGGAATGGGTTACCGTAGCGCTGCCGCCTGCGGCCGACTGGAGCGGACAGTCGCATTATGAATATGTGTTTGGCCTGCCGCCACAGCGGACGAGCAGCTTTCCCTATTTCAGCGTAGGAATCGGCGGACGCATTGCGTTTGCGTCAATCTGTGCGTTCTGGGTGGGCGACATTTTGAACTCGCTCGTGCTCGCGAAGATGAAGATCTGGACTGACGGCAAACAGTTATGGACCCGCACGATTGGCTCGACCATCATTGGCGAGGGGGCGGACAGCCTCATCTTCTACCCGATCGCATTTTATGGCCTGCCCGACTGGCCAGCCAGCGCGCTGATCGCGGTGATGGGCACGCAATTCGCGCTCAAAGTGGGCTGGGAGGTGGCGCTAACCCCGGCAACCTACGCCATCGTCGGCTTTTTGAAGCGGGCCGAAGGAATTGATGTCTACGACGTGGGGACGGACTTCACGCCGTTTAGCACCGAAGGCTGACGGTGCGTCGGCGGGCCCTATGCCCCCACTGCTTGTAATAGGCCCTCGAACAGGCGCCGCCCGTCAGTGCCGCCATGCGCCGCCTCGGTCCTGCGTTCGGGGTGCGGCATCATACCCAGTACGTTGCCCGTGACGTTCAAGACGCCGGCGATATCCCGCGCGGACCCATTGACGGGTTCGGCATAGCGAAATGCCACGCAACCTTCGCCCTCAAGCCGGTCCAGCGTGTCAACGTCCGCGACATAATTGCCGTCGTGATGCGCGACGGGCACCGTCAGTTGCTCGTGGGCCACGTAGCGGCTGGTGAACGCGCTTTGGTTATTCGCAACCGACAGCCGGACGTCGCGGCATACAAAATCGATGCCGGCGTTGCGCATCAACGCGCCGGGCAACAGACCAACCTCGGTTAGTATTTGGAAGCCGTTGCACACGCCCAGCACCGGTACACCGCGTTTCGCCGCCGCAACGATGGCCGGAATGATTGCAGCCCGTGCGGCGATGGCGCCGCAGCGCAAATAGTCACCATAGGAAAAGCCGCCGGGCAGCGCGATTACGCCGGTGCCGTCGGGCAGATCAGCGTCGCCGTGCCACACCATTTCGGGTTTGCGTCCGGTGACTGTTTCCAGGGCGACGGCCATGTCGCGGTCACAATTGGAGCCGGGAAACACGATGACGGCCGTCTTCATGCCGTCGGCTCCGCTCGCTCCACCTTATAATTCTCGGTCACGGTGTTGGCGAGCAACTTGCGACACATCTCATCGATTGCCGCGTCATTGGTGTCGTCGGCTACATCAAGTTCGATGAGCTTGCCCGCACGGACATCATTTACGCCAGCAAAACCGAGCCCTTCCAGCGCTTTGTGGATCGCCTTTCCCTGCGGATCGAGCACGCCGGGCTTCAGGGTCACAATGATCCGGAGTTTCATGCCGCGTCAGGCCTTTCATAATTACGTGCCGTAAAAGACGCTTGCCGTATGCCGGTAGTGGCGCATCGCTGCAAGGTTGCGCAAGCGGCCTGCCAGCAGGCGACGCTGGCGTTACTTGCCCCGGCGCTTGCGGTGCGTTTCAAGGTCTAGCACCGCGCTATCGGCACCTTCTGGCATGAGGCCAAGCCGCCGCGCGACTTCCTGATAGGCTTCCACCTCGCCACCAAGATCACGGCGGAACCGGTCCTTGTCCAGCTTTTCGCCCGATTCCATGTCCCAAAGCCGGCAACCATCGGGGCTGATTTCGTCTGCTAGGATGATCCGGGCATAATCATTGTCCCAGATGCGCCCGAATTCGAGCTTGAAGTCGATCAGGCGAATGCCGACACCAGCGAACAGCCCGCTCAGAAAATCATTCACGCGGATCGCGATGTCGGCGATGTCGTGCATCTCCTCTTGGCTTGCCCAGCCGAAGGCGGCGATGTGCTCGTCGGTGATCATCGGGTCGCCGAGCGCATCGTCCTTGTAATAATATTCGATGATGGTGCGCGGGAGTTGCGTGCCCTCCTCGATGCCAAGCCGCTTGGAAAGCGACCCTGCAGCGACATTACGAATGACGACTTCGATCGGTACAATCTCAACCTGGCGAATAAGTTGCTCGCGCATGTTAAGGCGGCGTATGAAGTGGGTCGGGATACCGATGTTACCAAGCAGTGTGAAGATGTGCTCCGAAATCCGGTTGTTAAGCACGCCCTTGCCGCTGATGGTGCCCTTTTTTTGCGCGTTGAATGCAGTCGCGTCGTCCTTGAAATATTGTATCAAGGTGCCGGGCTCAGGACCCTCGTACAGGATTTTGGCTTTGCCTTCATAAATTTGCCGACGGCGAGCCATGAAGCGATACCTTTGAAAAACGGCGCGCATAACGCAGAAAAAAGCTGCCCCGGCTCCACCAACGCGAAACGGTTGCGTGGGCGCCGGGGCGTGATCGCAAAGCTATATAGAAGGGGGGCGGTCGGCGCAATCTCGGTGTGGCGTTACTCACCCGTTGATGACCCACGACATCGGCTCAGGTGACCGCCGCCTGCACGGCAAAGCGTGGATCCTGCCATGCAGCCTGCGCTAGAACATCGCGCAGGATGTCGCCTGCCCGAACCACGTCTGTATAGCCCAGATAAAGCGGCGTCAGCCCAAACCGGATGATGTCTGGCGCTCGAAAATCCCCGATGACTCCGCGATCGATGAGCGCCTGGGACAGGGCATAAGCGTGTTGATGCCGAAAGGAGATGTGGCTGCCGCGCAGCGCCGCTGCCCGGGGACTTACACATTCCAGCTGCAGCGCATCGCCAATTCCGGCAAAGCAATCGAACAATTCGGCACTCTTGCCAGAAAGCGCGCCAATGTCCGCTTGAAGCGCTAAATCGACACCTGATTCGAGTGCCGCCATGGCGAGCATTGGCGGTGACCCGTTGAGCCAGCGCCTGATGCCGGGTGCGGGACGATAAGGGTCGACAAAGGCGAAGGGCTCTGCGTGACCAAGCCAGCCACTTAAAGGACTTAGCAGCACATCCTGCCATTTACTATTAACGTAGAGATAGGCCGGAGCGCCTGGCCCGCCGTTGAGATATTTGTAGCCGCAGCCCACGGCAAGATCAGCGTCTGCCGCGCCCAGATCGACCGGAATGGCGCCAGTGCTGTGGCTGAGATCCCATAAGACCAGCGCGCCAGCAGCATGTGCCGCTGATGAATACCACATCATATCAAACGCTTCTGACGTTTTATAGTGAACATGGGTGAGCAATATCACGGCGGTATCGCTCGACAATGCACCGAGCAGATCGCCTCGCGCCACAGTCAACAACCTGGCGCCCGGCACACAGCGCGCGGCGCCTTCCGCGACATAAAGGTCACTTGGGAAATTTCCAGCCTCGGTCACAATCGTTCTGCGTGTCGGGTCACGGTTGAGCGCTGCGACCAGGAGCTTGAACAGGTTGGACGATGTTGAATCAGTAACGATCACTTCGTGGGCTTCAGCCCCGATCAGCCGCGCGATCTTCGCGCCGATGCGTTGGGGCGCGGCCATCCAGCCCTCGTTCCAGGCACGGACCATCCGGTCGCCCCATTGTCGCTCGGTGATGTGGGTCATCGCCGCGATGCTGGCCTTGGGCAGGGGGCCGAGCGAGTTGCCGTCCAGATAGATAACGCCCTCTGGCAGCACGAACTTGTCGCGAAAATGACGCAGCGGGTCGGCCGCATCGCGCGCCGTAGCGGTGGCGAGGTCCATCATTGCGCCAACGCCTTGTCGATGGCAGTGCGCGTCGCGGCCCAGGCAGCACTCTCCGGCGCGATCAGCTCGACATGGCCGGTCTGCGGAAGACGGATCAACGTTGCGCTGTCGCCCGCCGCCGCCGCCTTCTCGACATAACTAGTGCCAAGCCGTATCGGAATAATCTTATCATTATCGCCATTTATAAGCGTTTGTGAAACACGAATGGGAAGAAGGCGAGTGACCGAGGTGTCGCGAAAGACATTGCGGTGCGTTGCAGACGGGGTGCCAACCAGGCGTTTGATGACGTCGGTGCCGCAGCCATTGTCTGGGCTGTTGGCGACCGCCTCCAGGTCCGGCAGCCCGCCAAGGCTGATCGCATGCGCTATCGGCAGCGGATGCGCCCGGTACAGGACACTGGACGCCGGCAATCCGCGCCGCGCGGCCAGCCACAGCGCGAGATGACCGCCCGCAGAATGGCCGATGGCGACGACGCGCCGGGTATCGAGATTGAAGTCGGCCGCGCGCGCGCTGAGCAGATCCGCTGCCGCGGCCGTGTCGGCAAAGGTGCCGGGATACCCTCCGCCCGGCCGATCGACGCCGCGATAATCAATATTCCAGACGGCTATGCCGCGCGTTCGCAGATCGTTTGCGACCCAGTTCATAAGTGTGCGGTCAGCAATTTCCGTTTGCCAGCAGCCGCCATGCACCATCAGCACGACCGGGTGCGGACCATGGCCCGTCGGCAACCACAAATCGACCTTCTGATACGCATCATCACCATAGCTGATCGTCGTGTTCGGCACAGGGCGGGCACGGCTTAGCAAATCGGGCCATGTCAGCAGCGGCTTTGGGTCTGACGTCATGGCGGCTCCAGCGGTACCGAGCGCGGCGGCGGACAACGCCAGAAGCAGGGCGAGCGTGGCTTTGGGCATCGGCACCTCCTAGCGGCGCCGGCTCGACTTGTCGAAGGGGGAAAGCCTCTCGCAAGCCGCGCCGCCTGCTGCTATCGGCTCAGCGAATGACGACTGACCTTGTTGACCCGCCAATGCCGGACGCAACCCCTGGCATGCATGACGCCCCGTTCGATAGTGCGCTGTCTGAGCGTTATCTCGTCTATGCGCTGTCGACCATAACCGCGCGGTCGCTGCCTGATGTGCGCGACGGGCTGAAACCGGTCCATCGGCGGTTGCTTTGGGCGATGCGCCTTTTGAAGCTGGATCCCGCGCAAGGCTATAAGAAGTGCGCCCGCGTTGTCGG
>JBJXEC010000122.1:0-8073 GCA_046155125.1 Sphingomonas sp. | reverse complement strand
CGCCGACCCGCAAGATCCGCGAAGCGATCCTCGCCTACCGGATCGAGGATACGCTGACCAAGCCGCAGATTCTTGAGCTTTACCTCAACCAGATTCCGCTGGGTCGCAATGCCTTTGGCGTCGAAGCAGCGGCGCACGCTTATTTCGACAAGGACTTGAAAGACCTGTCGCTTGGACAGCTTGCTTATCTTGCGATTCTCCCCAAGGGCCCCGCCAATTACGAACCGTTCCGCAACACCAAGCGCGCGCTGGAACGCCGCGACTATGTGCTGCGTGAAATGGTGAAGAACGGCTATATCAATCAGGCGCAATACCAGCAGGCGACCAGTGAGCCGATTGGCGCAGTCACTCGGCAAACCCCCAAGTTTGAACGGGTCGGTGGCTATTTCATTGAGGAAGTGCGCCGCGAACTCATCGACAAGTTTGGCGAGAATGAAAAGGACGGGCCCTTCAGTGTTTATTCCGGCGGGCTGTGGGTGCGCACCTCGTTCAATCCCGACTTGCAACAATATGCGCAAAAAGCGCTGCGCGACGGGCTGCTCCGCTATGATCGCGGGCGCGGCTGGGATGGTCCGATCCGCCATCTTGACCTCGGCACGGATTCGGGCACGACCAGTGACGAAGATGACCAGGGCGAACTCCTCTCTGCAGCGACCCGCAAATGGCTGCAACCGTTTCTCAATTTGAACGTCGCGGTAGATTACGAAAACTGGCGCACTGCCATCGTCATCGCGAAGGCAGAAAGCGGCGCGACGCTTGGCTTTGCCGATGGGTCAACCGGCCAGCTACCCCGCTGGGCCGCGCAAATGCCGGTACGGGGCAAGGGTGGTACGGCGTTTGCCGCCCTCGTCCCGGGCGATGTCATTACTGTCGCGCCCGAAAGCGGCGTGTTTGCGCTGCGCGCGGTGCCGCGGGTGTCGGGCGGGATGGTCGTGGAAGAGCCGGGCTCGGGACGGGTGCTGGCTATGCAGGGCGGCTTTGACAGCCGCCTGAATTCGTTCAACCGCGCAACGCAAGCCCAGCGTCAGCCCGGATCCACCATCAAGCCGATTGTGTATTCGTCGGCGCTTGAAAACGGGATGACACCGGCCTCGATCATCATCGACGGGCCGTTCTGCGTCTATCAGGGCGCACGGCTCGGGCAGAAATGTTTTCGCAACTTTGGCGGCGGGCAGGGCTCCGGTCCGCACACCATGCGCTGGGGCATCGAGCAGTCGCGCAACTTGATGACAGTGCGCGCGGCGCAACAGACCGGCATGGAACATGTCGTCGACACGATCGACCGGATGGGTGTTGGCAAGTTCCCGCCCTATCTCTCGATTGCGCTGGGCGCGGGCGAGACGACCGTGCAGCGCATGGTCAACGCGTTTTCGATTCTCGCCAACCAGGGTCGCGGGCATCCTTCCTCGCTAATCGATTTCGTGCAGGACCGGCACGGCAAGGTGATCTGGCCCGAAAGCTGGCGCCCGTGCGACAAGTGCAACGCGCCCGACTGGAACGGCAAGGGTATGCCGCGCCCGGTCACGCGGGCGCGGCAGGTGATTGATGCAGTCACCGCATTCCAGATGATCCACATCACCGAAGGTGTCATCCAGCGCGGAACGGCAACCGGCTTGCGCGACCTCAACCGGCCGATTTTTGGCAAGACCGGCACCACCACGGGCCCAACCGACGTGTGGTTCATTGGGGGCACGCCGCAAATTGTGGCCGGGTTGTACATCGGCTATGACAAACCCGTTAATCTGGGTGGCTATGCGCAGGGCGGCACGCTGGCCGTGCCGATTTTCCGGCAATTTGCGCAAAAGGCATATGAGGGCCTGGATCCGATGCCGTTCCGCGCGCCGACTGGCGTCCGCCTTGTGCGTATCGACCGCGGCTCCGGTCGCCCGGTGTTCGGCGCCTGGCCGGGCGATGATCCTAAGTCCGCGGTGATCTGGGAAGCCTTCAAACCCGAGAGCGAACCGCGCCGCTCGCCCATCGGCCGGCCGAAGGCAACCGTTGCTAAGCCGCAGGCCGCAAAACCTGTGGAACGAAAATCCGGCCCACGCGACGGCGATTTCTTGCAGCGCGAGGGCGGAATCTACTAGTCGCTGGGATTTGACATTATATCATCAACGCCGCCAAGCGGGTGCTGCCTGTGCCGGGCGCGTCGTGGCAGCCGGTTTTTTCCGGCAACATTCTGGAGTGATTTCAATGCGCGCTGAAGCGCAAAGCTATGCCGACCGGATCAATGACGCGCTGGCGCTGCTGCGCCGGTTCCTTGATTGGGACCGCGCGCTCCGGCGGCTTGACGAGCTCAATGCGCGCGTCGAGGACCAGGCTTTGTGGAATGACCCCAGGGCCGCGCAGGAGGTGATGCGCGAGCGCCGCCGGCTCGACGAGGCGATCACCGCTACCCGCGCGATCGAGAGCGAGCTTGCCGACACAACCGAGCTGATGGAAATGGCCGACGGCGAAGGCGACGAGGCAATGGTCGATGAAGGGGTCGCGAGCCTCGCCGCGCTTGCCGACCGCGCCGACGCAGACAAGATCAAGGCGCTGCTCGCTGGCGAAGCTGACGCCAACGACACTTATATTGAGGTGAACGCAGGCGCTGGCGGCACCGAAAGCCAGGACTGGGCCGGCATGCTCAGCCGCATGTACACCCGCTGGGCGGAGCGGCGCGGCATGAAAGTGGAGCTGATCGATCAGCATTCTGGCGAGCAGGCGGGCATCAAATCCGCCACGCTGCTGCTCAAAGGCGAAAACGCGTTTGGTTATGCCAAGACGGAGAGCGGTGTGCACCGGCTGGTCCGCATCAGCCCTTATGACTCGGCGGCGCGCCGCCATACGTCGTTTGCAAGCGTCTGGGTCTATCCTGTTATCGACGACAATATCGAGGTCGATATCAACGAAGGCGACCTCCGGATCGACACCTACCGCGCGTCGGGCGCTGGCGGGCAGCACATCAACACCACCGATTCGGCGGTGCGCATAACGCATTTGCCAACCGGCATCGTGGTGCAGTGCCAGAACCAGCGCAGCCAGCACAAAAATAAGGCCGAAGCCTATAACCAGCTGCGCGCGCGGCTGTATGAGCGCGAGTTGCAGATCCGCGAGGCACAAGCGAACGCCGAGAACGCCACCAAGACCGATATCGGCTGGGGCCACCAGATCCGCTCCTATGTGCTGCAGCCCTATCAGCTGGTGAAGGATTTGCGCACCGGCGTTACCTCGACCGCACCGGGCGATGTGCTTGACGGCGCGCTCGATCCCTTCATGGCCGCCGCCTTGTCGCAGCGCGTGACCGGTGAGCGGGTCGAAGTCGAGGATGTCGACTGACCATGCCGCGCGCCTTTGCCCTGCTGTTGCTGCCGTACGCGCTGCTCGCCGGATGTGATGTCGGCGGTACCTTGCTGCCCGATGCCGAACAGCGGGACGGGCCATTCCCGGCCGCAGATCGCCCGGTTGCGCGGATTGTCTCCCCGCGATGGTCAACCGAGGAAGCGCGCGACCGCCAGAATGAAGCGGCCGAAGTGATGGGTAAAGCAGGCATCGCCAAGGGCATGACGGTGGCCGACATTGGTGCCGGCGAGGGCTATTACACCATTCGTCTGGCAGAGCGCGTGGGCGCGGATGGGCGCGTTCTGGCTCAGGACATCTTTGCTGCTACCCGTGATGCGCTTGCTGAACGGGTGGCGCGCGAGCGGCTCGATAATGTGAGCGTCCGGCTGGGCGAACCCGCCAATCCCAAGCTGCCGGATAACAGCTTCGATAGGGTGCTGATGGTGCATATGTACCATGAGATCGAGCAGCCCTATGAGTTTTTGTGGCGGATGCGCCCGTCGCTCCGGCCCGACGGCACGGTGGTGGTGGTCGATGCTGACCGGCCGACCGCCAATCACGGCACCCCGCCTGCGCTGCTCAAATGCGAGTTCGCTGCTGTCGGCTACACGTTCGTATCCACGGAAGAAATGCCGTCGGCGGGCGGCTATCTGGCGACGTTCAAGGTGCAGGGCGCTCGGCCGGCGCCGCGCGCGATCAAGCCCTGTCATTTGCAGTCAGCCATGGCGTACAAGCGCTAGAGCAACCCCATCGCGCGCAAGCTCGTTACGCCGTTGCTTGCGATGATGAGATGATCCACGAGCTGCACCTCAATGAGCGCAAGCGCGCGGGCAATCCGGCGCGTGGTTGCGATGTCCTGGTCGCTGGGGCGCGGATCGCCGCTGGGGTGATTGTGCGCCATCACCACATTGGTCGCATCAAGGTGCAGCGCATCGGCCATGATCCGTTTCACGGGCACATTCACGCTGGTCTCAAGCCTGCTTTCAATTTCGCACAAGCCCAATAGCATCCATTGCGGATCGATATAAGCCAAGCACACCAGTTCACGGGGGTGATCGGCAAGCTCGCGGAACAGTTTAGCCGCTGCGTGCCGGTCGCCAATGCGCACGCCCATCGCATTGGACGTGATGATCGCAGACGCATCGCCGGAAAAGCTTAGCGGGGCATGAAGGGCGGTTGCCATTACATCATCTTGCCGCGATTGCGCCGCCGCCAAAGCGCCATTCGCCCCGCACTGGTGCAAGATTGCTTGGCGAGGCCGACCGCGCGCGCTAGTCGGGTAGCATGCGTGCCTACCTCGACTTGATGCAGCGAATCCTTGATGAGGGGGTGGAAACTGCCGACCGCACCGGCGTGGGCACATTGTCGGTCTTTGGGCACCAGCTGCGGTTTGATCTGACGCAAGGTTTCCCCGCGCTCACGACTAAGAAACTCCATTTGCGGTCAATCATCGTCGAGCTGTTATGGTTCCTGCGCGGCAACACCAATGTGCGCTGGTTGCAGGAGCGGCGCGTCGGCATTTGGGACGAATGGGCGCGCGAGGATGGTGACCTTGGGCCGATTTACGGCAAGCAGTGGCGCGACTGGGCAGCAAGCGACGGGCGCCATATCGACCAGATCGCCGAGCTGCTGGAACAGATCAAAACCAACCCCGCATCGCGCCGCCAGATCGTGAGCGCGTGGAACCCCGGTGATCTCCACGCAATGGCGCTCGCGCCCTGCCATTGCCTGTTCCAGACGTATGTCGCGAATGGCAAGCTCTCGCTCCAGCTCTATCAGCGCTCGGCCGACGTGTTTCTGGGCGTGCCGTTCAATATCGCAAGCTATGCGCTGCTCACGCACATGCTTGCGCAGCAGGCCGGGCTGCAGGCTGGCGACTTTATCTGGACCGGCGGCGATTGCCATTTGTACCTGAACCATCTTGAACAGGCGCGGTTGCAGCTGACGCGATCACCCGGCCCGCTTCCAAGGCTTGAGATCCTGCGCAAACCCGATGGCATTGACGGCTATGCGTATGAAGACTTCGTGCTCCATGATTATGTCGCGGCGCCCCACATCGCCGCGCCGGTGGCGGTTTGATCGTCTTTCATCTGGCGCGCGCCGACAATGGCGTGATTGGCGCCAATGGCTCCATTCCCTGGCACATTCCAGGCGAGCAGCGCCGTTTCAAGGCGATGACGATGGGCAAACCGATGATCATGGGCCGCAAGACGTTCGAGAGTTTTCCAGCGCCCTTGCCCGGCAGGCGCCATATCGTCCTCACACGCTGTCCGGATTGGCGCGCGGTGGGTGCAGAGCCTGTGCGCGATGTGGACAGCGCCCTGGCGCTCACAGGGGCCGAGGCGGCCATTATCGGTGGCACAGCGGTGTTCGCAGCGTTTTTGCCCCATGCTGGCCGCATCGAGCTGACCGAGGTGCATGTGTCGCCACCGGGCGATGCGGTGGTGCCGCCGTTCCTTGGCTGGCGCGAAATGGCGCGCGCGGACCATCCCGCGATTGGCGCCATTCCCGCCTATAGTTATGTGACGCTGGAGCGCGCACCATGATCCGCAGAATGTTGTTTGGGGCGCTGGCGCTGGTCATCCTGGTCGCGATTGGCTTTTTCAGCTTTGCGCCGGGCATTGTCGAGCGCTCGATGAACAAGGTCGTGTCGGTGCCCCTGCCCAAAGTGTCGCCGGCGACCCGCGGCCTCCACCAGACGTTGCACATCGCTGACATGCACGCTGATACGCTGTTATGGCGGCGCAATCTGCTCAGCCGGTCGGCGCAGGGGCAGGTGGATCTGCCGCGCCTTCTCGTTGGCAATGTCGCGCTACAAATATTCTCGTCGGTCTCGAAGACACCCAAGAACCAGAATTACGACGCGAACCCGGCCAACACCGACAACATTACGCTGCTGACCATCGCCAATGGGCAGCCGCCGCGCACCTGGGGCTCATTGCTGGAACGCTCGCTATGGCATGCTGAAAAGCTGCGCGGGTTTGCGCAAAACTCAGGCGGCAGGCTGCGCGTGATTGATAGCGCGGCCGCGCTCGATCAGCTGCTGGTGGACCGGGCAGCAGGCAAGCAGGTGGTTGGCGGGCTGTTGTCGATCGAGGGGTTGCAGGACATCGAGGGCAAGCTCGACAACCTCACCCGGTTGTATGAGGCGGGGTTCCGCATGGCGGGCCTTGCGCATTTTTTCGACAATGAGGTGGCGGGCTCGATGCACGGCGAGGCAAAGGGCGGGCTGACGCCGCTCGGGCGTCAGGTCGTGCGGCGGATGGAGGCGCTGGGGATGGTCGTCGATGTCGCGCATTCGAGCCATCGGACGGTGGCCGAGGTTATCGCGATGGCCAAGCGTCCGCTCGTCTCCAGCCACGGCGGCGTGCAGGCGACCTGCAAAGTCAACCGCAACCTGACGGACGACGAGATCAAGGGCATCGCGCGCACTGGCGGTGTTATCGGCATCGGCTATTGGGATGCGGCGATTTGCGGCACCGACCCGCGCGGCGCGGTGGCGGCCATTGCCCATGTCCGCGATTTGGTTGGCATCGACCATGTCGGGCTTGGCTCCGATTTCGACGGTGCGGTGACGACGGGGTTCGACGTATCGCAGCTGGCCGTCGTGACCCAGGCGCTGGTCGACCGGGGTTTTGCGCCGCAAGATATCGCCAAGGTGATGGGCGGCAACGTGCTGCGCGTCCTGCGCGCCGGGATGGTGCCGCTAAATCCGCCGCTGCCACCGACGCGGCGGCCCGCCGCTGCCACTGGCGCTCCTGCCGCCGCACCCTTATAGCCCGCCCGCATGGAGCGTCTTGACGGTGGCGCGCCGGTGCCGGAGCGATTTCGCGGGGGCATCGTTGCGCTTGGCAATTTCGATGGGTTTCATCTGGGCCATCAGGCGGTTGTCGGCCGCGCTGTGTCGCAAGCGCGCGCGGCGGGCCTGCCAGCGCTGGTCGCGACCTTCGATCCGCACCCGGTGCGTTATTTTCAGCCCGACGCTGCGCCGTTCCGACTGACCACGCTTGACCAGCGCGAGCGATTGTTCGGCGCAGCGGGCGCAGATGCAATGGTGGTGTTTGCCTTCGATACCACACTCGCAGGGCTGTCAGCGCCGGATTTCGTGGCGGAGCGGCTGGTCGCTCATCTGGGTGTTGCGGGCGTGGTGACGGGCGACGACTTCACCTTTGGCCACAAGCGCGGCGGCAATGTTGGCGTGCTGGCAGCACTTGGGGCAGAGCACGGCTTCTCCGTCGCGACCGTTGGCGCGGTGAACGCTGGCGACACGGCGGTTTCCTCCAGCCGCATCCGCGACTTGCTTCAGTCGGGTGATCCGGCGGGCGCGGCAGCGCTGCTCACCCGGCCCTTCGCTATCGAAGGCGTGGTGCAGCACGGCGATAAGCGTGGCCGCACCATTGGCTACCCCACCGCGAATCTCGCGCTTGGCAGTTATCTCCGGCCCAGATACGGGATTTATGCGGTGCGCGGGCGACTGCCCGACGGGCGCGTGCTTGAGGGGGCCGCCAATATCGGCATCCGCCCCTCGTTCGATCCGCCCAAGGAACTGCTTGAGGTCTATTTCTTCGACTTTGCCGACGATCTCTACGGGCAGACAATCGAGGTGCAGCTCATCGCCTATTTGCGCCCCGAAGCCAAGTTCGACACGCTGGACGCGCTGATGGCGCAGATGGACGCCGATTGCGCCCGCGCCCGCGACATCCTAAGCCGCGAGCGACCATGACCGAAGCGCCCGACTATAAAGACACC
>JBJXEC010000121.1:0-5063 GCA_046155125.1 Sphingomonas sp. | reverse complement strand
AGCGGGAATCCTGGACAACGCCGTGGCTGCTTATGGCAATTGCGGTAACGCTCAGGTCATGCTGGCTGGCCACGCGGACCGTTCCGGTTCGGTGCAGTACAATGTCGGTCTGTCGCAGCGTCGCGCTAACGCGGTCAAGGCTTACATGGCTGCACACTCGATTCCTGAGGGCGTCATCACCACGCAGGCATTTGGCGAAGGCCAGCCCCGCGTGCAGACCGCCGACGGCGTTCGCGAAGTGCAGAACCGTCGCGTGGAAATCAACTACGGGCCAGGCTCGGGCAACTAAGTCTGACCTATTGGACATTTGGGGGAGTCGGCGTCTGCTGGCTCCCCTGTTTGTTTGTGGCGGCCATCGCCTCGCGGGCAGCGGTTGACGCCGCTGCGCTGCTTAACTTATCCGCAAACCGGATTACCGGGCGGCTGGTAAAGCAGTTGGCCAGCACTTGAATTGAACGGGGTGGCGGCATGCGTATCACGATGATCGGCTCGGGCTATGTCGGCCTCGTCTCGGGGGCCTGTCTGTCCGATTTTGGTCATGATGTCGTTTGTGTCGACAAAGATTCGGGCAAGATCGCCGCGCTCGAATCTGGCCGCATGCCGATTTACGAGCCCGGGCTCGAAGGTCTGGTTGGCGCCAATGTGGCGGCCGGGCGATTGCGGTTTACGACAGCGCTCAGCGAGTCGGTCAAAGACGCCGATGCAATCTTCATCGCTGTTGGCACGCCCTCGCGGCGCGGTGATGGTCACGCTGATCTTACCTATGTCTTTGATGCAGCCCGAGAAATTGCCGCAGCCATCACTCGGCCAACGGTTGTCGTAACGAAATCGACTGTCCCTGTCGGCACGGGCGACCGGGTGGAAGAGATTTTCCGCGAGCTTTGTCCTGACATTCCTGTCGCGGTGGTCTCCAACCCGGAATTCCTGCGCGAAGGTGCAGCGATTGGCGACTTCAAGCGGCCCGACCGCATTGTTATTGGCACTGAAGATGAGCGCGCGCGCGGGGTAATGCGCGATGTATATCGGCCGCTCTATCTGAACGAGAGCCCGATATTGTTCACCGGGCGGCGGACTGCCGAGCTGATAAAATATGCCGCGAACGCGTTTCTCGCGACCAAGATCACCTTCATCAATGAAATTGCGGATCTGTGCGAGGCAACCGGCGCCAATGTGCAGGAAGTCTCGCGCGGCATAGGGCTTGATAACCGCATCGGCGCCAAGTTCCTCCATGCCGGGCCGGGTTATGGCGGATCGTGCTTTCCCAAGGATACACTAGCGCTGCTGAAGACCGCCGAGGACTTTGAGACGCCGCTGAGGATCGTCGAGGCGGTCGTTCAGGTCAATGACAGCCGCAAGCGCGCGAGGGGGCGCAAGGTCATTCAGGCGCTTGGTGGCGATGCGCGCGGCAAGAAGGTCGCGGTGCTTGGCCTGACGTTCAAGCCCAACACTGACGACATGCGCGATGCCCCAAGCCTGTCGGTCGTTCAGAGCCTGCTCGATTCCGGCGCGACAGTCGCCGGTTTTGACCCTGAAGGCATGGAGATGGCCAAGGCGCTGATGCCATCGATAACCTATTGCCGTGATGCCTATGAAGCCGCCACGGGCGCCGACGCGGTCGTCATCGTCACGGAATGGGACGTGTTTCGTGCGCTTGATTTGAAACGCTTGGCGGGCCTCATGGCCAGTCCGGTGCTGGTCGATTTGCGCAACATCTACGATCCGGCGGACGTGGAACGCGCAGGCTTTGCCTATTCGTCGGTGGGGCGCTGATCGGCAAGCGCTGGTACAAGCCATGCGGGCTTAAGCGCGTCGCCCCAATCGCTCACCGGGCGCCGCTCGACCGATAGGCCAAATTCTGGATAGTTGGCACGCGCCCGGTCATTCGGCAGCCCAAGCGGCGCCACCGCAAGCCGGCGTGCCACCTTTGCCCGGTGATGCATCCGGGCCGTATTTTCCTGACCAACATAGCAGCCCTTGGTAAAGCTGACACCGCGCAGCTCATGCGCGTTGCACTCCAACCACAGCGTGCTGCCGTCGCCGAGCTCAGCCACGCCTTCGGTAACGCCCAACCGCAGCCGGTGCGCGTGCCAGCCAAGCGCCGGCATGCCCGCATCGCCAATCCAGCGCCGCCCCAACGCGGCAAGGCGCGGATCGGGCACGCCCCTGTCCCCGCCGACGCCTTCGTCCCCGCCGACGCCCTTGTCCCCGCCAACGCGTTCGCATCCGTCCGGCGCCCAATGGACGCGACCGTCCGAAAGCGGCTCAATCACCACCGCGCGCCGCAGCCGATAGATTGACAAGCGCTGGGCGAGCGCGGCGGCCCTGCCAGCCTCACAATCGATCAAAACCGCCTCGCCGTCGTCGTCCCACATAATGAAATCGAACAGCGCTTTTCCCTGCGGCGTCAACAGGGCGGTGTACAGCGGCGTCGTCGGGGACAGGGCGTCCATATCCTGCGTAACGAGCCCCTGCAGGAACCCGCGCGGATCATCACCTGAGATACGGAGCACGGCGCGGTCCGCGAGCATAGTTGGGTGTCTGGTGTCGGTCATGTAATCGAGGTAGGGAGTGGGGGCAGCCAGCGAAAGGATTTTTCCGCATGCGCTTCGATTTGAAGCTTGCCGGAGGGACGGTGCACACGCCCTCGGGGCCGATGCTCGCAGACGTCGGCGTGACGGCGGGGCGTATTACGGCGATTGGCAGCATCGGCGATGCAGGCGAGACGATGGACTGTACTGGCCTTGATATCCTGCCGGGCGTTATCGACACGCAAGTCCATTTCCGCGAGCCCGGCCTTGAGCACAAGGAGGATCTTGAAAGCGGCAGCAGGGCCGCAGTGCTTGGCGGCGTGACCGCTGTGTTCGAAATGCCGAACACCAAGCCCAACACTGACAGTGCCGAGGCGGTTGCCGACAAGCTCGCGCGCGCGCGCCACCGGATGTGGTGCGACCATGCGTTTTATGTTGGCGCCACGCACCATAATGCAGCGGAGCTAGCCGAGCTGGAGCGGTTGCCGGGGACGGCCGGCGTCAAGATTTTCATGGGTGCTTCAACCGGTGACCTGCTCGTCTCCGACGATGAATCGCTGGCAGCGGTGCTCGCCTCCGGGCATCGGCGCGTGGCGATCCATGCCGAGGATGAGCCGCGTATGCAGGCCCGGCTGGGGGAGCGGATCGCGGGCGATCCCTCGTCGCACCCCGTATGGCGTGATGACGAAAGCGCAATTCGCGCGACGCGGCGCATATTGGCGCTGGCCCAGGCTGCCAAACGGTGCATCCATGTGCTGCACGTCACGACGCCAGATGAGCTGGCACTGCTCGCCCAGCACAAGGACATCGCCACTTGTGAGCTCACACCTCAACATCTGACATTGGCGGGGGAGGAGGCCTATCCCCGCCTTGGTACTTATGCGCAAATGAACCCGCCGATTCGCTCAGGCGCCCACCGCGACGGGCTGTGGCATTTCCTCAACCAGGGCGTGGCCGATGTTATCGGCTCCGATCATGCGCCCCACACGATGGCGGAAAAGGCGCGCCCCTATCCCGAATCGCCAAGCGGCATGCCCGGTGTGCAGACGTTGCTGCCGCTGATGCTGGACCATGTGGCCAATGGCCGCGTGACGTTGCAGCGCGTTATCGACCTGACAAGTGCTGGCCCGCAGCGGGTGTTCGGATTGGTAGGCAAGGGGCGGATTGCAGCCGGCTATGATGCCGATTTCACCATCGTTGACTTGAAGGCGCAGTGGACCGTTGAGGAAAGCTGGCTCGCCTCGCGCTGTGGCTGGTCACCCTTTACCGGCATGACGCTCACCGGTCGCCCGATTGGCACCATTATTCGTGGCAACACGGTGATGTGGGATGGCGCGCTCGCGCCCGCCGCAACCGGCGAGCCCATCCGCTTTGAAAGCACGGCCTTTGGCTGAGGCACGAGGCCTTAAAAGGGCAGCCACTTTGCCTTTTTGCTGAACTTCATATACCCGATATTGACGCCCGCCCGCAGCCCGACGCCGAGCCGGACGGGGATTAGCACCGTGTTGCCGCGGCGCAGATACGTCGCCGAAAATCCCCCGACAAAGTACAAATGGCCCTCGCCCTCAGGATAGCGGCGGAAAATTTCTTCGGAATCGTAGAGGTTGTACACCAGCACAAAGACCTTGGAGGCGTTGCCGCCCAGATCGAAGCCAACCGATGGCCCCGTCCAGAACACGGGCAGGTCGCCCTCGATCTTGTGCGTCATCAGGCCTGACCCATAACGCAATCCGACGACGACGGCGCCCGATGCCTCACGCCCGGCGATATAGGCGTTGGGCTCGCCCTGATCCTTGAGGATTTTCTCCAGCAGGCCCGCAAGACCTTCCGCGCCCTTGCCGAACACGCCTTCGGCGGCGCTCAGCAAATCCTTGCGCTGATAAGTCTGCGCGGCTTGTGTGGTCTGCGTCGGAGCGGTTTCAGCGGGTGTGCCAGAGGCCGAAGCCGGTGCGGTTGTCGCGTTTTGCCCGGGCGTGGGCTCTGCGGGGACAGGATCGCCAAAGCGCGGGTCATTCTGCGGCGCGGGCGTTGGCGATTGCTGCCTGGCCCCGCGCGCCAGATCGCTGTCGATCGCGGTATTGGGATCGACCGTGCGCACCTGCGCTATTGACGGAGCGCTCGTTGCCAGGGCCATCGCTGCGGCGAAAACCGCCAAAAATCGCCGCATCTCATTAATCCCCTTTGTTCATTTGGGATAACCTACTAGCGACTGCGCGCCTTAGCCTGCAATGAACAGGCGACGACCCGAATCGAATTCGCGCCCGATTGAATCGCCGTCGCTGTTGATTGGCGCGGCTGGCTTGTCTATAGCGCCCGCTTGCTGCCAGCCGGAGACGTGGGTGAGTGGCTGAAACCAGCGGTTTGCTAAACCGCCGTACCGGGTTTACTGGTACCGAGGGTTCGAATCCCTCCGTCTCCGCCAAAATCTTGTAACGTCAGCTACTTGCGTGGCCGACATTTGCCGCTCAGGTTGTAATGGCCCGAGCTTGAGCATTGCACGCAAGCACGTTGTGAGCGCCGCCGCGGAAATAGGGG